>NZ_BAAGRD010000009.1:0-9211 GCF_054783135.1 Niabella terrae
CCTTTTTTGCATCTATGATCATCTTGGCGCTCAGCCCGATATTTTCCAGTCGCTGGGCTTCATCAATGACGACAACTTTATAGCTGCCGATATAGCGGTTGATAAAAGCCTGTGTGGGATTGCTCCACGACAGTCGGGTTTCCGGGTCGTCTCCATTAATATAGAGATAATCACCCAGCGATTTGGCGATTTGGGTGAGTAGGGTGGTTTTACCAACCTGTCTTGGACCGAGTACAATGATGGCTTTTTTGTAATCCACCTTGCTTGTAAGTATATGTTCTAAAGACCTATTTATCATAGTTTGGAGATTATATTCTCCAAATATAGCATATTTAGGTGATTATAATCTTCGAAAATAGCATTTCTACTGATTATTTTCGGAATAATGATAGTTTTGGAATTGTCCGCTTGTTTTTAAAGCTCAAGCGGTAAGGAGAAGAAATTTATCTAACATTTGCAATACTGCCGACTGAACTGCGCCTAAAAAGGCCAGACAATTCCTGACGATGAAGATTATCTCAAATATACATGAGATAGGCCGTTCACTATGGACAAATTATTAAGAAAGGTTATTGGCCAGAAAAACGATGAATTAAAAGAAGTGCTGGGCATGTGGATGGCTGAAACAGAATCCGCTTCTTTCTGGATGAGTATACTGACCGATCTGAAAGCCCGGGGTGTGGAAGACATCCTGATTGCCTGTACGGATAATCTCAAAGGATTTACAGATGCCATCAAGGAGTGTTCCCTGATACGGTAAACCTGCTCTGTATAGTGCACCAGATCCGCAACTCGTGTAAATATGTGGTATGGAAAGACCGAAAGCTCTTCTGTGCCGATTTAAAGGAGGTTTACATCCGATGGATAATCGGATAGTAGATGACATAATCGGTTTCTCAATAGCTCCTGACAGCCGATATGAAAGCCGGTTCCTGAACCTGAATTAGCATGTTTTTTGCAAGTTTTCTTTAGATAGGAAATTGTTCCTGCCCACTGATTCGGTTTTCCGTTTCAGGTGGTGGACAATAGATATTACCTGACAGACAACGGCCAGTGTTGAAAATTCTCCACACTGTTTAAGCCAGTCGGCAAAAGCATCCAACCCAATGAGTCTCGCAACATATAATAAAAAGCGATCCAAAAGTAAAACACCCGAGCCTTTCGGAGGGAAATCTACTGAAACCCGACTTCGATTTGTAGTTCAAAAGCATGATGCCTCACGGCTCCACTATGATTTCCGGCTGGAATTGGATGGGGTACTAAAAAGCTGGGCTGTACCCAAGGGGCCATCTCTGGATCCTGATATTAAGCGTTTCGCCATGCAGGTGGAAGATCATCCCTATGATTACCGGAATTTTGAAGGAATCATCCCCAAGGGGCAGTATGGTGGCGGTACCGTGATGATTTGGGATGAGGGTTATTATGAACCTGAGGGGGATTCAGAAAAGAAGGAGCTCAAAGAACAGCAAAAAGCATTACGCGCAGCCTTAAGGTCCGGCAAACTTAAGTTTGTTTTGCACGGAAAGAAATTAAAAGGAACATTTGCACTGGTAAAAATGCATTCAGGAGAGGAAAATGCCTGGCTTTTAATGAAACTGGACGACCGATACGCAGGTAAAGGAGATATCACTTTAAAAGACCGCTCCGTCAGATCCCGAAAAACAATTACCGGTATTGCAAAGACTTCCGATAACATATATGGTGCTAAACCCAAAGCAACAAAATCGAAACGGACTCCAAAGAAAGCGGCTAAAAAGACCGCAGCAGTAAAAGAACCGGTAGAAAAAATAACAAAAAAGGTGTCCGGGGAAGTTGCGACAGATGCCCCGTCTGAAAGCCGCGTCAGATCCCAATTGAAAAAGGCCCCCCGAAAACGGTTTTATACATCTGTCAAACCCATGCTGGCCACCCTGGTGGACGAGCCTTTCGATGAGGCAGGCTGGTCTTACGAAATTAAATGGGATGGTTATCGGGCTATCGCTTTTATGAACAAAGCAAAACTGGAACTGAAGTCCCGTAACAATAAATCTTTCAATGAGAAATATTATCCGATCGTCACGGCTTTGAAGGACTGGAGGACAGATGCTATCGTGGATGGCGAAATCGTAGTGGTCAATGAAGACGGACAGGCCAATTTTGGTGCGCTGCAGAACTGGCGCAGCGAGGCGGACGGTATCCTGTTATATTACCTGTTTGATATGCTCTGGTTCGACGGCCGAGATCTGACGGAGCTGCCCCTGACAGCGCGGAAAGAAGTGCTGAAATCCTTGATACCTGAAGATGGCATTATAAAGTTCAGCGAAGATTTTGAGACTTCCGGGATCGAATTTCTGAAACAGGCAAAGCAGCTGGGACTGGAAGGCATTATGGCAAAAAAGCAGGACAGTCCTTACCTGCCAGGCGATCGCAGCCGGCACTGGCTCAAAATCAAAGCCAGCAAGCGACAGGAAGTGGTGATTGGGGGGTATACCAAAAACACAGGGAGCAGCAAGCCCTTCAGCTCCCTGCTGGTGGGTGTATTTGAGAAAGGGAAATTTATTTATACCGGTAAGATTGGTACAGGATTCAGTCTGAAACAACAACTGGAGCTACTGAAGCAATTTAAGCCTTTGATAGTCAAAAGATCGCCCTTTGATAAAGTACCTGATGTCAACAAACCCAGCCGGTTTCGGCCAGATCCACCGGAAGCCACTGCAACCTGGTTGAAGCCAAAGTTAATTTGCGAAGTCAGTTTTACGGAAATGACAACTGATGGCGTCATGAGGCATCCTTCCTTTGATGGGATGCGGGCCGATAAAAAGCCCGGTGAAGTGATTCTTGAAAAAGAAGTCGATACTGAAAAAATAGTGCCAATGGCAAAAGATAGTATTCGCATCAAACCCGCAGGAAAAGGGGAGCGGAAAAGTTTATTAAATCCCCATGAGCAAACCCAGGTCCGAAAAGTCAGTGGCCATGAATTGAAATTTACCAACCTGAATAAGGTATTCTGGCCCAAAGAAAAATATGTGAAACGCAACCTGATCAATTATTATTACCAGGTTGCCCCCTTTATCCTACCTTATCTGAAAGACAGGCCCCAGTCCATGAACCGGTTTCCGGATGGAATAAAGGGCGAGGGTTTTTATTACAAGGATGTGACCGGGAAAGTTCCTGATTGGGCTCGAACTTTTGCTTATCGCAGCGATTCCGATAACCGGAAACGCAATTATCTGGTGGGTGGTGATGAGGCGACATTACTATATATGGCCAATCTGGCCTGCATAGAACTGAATCCCTGGAGTAGTACAGTAAAGAAGCCGGATCACCCATCCTTTTGTATTATCGATCTGGATCCCGGTACTAAAACCAGTTTTGAGCAGGTCATCGAAGCGGCTTTGGTGACCAGGGACGTACTTGAAGAACTGTCCGTTCCCAGCTATCCAAAAACCAGTGGCTCAACGGGTATGCACATCTATATACCGCTGAATCAAAAATATACTTACGAACAATCAAAGGAATTTGCCCGGGTAATCGTGCATCTGATTCATGAACGGATTCCGGATTTTACTTCCATTGAACGAACGGTGAAAAGCAGAAGGGGTAAAATGTACCTGGATTTTCTACAGAATCGTCCACATGCGACCATTGCTTCCCCCTACTCCGTGCGTCCTAAACCAGGAGCCACGGTATCTATGCCACTGGAATGGAAAGAAGTAAAAAAAGGACTAAAAACAGCCGATTTTACCATCCTGAACGCCGTTGAGAGGGTAAGGCAAAAAGGGGACATTTTTAAGCCTGTACTGGGCAAGGGCATCGATCTAAAAAAAGTGATAAAAGCAATGGAGGCTTAGCTAATTTACCGCTTAAAAATACCAGGAACCATCCCCACTAGTGATGAGCAATTGAAAGACTAGTCTATTTAGGCGGGCAGCTTAGCAAGGGAACAAGATTTTCCTATGAAAAGGTGCTTGATATCCAACTTAAAATCCTCCGATTGTAAAAAGTAGATTTTCAATTACTTCCTGTTGCTCGTCCATTCCATTCCGCGCAGTTAGATTTGAAAATATATAGTAATTGTACTGTCTGGTTGAATTGGCAAGGGAATTGATCTGAATAACGGGTAAGAGCTTTGAATCGAAGTAACATTATATCTGTTTTACCAGCACTTGAATTATCATAATCAGAAATAAAGTGTACGATAATAACTCGTTAAAATATCGATTATGGAAAACCATATTTTGAAACTGGAAAAAAAATATTGGCAAGGAATGCAGGAGCATAATTTACAAACTGTTAAAAGCCTTACCCGATTTCCCTGTATTACCGTCGCTAAAAGCGGGATTCGGGCCGTGGACGAAACAGCGTTTGAGAAAATGTTCGCATCCGGGGCCAACCGAAAAATGAAAGTGCTGGACATCTCAGGCGTTCAAACGCAGATCCTGGATGATACTGCTGTCATCGCCTACCTGATTGATCTGGAATTCGAGATGGAAACCGGTCCGTCGGTTTACAGCTGTGCCTGCAGTTCTACCTGGGTAAAAGACAATGGTGAATATGTTTGCGCCATGCATACGGAAACGGAGTTAAAGAAATAGTGGAAGATCTTTGCCAATGGCTTTGAATAGGGTTACGGAATTCATTTTTAATAGACGCTAGCCCGTTTTACGGGCCGTAGTTTTTCGTGCAGTACCGGTCCACCGTCTTTTCAGCAGACAAAGCACACCGAGTTCTTCAACTGAAAGATTTTCATTGGTTTTCAGCATTTTGTTTACCGCAGCTTTGAAATAACTGATGGTTTTGCCGTGGATATAATTGTCAATGACCCGGGGATCGATATAGGAACTTCTGGCAATAGCCGGTGTATTTCCCAGCTTTTCACTTACGGTAACTACGGCCTGCCTTATATTGTAATTGAGCTTTTTTTGTTCCAACGGCTTAACCGCACCGAGTTCATCGAGCGCCATGGCGGCGATTACTGTACCGGCCCAGGTTCGAAAATCCTTGGCGGAAAAATCCGCACCCATTATTTCACGGATATAATCATTTAGATCGTTGCTCTTAACGTCAATGATCTGACCATCTTCGTCTTCATATTTAAAGACTTCATATCCCGGCAATTCATCCAGTTCCTGAACGATTCTGGCAAGTTTACCATCCAGAATATGGCGTTCCTGTTGCTGCCCTGATTTTCCTTTATAGGAAAAAATAATTTCATCTCCTTCGATACAGAGGTGCTTACTGCGCAAGGTCGTCAGTCCATAGCTTTTATTCTCACGGGCATACGCCTCGTTCCCCGGACGAAAAAAGGCGGTTTCCAGCAGCCGGACCATTGTTGCCAATACTTTCTCACGTCCAGGTTTACGCTTTCGCAGGTGTTGACCTGTCACACGCCGCATATGTTCCAATTGCGCAGCAAAACTGATGATACGGTCAAATTTTTGCGCATTTTGCTTTTCGCGGTACCGACTATTGTAAATGTACTGCTTCCGGCCCTTTGCATCGATGCCTGTAGCCCATATGCGTGCCCGCGATGAACCACTGATCTCAACCGACTGCCAGGCAGGTGGTATCACAAGTGATTTAAAGTATTCTTTCAATTGCGGGTCATCCACCCGAACGCCTTCCTGGTCGGTAAATACAAATCCCTTCCCGCGTTTGCTTCTGTAATAGCGCATCATGCAGTCTGATTATTTTGTGTAAAGTCCGGTCCGAAAAACCTGGGAGCCATTATTCCAGGGGTTTGCGGCCTGAAATAATATTGTACAACACAACAATAATCGCGATTACCAGTAAAATGTGGATTAAATTTCCCATACCCAGACCATTGCCGACTCCCAGTAGTCCAAGTAGCCAGACTATTATGCAAATAACAGCCACCAGCCATAATATTCCTCTCATAATATTTATTTTAAAAGTGAATAATCGGTTTTTGCTTTCCAGGGACTTGTCTGACCATTTAACCGGGCTCTCTGGCTTCGCTACATTTCCATCCTGCTGTATCCATTTGCCAGACCTGACTATGATCCTAAAGCAGGGTGGCGATTGGCAACCGCGCCACACCCGCCTTTAATAAAACCAGGTATAAAAATCCGGCCGGCTAATTTCGCTCGCCGAAGGTGTTTTCAGTTCTTCCAGATATCCCATTGTGTCGTATGGGCCTATATGCGATATGTTTCAAATTCCTTGCCATAAAGCGTGTAATTAATATGAATGGGAACCGTTTTTAATTTTGGCGGGTGCAAAAGGGGCCATCGTTGCGCCTTTTTCTATCAGAACAATATTTTATGCATGGGGGCATCGCGACATGAATCATTCAGACATAGCCGGGCCAGTTCATTAAAAAAACCATCCTGTTCACCTATAGCTTAGTTATATTCGTATAGATTTGCAGGGATTAAATTCAAATTTATAGTGGGAGCATTAAAAAGAAGGCCGATAGACCGACTGGTACAACCCATTCAGCGTTTTATTCAGCTGGAAAAATCTGGTGGGGTTGTTTTAGGGATCAGTGTTATTTTGGCGCTGGTTTTAGCCAATTCCGGGTGGTCAGAAGGATATCACCATTTTTTAGCGCATAAATTCGGGATTCAGTGGGAAGGCAGGACTTATTTCGAGTTTAGCCTTCATCATTGGATCAATGATGGCCTGATGTCTGTTTTCTTTTTCGTCGTAGGACTGGAGCTGAAGCGCGAAATCATAGCCGGACAGCTGTCTGACTTGCGCAGTGCTTTATTGCCCATAGGAGCAGCGCTGGGAGGAATGGTCGTTCCTGCCGTCATTTATTTATTATGGAATAGTGCTCCTTCCGTCAGCAGGGGTTGGGGCATCCCAATGGCTACTGATATCGCATTTGCACTCGGCGTCCTGTTTTTGCTCGGTAAGAAAGTACCTTTATCATTAAAAGTCTTTCTTACTGCGTTGGCTATTGTTGATGACCTGGGTGCCGTACTGGTAATTGCTTTGTTCTATACTTCCCAAATTTCGCTGCTGCACCTGGCGATAGGAGGCGGGATGCTGCTGACCATGTACCTGGGAAACAAGCTCGGTGTAAGGAGTATTTTCTTTTATGCCATTCTGGGCATCGGTGGTGTCTGGACAGAATTTTTACTGTCCGGGGTACATGCCACCATAGCAGCTGTGCTGGCGGCATTTACGATACCGGCGGATGTAAAAATAAAAGAGCAGATTTTTGTAGACAAAATACAAAAATACCTTACCCGGTTTAAAAGTATTGATCCTACAGAAAATAAGCCAACCCTGACCAATGAGCAACTGCATATTCTGGAGCAGGTCCAGGTGGCCGCTCTGGAAGCTACTCCGCCCTTGCAGCGCCTGGAACATGCAATGCATCCTTTGGTGACTTATATCATCCTGCCGATTTTTGCGCTCGCTAACGCTGGTGTATCGCTCAACGTAGATTTCGGTAATTTATTCAATACGCATATTCTGGTCGGTGTATTTTTGGGCCTGCTGGTCGGTAAGTTCATAGGGGTGGTGGGGTTCACCTTACTATTCATAAAGCTCGGGATTGCAAAGTTTCCCAAAGGCATGAATTTTCGTAACTTGCTGGGTGTCGGATTACTGGCTTCTATCGGGTTTACGATGTCATTATTTATTACTTCTCTGGCATTCTCCAACGAGATGTATATCACGCAGGCGAAAATCGGCATTTTCGCCGCTTCGATCCTTGGTGGACTATCGGGGTACTTCCTGCTAAAGATGCAAAAATCAGGTTGACAGGCGGATCTTTTCGGGATTCTTCCCATAGCTTCGATTCCGGACCCGCTCACTATTTCGGCACTTACCTCGTGGGAGGATATAATTACATGCAGGTGCGATATCGGTTATAAAGCCGATAAGCTTGATTATCGGGTGTAGTGCCGATAATCCCCCAATTTTCAATCAAATGTAAAAATCTGCCAACTTGTAAAAAAGTGCGGTGAAGATCGCTATCGAAATGCTCAGCAAAGTTCCGATAATCACGTATTCGGTCAGCTTTCGGTCTTTGGCCCTGGATAAATCGCTGAATCTTAGTATCGATTTTGCCGCGATTAAAAATCCAATTGCAGACCACTGATTCAATAGCACAAAGAAAAAGACAAGTAACCGTTCTATCATGCCGATATATTTACCGGCCAGTTGCAAAGAGTCTTCCGCCCTGTCTTCTTCCAGTTTCCAATAATTCATGATAAGGCGCATCAAAATCGCCGCGACATACGTAGTGAACTACCCATTGGCTAAAGACCAATGGGCTTCGGACTTCAACGCCCTGTGCTCCTTTTCAGAAGTCTTATTTAAGGCTCTGCCCGTGTAATCGGAGAGTTCCGCCCCGATGATTCTTATTCCTTCTTCAAGGATATTTTTACTTGCATTGAAGTCCCTGTCCAAAATATGTCCATTTGGACAAGTCCACTGTCTTTCCGAAAGATTTAGGGCCTGATGGATATAGCCACATTCGTTACAGGTTTTTGAAGATGGATAGAAGCGGTTGATTTTAATTATTCGCTTATCGTTCCAACTTGCTTTATATTCAAGTAGCCCGACGAATGTTCCCCAACTTGCATCTGCTATATGCTTTGCAAGTTTATGGTTTGCCATCATTCCTTTCACGTTCAAATCTTCCAGACATATGATATCGTACGCATTGATTATCTGTGTAGATACCTTATGTAACAGGTCAAGCCTGGTATTGGCAACTTTTTCGTGTATTGCCGCAACTTTAAGCCTTTGCCTGTTTCGGCTACTTGAGCCTTTTACCTTTCTTGAAAGGTGTTTTTGTGCTTTTGCTAATTGATTTTCATATCTTCTTAAATGATAGTTGTTTGTAAACCTTATGCCGTCGGAAGTAACAGCAAAATCTTTAATTCCTAAGTCAATGCCCACCTGTTTTTTTGTTGGCTTCAATGGTTGATACTGCACTTCACAAAGTATGGATACAAAGTATTTACCTGTTGGTGTTTTAGATACAGTACAATGCTTCACTTCACCCTTTAATTCACGATGTTCGATGATTTTAATGCCATCTTTAAATTTTGGGAAAAACAATTTCCCATTACTCACTTCAACAAATTGCGGAACTGTGAAACTGTTCTTTTTGCGTTTACTTTGTAAACCTCTAACGAGGACGGCCACTGTTTTCTGATTTGATGCTTTTAGATTTGATATTCATTTTCAAAAAAGGATATCAATGAATGAGCAAACATCAAGTCCTGCAATCGTTCGCCGCAGTTCT
>NZ_BAAGRD010000010.1:0-61411 GCF_054783135.1 Niabella terrae
TTTTCTCCGTTTACTTTTAAATCGGGGGAACTTAGCATTACCTCTAAAAAAGTTCACAAAGGCGGTGTCTAAATTTCGCAAGGCGGTTTGTAATGTTTGACTGTTTACTTCCTTTAACCATTCAGTTGCTTCTTTCTTTTTTAACTGGGTCAAAGCACCGGCCTGTTTAAGATAATTATCTGATTTTTTATTCTCCTTATACTGCTCAATTCTTTCGTTTAAAAAGTGATTGAACACAAAGCGAACACACCCGAAATGCTTACTCAAAAGCAGTTCCTGTTGCTTTGCAGGCAACAATGCAAAACGGTATGTCTTATGTATTGTTTTCAATTATAGTCTTAATGTTAAGTAATATGTATTGAATATACTAACAATAAATATTATATATATAATCAAAAATAGATAATAATGCACAAAAACATTGTTAAAAGATCTTTAAAGAAGTTATACTATCACAAATATTTAAAATATATTCAAAATGCCATCTCATTTTCGTTTGTAAGTACCGTAAAAAGCTGCTTGTAGGAGATTTGGATAATGACATGAAGTCTATTATGTAGTCAATTACTGCTAAATCTGATTTTGAAGTCGTAAACCACTATTACCTTTGGCAAAAGCACAAAACCATATTGTCAAAGAACTTTTGGGAAGAACATGCTTTCTGGTCAGATGGTTACTTTGTTTGCTCTATTGGAGAAGCAAGTCCTGAAACTGTCCGTCAATATATTCTTTCACAGGGCTAAATTTTTCTTGTGCCTTACATCCCAAAAGCTAAAGACTTTTGGGTTTTGCGGCACGTTTTATAAACTTTAAAAGAAATTCAAAATCATGTACGAAGATGCCAGTCCGGAAACCGTAAATTCAGTTATTGAACAGGCGCATGCGGCTTTTTCAATCTACCGTAATTGCAGCTTAAAGCAACGCGCCAGCCTGATGCTTGCGATGGCGGGGGCATTGGAAGCTACCGGCGATCCTTTACTGGAACTGGCCCATCAGGAAACCCGCCTGCCATTGGAACGTTTGCGAAATGAGCGGGCCAGAACCGCCTTCCAGCTGCAGTCTTATGCACAGGCCTGTGAGCGGGGTGATTGGATGGATATCCGAATCGATACCGGTCGGCAGGAAAGCTCGCCGGATATCAGGAAAATGATGATCCCCCTGGGCCCGGTAGTTGTATTCGGTGCTGCTAATTTTCCCTTTGCCTACTCGACAGCCGGAGGAGATACCGCCTGTGCACTGGCAGCGGGCTGCCCGGTTATCGTCAAAGCACATCCCGCACATGCCGGTACCAGTGAAATGGTTGCCAACGCCCTTAAAAATGCGGTCTCCAAGTCCGGATTGCCTGAAGGTGTATTTTCTCATATACATGGCGCTTCCAATGAAATCGGCAGAATGCTGGTCGAGCATCCTCAGGTCAAAGCGGTGGGTTTCACCGGCTCCCTGGCAGGTGGACGGCAACTTTTTGACTGGGCCGGTCAACGCCCGGAACCGATACCGGTTTTTGCGGAAATGAGCAGTACCAACCCGGTGTTTCTTTTGCCGGAAAAAATGCGGCAGGAGGCTGCAAAAGTGGCTACCGACTATGCGGCTTCCATTAATCTTGGGATGGGGCAATTCTGTACCAATCCGGGATTGATTATTGGTTTGGAGGGGCCTGAACTGGAACTTTTTCTGGCCACCTTAAAAGAAGCAGTAGAAAAAGTGGTCCCGGCATCCATGCTGCACAGCGGTATTCATAAGAATTTTATGGGTAAAAGAACACAGGTACTGGAGCAAAAAGAAGTACAGCTTCTGGCAACAGCCAGTACGACTCCCGGCGAACAACAAGGCCTTCCGACCATTGCCATGACAACAGCCGAAGCATTTATCCAAAATCCACTCCTGCACCAGGAAGTTTTCGGGCCATTTTCGCTGATTATCCGATGCAGCAGTCCTGACCAGATGCTTGAAGTGGCCCGTAGTATTGATGGTCAGCTTACGGCAACACTCATGGCCACTTCCAACGATATTCAGGAGCAGGCTGCCCTGGTAGATGCCATCAAGTACCGGTGTGGGCGTTTTATCCTCAACGGGGTACCCACAGGTGTCGAAGTCTGCCTGAGCATGCAGCACGGCGGACCCTATCCCTCGACAACGGATAGCCGGTTTACGGCTGTGGGCGCTGATGGTATCAGGCGGTTTGCCCGTCCCCTGGCCTTTCAGAACTGGTCTGATGAGCTTTTGCCGGAGGAATTAAAGGATGAAAATCCCTTAGGCATCTGGAGAACCGTAAACGATAATTTGACACAGACGGCTGTAGTACGCTGATTTTGATAACTATAATCCATTTTATTTTTTAATGATCGTATCTGAAGTTTGTAATTTGGCAATCGAAACCATCGTACGGAATCTATATTGATCGCTAACAGTTTTCTTATTATTTTTGGCGCATGCAATCATTTCAGGAATTATCAAAGAAGTTTTCCTCACATTTTGGCCGTACCCATTTCCCCCAGCATCCCGAAACCTTATATACGCCTAATAACTATTTTTTATCCATAGCCGGTAAAAGATTCCGGCCGGTGCTCTGCCTGATGGCCAATGAGCTGTTTGGGGAGATTCATCCGGATGCCTGGAACCTGGCTTCGGCCATTGAGCTTTTTCACAATTTCACCCTGATCCACGATGATATTATGGACAATGCTCCGCTAAGAAGAGGAGAAGCCACCCTCCATAATAAATATGGTCTGAATACCGCCATTCTGGCGGGAGACGTGATGATCGTCAAGGCTTATGATTATATCAACCTGCTGAATCCGGATTTTATTCCGCGCATCCTGCATCTTTTCAATAAAACGGCAACCGAAGTTTGTGAGGGCCAGCAGCTGGATATGGACTTCGAGAAAAGGGATAAGGTTTCTTATGATGAATACCTGCATATGATTACCCTGAAAACTTCCGTTTTGCTGGCTGCCAGTCTGCAGATGGGGGGTATTCTGGGTGGAGGCGGTTTGGGTAACCTGGAACTTTTGTACGAAGCCGGTAAAAGTATCGGCCTGGCATTTCAAATGCAGGATGATTATCTGGATGCATTTGGCGACCCGGAAAAATTTGGTAAGCAAACCGGAGGCGATATACGTTCGAATAAAAAGACTTTTTTATTGATCCAGGCAATGGAACAGGCCAATGCTGAACAGAAAGAGGTGCTGACTGCCTTATTGAAAACCGATGATGCGGATAAGGTACCCCGGGTGCTGGAGATCTATAAGGCCAACCATATTGATGATTGGGCCCGTGAGGAAAAAAGCCGTTTTCTGAATCTGGCCATGCAGCATTTTGATGATATGGCTGTTGTGTCTAAAAGAAAACAGCCTTTAAAGGATCTGGCGCAGCTATTGGTAAAAAGAGATCATTAGGCAGCCGGATCGGTGTGGGCCGGCCAGGTTCCGCTGAGACACCAGTGACCAGTAGGAAAATGGTCGGAATTTCAAAACGGCGGAAAGGCGATAGCCAGGATAGAAGCGCTGGTCCATAGATTGAATCCTATATCAAAAAAAACAGCATATGTCGATACTGCGTAAGAAAAACATTGCTACCATATTAAAGGATGCTGCGGAGGGCTATGGTGACGGCCATGGTTCGGCCCTGCACAAAGTACTTAAAGTAAAAGACCTGACGGCACTGGGCGTCGCCGCCGTGATCGGTGCCGGCATCTTCAGCAGTATTGGTAAGGCTGCGGCCGATGGGGGACCCGGCGTGGTTTTCCTTTATATATTTACGGCCATTGCCTGCGGCTTTGCGGCCCTCTGTTATGCGCAGTTTGCGTCTACAGTTCCCGTTTCAGGAAGCGCCTATACCTATTCCTATGTAGCTTTCGGAGAGATTTTTGCCTGGATCATCGGCTGGGATCTGCTGATGGAATATGCCATCGGTAATATTGCGGTAGCGATTTCCTGGAGTGACTATTTTACCGGCCTGCTGGATAAGGCGGGTTTGCATATCCCGGATTGGCTGAGTATGGACTTTGTTACCGCCCGCCATGGGTTTGAACAAGTGGGGGATGCCCTGGCTGCCGGAGCCACAACTGTAACAATGGAACCCGCCCTGCTTAGCGCCCACACGGCCTGGTCGGAGGCGCCGCGCCTGTTGGGACTGCCCATCATCATGGATTTACCCGCCCTGGTGATCGTTTTTATTATTACCTATATCGTTTATATCGGCGTCAAGGAATCCCGTAATTCGACCAATATTATGGTACTGCTGAAACTGGCTGTTATTTTTCTGGTGATTATCGCCGGTGCTTTTTATGTCAATACGGATAACTGGTCACCCTTTACGCCCACAGGCATCAGTGGCATCCTCAAAGGAGTTTCTGCCGTATTTTTTGCCTATATCGGTTTCGATGCTATATCGACGACGGCGGAGGAATGCCAGAATCCCCAGCGGGACCTGCCCCGGGGTATGATCTATTCGCTGATCATTTGTACCGTCATTTATGTTCTGGTGGCATTGGTACTGACGGGGATGGTCCCTTATACCCAGCTGAATGTCGGCGACCCGCTGGCAATGGTCTTTGATGCCCGTGGGCTCAAAATGATCTCTGCCATCATTGCCGTAAGCGCCATCATCGCTACTGCCAGTGTACTACTGGTCTTCCAGATGGGCCAGCCCAGAATCTGGATGAGTATGAGCCGCGATGGATTGCTGCCCAAAGCTTTTTCACGCATACATCCCAAATACAAAACCCCTTCTTTTGCCACCATAATCACCGGTCTGGTGGTCGCCATTCCGGCCTTATTTCTGAACCTTAGTACCGTGTTAGCTTTGACGAGTATTGGTACCCTGTTCGCCTTTGTATTGGTCTGCGGCGGTATTCTGGTGCTGGACCAGCAAAAGGAGAAGCCGGAATCCAGATTTAAAGTACCCTATATTAACGGAAAATATATTGTGCCCTCCCTGTTTCTGATAGCGGTGATTCTTGTCGGAAGGGAGGCGCCGGCTCATTTTGCGGAACTTTTTACCCTGGAAAAATTCCCCATGCTGATTTTCTGGATCGTCATGGCAATTATTGCCGTGCTTTCCTTTATCAAATGTTTCTCTTTGTTACCTGTGCTGGGGATGGTGAGCTGTTTTTACCTGATGGCACAGGAGAGCCATACCAACTGGCTCCGTTTTCTGGTCTGGCTGGCCATCGGGCTGGTGATCTATTTTAGTTACAGCCGTTTCCATAGTAAACTGGCACAGAAAAAAGTTGCATAGGCAGTGACCTTGCAGGGGTTGGCAATGATCAAGGTTTTAATTCTGCCATAGTCTGTTTAAATTTGCATCATGAAGTTTCAGGTAGGGGATAAGGTGCTGGTATTGCACTCGGAGGAAGAAGGCGAGATTATTGAGTTTATCAATAAGAAAATGGCGCTGGTGGATGTGCGCGGTGTACGGTTTCCCGTTTACCTGGATCAACTGGATTTTCCATATTACAAAAGATTTACCCGGCAAAAACAACAGAAAACTCCTTCTAAAAGGCATATTGACGACATACCCAAAGAGAAGACCGATCATAAGGAGCGGCAGGAGGATGGCGTGATGCTGCAGTTTATACCGGTCATGGACGTCGATGAATTCGGAGATGAATATGTGGAGAAATTGAAAATTTATCTGGTCAATCACACAAAAACGGCTTATATTTTTGACTATCGTTTATCTTTCTTTGGAGAGACGGAGTTTGAGATCAAAAACACCATACAGCCATTCGAAAATTTCTACGTTCATGATGTGCCCTTTGAAGATATGAACGACAGCCCTTCTTTTGAACTGCGTTTTTCGCTGCTTGAGACTGTGAAGACTAAGGCAGAGGAATACGAAGCAATTGTCAAAATGAAGCCCAAACAGATTTTTTCCAGGATTGAGACCCTGCGGCAGAAGAATGAGTCCTCGTTTTCACAACTCCTGTTTGACAAATATCCGGATAGGGCAACACCCACCAAGCTGCCCCTGGACAGCCTTATTACGCGGGGATACAAAGTGTATAATGCTAAAGAAGCACGTCAGCATCTGGAGGCACCACAATCCGTCGTAGATCTTCATATCGAGAAGCTAACCGATGCCCCTGCAAGAATGAATAATTTTGAAAAGCTGACCCTTCAACTCAAGACCTTTGAAAAATATTATGACCTTGCCGTCACCCATATGCTGCCCCATCTCATTATCATCCATGGTGTAGGAACCGGTAAACTCCGCGATGAAATCCATGATCTGTTACGGCTTAAAAAAGAGGTCAGCTATTTTATCAATCAATACCATCCGAGATACGGCTATGGTGCCACAGAAATCTTTTTCAAACATTAAGTCCCGTCCTGAGGGCAATGCCCTTGCCTGTTAGCCTAAAAGGTCCGCTGCATGAGTTCGATGCTGGTAAACAAATGGATCGATCCGGATGTTATCTGCTATATTGTATATTCGGGGAGGCCGGGATCTCATCTGCCTAACCGGTTCACTTATAAATAAAACAACATGAAAAAGATCGGGTTTTTGTCATTTGGGCACTGGGCCGAACACCCGGCTTACCGTGCCAGAACTGCCAGCGACACCCTGTTGCAGTCCATAGATCTGGCCGTAGCGTCAGAAGAAATCGGTCTGGACGGGGCTTATTTCCGGGTCCATCATTTCGCCAAGCAGCTGGCCTCGCCGTTTCCACTGCTGGCAGCTATTGGCGCCCGTACCAATACCATCGAAATCGGCACCGGTGTCATAGATATGCGCTATGAAAACCCGCTTTATATGGTGGAGGACGCCGGCGCAGCGGATCTGATTTCCGGTGGACGACTCCAGCTCGGCATCAGCAGGGGGTCTCCCGAACAGGTTATTGACGGCTGGCGCTATTTTGGTTATGCTCCGGAACCCGGGACAACCGAAGAGGAATGGGGACGTCAGAAAGGACTGGCCTTTTTTGAGAAATTAAAGGGCGAAGGTTTTGCTGAACCGAATCCTAACCCCATGTTCCCTAATCCTGAGGGGCTCCTGCGGCTGGAACCTTTTTCTCCCGGTCTCCGGGATCGTATCTGGTGGGGGTCGGGTTCAGACGCTACCGCAGTATGGGCGGCTCAGATGGGTATGAACCTGCAAAGTTCTACCCTTAAGTTTGATGAAAGCGGGAAACCTTTCCATATCCAGCAGGCCGAACAAATCCGCCTTTTTAAGCAGGCCTGGAAAGATGCGGGTCACCAACGGGAACCCCGGGTATCGGTTAGCCGCTCTATATTTGCTTTGGTCAATGACCAGGACCGGCTTTATTTCGGGCATGAGGCACAAAAAACAGATCAGGTCGGGGCCATCGGTGGGGAGCGTAGGGCCATATTTGGACGGAGCTATGCGGCAGAACCCGATGTGTTGATTGAGCAGCTGGCCAAAGACGAAGCCATCCAGGAGGCGGATACCCTGCTGTTGACCATCCCCAATACCCTGGGCGTGGACTATAATGTGCACGTATTATCTTCTATTCTCGAACATGTAGCACCCGGACTGGGCTGGCGTTAAATCTGAATTGAGTCATAAGATACGATATAAGACGAAAATCGTTGTGATCGGTGCCGGTCAGGCAGGGTTATCTGCGGCCTATCACTTAAGGAAGCTGGGATGGGAACCGGGGGCGGATTTTTTGGTGCTGGATCGCTCGCCCAGGGCCGGCGGCGCCTGGCAGCATCGTTGGTCCTCGTTGACACTAAGTACCGTCAACCGGATTCATGATCTGCCGGGTATGCCATTAAGTGAAACCATTGATACCGGTGAAACCCAGGCGCAAACCAATCTGGTCGTGCCGGAATATTATGAAAAATATGAACAGAAATTCGGCATCAGGGTCTACCGGCCGGTACTTGTGCAAAGGGTATGGCACCGGAATGATCTGTTTAATATAGATACGGACAAGACTTTATTTTCTGCCCGGGGCATCATCAATGCCACGGGTACCTGGGAAAACCCTTATATACCTGAATATCCCGGGGCAGAAAAGTTCCAGGGCCGCCAGTTGCATACCAAAGATTTCAGGGATGCTGCGGATTTTAAAGGCCAGCATGTGATTGTCGTGGGAGCAGGCATTTCCGCCATTCAGCTTTTGGACCAGATTTCCCGGGTAACCACCACCACCTGGGTCACCCGCCGTCCGCCGGAGTTCAGGCAGGGGCCATTCGATGATGCGGCAGGTCACCATGCTGTGGCCAAAGTCGAAGAACGTGTCAGAAAGGGATTGCCCCCTTTATCAGTTGTTTCAGTCACCGGGCTGCCGGTAACTCCTGAAATAATTGATATGGAAAAGCGGGGCGTGCTGAAACGGCAGCCCATGTTTAGCGAAATTACCCCAACCGGCGTCAGGTGGGAAGACGGACGTCATCAGGCTGCCGATGTGATCCTCTGGAATACCGGTTTTAAAGGAGATCTTGACCATCTACAGGAAGTGGTGCCAAGAGAAGAAAGCGGTGGTATTCAGATGGGCGGGAGGCTGGCTACCATGGTGGTTAAAGAGCCCCGGATTCATCTGGTAGGATATGGGCCTTCGGCTTCGACGATTGGTGCCAATCGTGCAGGCAATGCGGCAGCCAGGGAATTGGTAGCTACGCTGAAAGCGTAAATTGTCAACTATCCAAGAGTTACAGAATCATTTTTTCTTTTTTAAGCCGGCGCGAACTTTCTTTACAAAATCCACGGATACCCCTGCGAGATCGGCGGTCTTTTGATTATCAAGGTTTAACTTCAGGATGAGATTTTCAATGAATTCCCGGGACTTTTTTTCTTCCCCTTTGGCCAGCCCTTTGGCTTCTCCTCTGGCTTCGCCTTCCTCAATTCCTTCTTCCCTTGCAGTTTGTAATTGATTGTAGGCATCCCATTGATCCTTAAGGTCTTTCTGGTATAACATATATTCCTCCTTTTTAAGTTGAGATAATCTGCTATACGGAATAGTTTCTGAAAAATCCGTTTATGTAAAATTACTGGTATTTTTTCTAATTTACTCCGATAGCAATACCTGCTCTCCGGTGAACTACCCATTTGCTAAAGACAAATGTGCTGCGCTTCATAGCAATTTGCTTACTGCTCCCAGGAGTTAGATGTCTTACTATCGTTCCACGTGTGTACGCGCAAGTATCTTACGAGGATTTTACATCTTATTCTGATGTTGCGAAACATACTATATTTTACAATTATACAAATAGCAGGTTTCTGCCTTAGATCCCAAAAGCTAAAGACTTTCGGGTCTTACGGCAGGTTTTTTAAGTTTTAAAAACCGGGAACAGGTCCTTTGACCAGTCCCGGTACTTTGTTATTCCGACAATATTTGGATGGGTATCAGGAGAAACTTTCTCCCGGTTGCAGCAGACTGCTGATCGCGATCCTGTTCCAGCTGTTAATAATTACGACAGCCATGATGATCTGTGCGATCTGATTTTCATCAAAATGCTGGCGGGCATTTTCATAAATGGTTTCGGGCAGACCATTTTGATGTATTAAAGTGACTGCCTCAGTAATAGACAATACCGCCTTTTCCTCTTCGGTGAAAATACCCTGGGTTTCTTTCCAGGCATTTAACAGGAAAATCCTTTGGTTGGTCTCACCATTTTTCAGGGCTGCCTTTGAATGTAGATCGATACAGTAACCACAGCCATTGAGTTGAGAAGCCCTGATTTTAATCAGATCTTTCAGGGTGTCGGAAATTGCCGTTTGATACAGATAACTTTCAAGACCCATCATCGCCTTCAGGGCCTTAGGTTCTGCAGAATTAATGTTTATTCTTTTGTTCATTTTGGAAAATTTAAAAATGATAAAAAGGAATGCCCTAATAGATTAAAGGCATTCCGTGGAATCAGGCTGCGGGTAAGGCCTTCCGGACTTCTACGATAGCCCCATATTTAATGATGGGACATTTCTCTGCGATGGCAACCGCATCCTGGTAGTTCTCTGCCCGGATGAGGAAAAGACCACCCAGGGAGATGATACCTTCGGCATAGGGGCCTTCATGTACTTTTTTTGCCGTACTGACAACCCGGCCATCGGTATCCCACCTTTTGGGTGGTGCGACCAGCTGACCACTGGCGGCGATATCAGCCACCCAGGAGCGGTAAGGTTCGAGGGCTTCTTTCATCTGATCGTTGGAAGGGCTGGGACGCTTACTGGTAAGATCCCGGTGGATTACAATTAAAAACTCATTCATGATATCTGTTTTAAAGATGGATGATTAAATACATTTTGAAGCGTATCTGGGATACGAGGAACTGGAATTACAGGCTGCCGGCGGCCTGGATGATAAAGTCTGCCACTTGCTGCGGTTGCGCTATCATGGGCACATGACTGGTGGGTAGTTCCAAAGTGGTGGCCTTAATTTGTTTGGCCTTGAAACGTTCCAGGTCGGGATTAATCATGCCGTCCTCGGCAGCGACGATATACCAGCAGGGTTTATAGGCCCAGGCAGGATCAAAAACTTTCTGTTCAGTAGCAGAAGCGGCCCAGGGCATCTGGGTAGCGTAAATGATTTTTCTGTCGGCTGCCGGCAGGTCCTGGGCGAAAAATTCGTCAATGCCTTTTTCAGACAGGGACAGGAACCCTTCGGAGCTCAGCCGGAACTCGGGACCTACAGCGGTGGGCGCCATGGTGGCGTTCACGTCATTAACGTTCTGGCCGTCTTCCGGTACCAGGGCAGCCACATACAGTAGTCCGCTTACTTTGGGATCTTTGCCGGCTTCGGATATGACCATGCCGCCATAGGAATGTCCTACCAGCAATACGGGACCGTCCGTAGCTGCCAGTGCCCTTTTGGTAGCTGCCAGGTCGTCTTCAAACGACGTAAGGGGATTTTGAACGGCAATGACATGAAAACCTTTTGCCTGCAGGATGGGAATGACTTTGGACCAGCTGGAACCGTCTGCGAAGGCGCCGTGAACCAGTACAATATTTTTAACGCCTTTTGTTTCAGTAGAATGATTCGACTGATCAGTGGCGGGGAATAACAGGGCGGCCAGCGCCAGTGTTATTGAGCTGAGTTGTTGTAACATAATTGTTGATTTTGTTTTTAATGATGGTTCAGGTGTATACCTGAAAATTTACTGTTTGCCTTTGGTGGCGTTCCAACCGAAAGGCTGCTCTTCCATTCGCCAGAAGTCGTCCATAAATTCTCCGCCATCAGTGATATTCATTTCGTGGCGGTTGGGGAATATACTTCCCTGGAAGGTTTCTGAATAGGAAGGCATCGTATCCGGTCGCTTTTTGGGGATAGTACGCGCTTTCATGATGCTGAAATAATTATGGGAATTAAAAAATGCTGCCCTGGTATCGTTGTGTAGCTGATCGGCTTTGCGGAGACGCCGCGCCGACGTAGGTTTGTCTCATGCACGAACGGGTGGAAAGTGCATGCCCGTTACAGCCGCCTCAACGAACTGACACCCGTCGTCTTCGTCACCTGAGGCAGAAATGAATTTGTTGCTTCGGAAAATACTTTCTACACTTTTGCCAGCTCCAGTCGCAGCCAGTCCTGGTAGCGCTGCTTGCCCAACCGGGGATTTTCTGCCGGCACCAGGGAATGGTCGTCAATTTCACTGCCGAAGTAGGGCGCATGGGGGTCTTCGACCACCTGGCGGGGATCTCCGGTCGTCTTCAGGAAATACCGGATGAATTCACTCATCTGAATCCGCTCGGGACCTGCGACTTCGGTAATGCCATTCAGCGGATGCCAGCTGACGACATCAGCCAGTGCGGCTACGACTTCATCCGAGGCAATGGGCTGAAAGACTGCCGGAGAGATATGCACTTCGCCATTTACTGTTGCAGAAGCTGCGATACGGTCGGCAAACTCAAAAAACTGGGTGGAACGCAGGATGGAATAGGAGATACCCGAGTTTTGAATGATGGCTTCCTGTGCGACTTTGGCACGCAGATAGCCACTGGCCGGGAGTCGGTCGGCGCCGACAACGGACATGGCCACATAATGACGGATGCCGGCTTTACGTGCTGCTTCCACCAGGTGTTTACCTGAGGTTTCAAAAAAATCCAGCACCGCCTGATCTTCAAAAGATGGTGAATTGGAAACGTCTACCAGCACTTCGCTGTCTTTCAGGGCCGCGTCCAGGCCTTCACCAGTGAGGCTGTTGACGCCGGTGGCGGGGGAAGCCGCCAGTACATTCTGGCCACGTTGCTGAAGTTTTTGGACCAGGTTTGAACCGATAAGGCCGGTTCCGCCGATTACTACAATTTTCATGATATGTATATATTGAAGGTGAAAAAATTTCTTTAGGTGGTGTTTCATGATCACTGCGCATTACAGTTTAGCGCAATGCCTTTTTAATAACTGCAGCCGCCTGTCCTAATGCTGTTTTAACCGCCGGGACTGCTGCTAAAGCATTCAATAAACCATAGTCGTGGATCAAACCGTCATAGCAGGTCAGGGTAACTGCTACGCCCGCTTCATCCAGTTTGCGGCCGAAGGCCTGTCCTTCGTCATGCAGCACATCATTTTCAGCGATTTGAATCAATGTCGGCGGCAGGCCTTTGAGCTGATCGACGGAAGCCTCCAGAGGTGCGGCATAAGGTTGACGACGGGCATGCGGATCCGGCAGGTACTGATCCCAGAACCAGATCATCATATTGCGGCTAAGGAACCTGCCTTCGCCCATGGTTTGGTAGGATTTGGTATCAAAACGGGCATCGGTTACCGGCCAGAACAGGACCAGTTGCTGAATCTGCGGACCCTGGCGGTCCTTGGCCATAAGGGCTACGGCAGCGGCCATATTGCCTCCTACGCTATTGCCGACAATGGCCAGCTTACTGCTATCTACACCGATCTGTGAACCATTGACCGACACCCATTCCAGGCTCGCATAAATTTGTTCGATGGCTACCGGAAACTGCGCTTCCGGGGCCGGGCTGTAGTCGGGGAATACCGCAATGACGCCACTGGCCACCACCAGATCCCTCACGAATCTTCGGTGCGTGGGATAATCTCCCAGTACCCAACCGCCTCCATGGATAAAAATAAAGGCCGGTCGCTCCCGGTTCAGCCCGGCTGGTTTTACGATATGCAGGCGCAGTGAACTGTTATTTACGGGAATTTCTATTTCAGATTCCAGAATGCCGGAGACATCTGTTGCTACGCCTTCCTGGGCGTCTGTCAGTACCTGGCGTGCCTGCACAGGCGTTAATGTTTCGATGGGAGGGCCGTCGCCGGCATTTAACGTTTCCAGGAATGCGCGGACTTCCTTCAGTATATGAGGATCATTGGCCGCAGTAAGGTTCATCTTGGTGTTGGTCATGATAGATGGTTTTATAGTGAAAAATATTTGGCAGATTCAAGTGTCTTGTGTCGGATTTAGCTGCTTTGACCTGCCTGCAGGTTTCTCTTATCTACCTGGCAGGCTGCGCCGCCATAATCATCCAGCACATAACCTTTTAAACCGGTGATGCTGGATATGGCCAGCAGCAGGTAGCTTTTTCCATCTGCAGCGGGTGGAAAGCGATAGGTCTCGTCGATAATAAATTCCTGGGGATCCAGTCGCAGATCGAGGTCGCCACAATACAGGCAAACATTGTCGGTGGAAAAATTTGCACAGTAACCTCTCAGACGAAGCTGGGTTAGTGCTTCGTGGACATTTTGATAGCGATTCATATTATTGTTTTTTTAGGGTCATTGAAAATGGTATTGCCTGGATAACTGCTCCCGAACCCGGGTGTTGGTAAACGCAGCCAAACCGGAGTTATAAATTTGAAAGTCGACAGCTGGTTGCGCCGATTTTTGATCGCCAGAAACTGTCGGAGGCGGGTGGCCCATTGTTCTGGTAGGGATGTAGAACCTTTCATTTTGATTCATTTGAAAGGGCCAAAACAAAGCCTGTGCCATTGCGTAAATGACAGAATATCAATAATATATATATAGAGTGGATTTGGGAAATCAACTACATATCGTCAATTGACGAGCAGGTACGCTGTATATCGTGGATGGGGTAAGAGAACAGTTAGTGAGCAGTAAGTGTCCCGGGAATGAAGAAAAATGTTTACTGGTGGTAATCACTTTTCAGAATCTGTAGTTTTTTCATTTTGGAATGCAGGGTAGTAGCCGGGATACCCAAAATGCCGGAGGCACCTCCTGAACCGGATATTTTACCCTGACAATTTCGCAATACTTCGATAATATGGGCTTTTTCGATTTCATCGAGGGTTTTTGTGCTGCCATTAGTTGCCGAAGCATCGGCACCCGGTGCGGGTTGTGGCATCGTGATTTCGTGAAGCACAGGGCCGGGCGTGAGCAGGATGCTTCGTTCTATCAGGTGTTCCAGTTCGCGGACATTACCGGGCCATTCATAGGATTTCAGGGTATGGATACATTTTGAAGAAATGGTCTGGATATTTTTACCGGCATTTTTGCAATACCGTTCCAGGAAAAAATATGCCAAAGCTTCAATATCTTCCTTGCGATGCCGGAGTGGTGGCAGGGTTATCGGAAATACATTCAGGCGGTAGTAAAGATCTGAGCGGAAACGACCGGCTTTTACTTCGGCTTCGAGGTTCCGGTTTGTGGCGGCAATGATTCTGACATCCACCTGTATGGTGGCGCCGCCGCCAATACGTTCCAGTTCACGTTCCTGTAATACCCGAAGAAGTTTTACCTGCATTTCCGGTGTCATCTCGCCAATTTCATCCAGGAACAGGGTACTGTTATTGGCCATTTCAAACTTGCCGATCCGCCTTTCCAATGCCCCGGTGAAGGCCCCCCGTTCGTGGCCAAATAACTCACTTTCGATCAGATTGGCGGGCAGGGCTGCACAGTTGACTTTTACCATCAGTTTATCCTTTCTGGGAGAAGCATTGTGAATAGCCCTGGCTATAAGTTCTTTGCCGGTGCCGGTTTCTCCCAACAGCAGCACTGTGGAATTGCTCTCTGCGACTAGGGAGATCAGCTGGTAGACTTGTTGCATTGCCGGTCCGCTGCCAATGATATCGGTAAAATTATAGATGGTCTTGATTTGTTCCTTGAGATAGTCATTCTCAACTTCCAGTTGTTTTTTATAAGCGAGTAATTTTTCATTGGCCTGTATATTGGAGATGGCAATGGAAATCTGGGCACAGATGCTATTAACGATCAGTTCACTCAGTTGATTGGCATGCAGCCAGATGGTACCGATATTCTTGCTGCCGGTACGCAGGGGGAGGGCGTACATGTTCTGATAGCCGATGGTCTCCCATAACCGCGCATAGGGATTGCCTGTAGCGGCTTCAGCGGCTACATTATAAATAATGCCTTCCCCGCTGGATAATACCTGCGCAGTATAATGCTCATCAATAGTGACCCGAGTGGCCAGCATTTTTTCAAAAAAATCCTGCGCATGTGCTTGCTTATAGATGCGGGCATCATACATGAAGGGACGCAGGTTAAATTCGTCCTCTTCGATCACCTGAATCATTCCCAATTGAATATGCAGGGTCTTTTCCAGTACTTTGAAGATCGCTGTCTGAAGTTCATCCTTGGTTCGTACCCGGGCGATTTCCTTACTAAATTCCAGGAGGAAATGCTGTTCCAGGCTTTTCTGGCTGATCTGTTCATTGGACAGGATATTAGATACGGCCACTGATAAATGGGCGCAAACCGCTTTCAGCAGATGCGGTTTGATCCGGTCTTTACTGGCTGCATCCAGGTGCAAAAACGCACAACCAACATTTTTTTCACCCACATGTAATTTCATAGCCAGGATATATTTCAGGCCGGCCATCTTCCAGAATCCGACGAAATCGGGCATCCCGGGTTCCTGCAGCAAGGCATCAATGTCAAGTAACAGGGGATCATCTGATTGCAAAATCCTGTCAAACAAGGGGTCGCTTATGTCATAATCGGCAGTCGTGATGCTTTCGAATCCTTTGACTTGCTTTAAATCCTCGGTAACGTCCATTATAAAAGAACGATAGCTGTTCTCCTCGCTATTAATTTGAGCAACGCCAAACTCCCGCACGCCGAAAAGCTTCTTGATCCTGGTATTTACAATATGCAACAGGTCTTCCCTTTTTCTTAGGGCGGCTATTTCCTCACTCAGTGCCAGTAGCAGGGATTTTTCATGCTCCCTTTCTTCCATCTCCAGGTTGATAATGATATTGGCAACTGCGTTGGATAAATGGGGCGCGATACCTTCCAGGACATTTTCAAAGGCTTTGGGGAAACTATCGGTTCTGTCAGAATACATCAGTACATGCCCAATGGTCTCCATTTTATTTTTAAGTCGCACAATCATCGCCTTTTTCACACCACATTCATAGTTTACTTTCAGGAAAGCCGGAATCCCTGCTTCGTCAATAATGGATTCCAGCAAAAATGCTGCGGTGGTTTTTTCTTCCTTTAGTTGACCAAGAAAAGGGTCATCGATAACAAATTGCATTTGCAAAAGGGAAGGGAGCTCATTGCGATGGCGAATGGGCATGGATTCACGATCTATCAGAAAGGGATAATAAGTGCCTTTTTCATTGTCAATAAGAGAAATTACTACATGGGTGAAATAGAAATATTCTTTCAACCGGCTGGAGAATACTTTGACCAGGTCGTCTTTTCCCCTGACCCTGGTAATATCATTGCTCAGGTTCAGCAGAATGGTGCGTTCAGCCTGGGGTTCGGATGACTTCTCCGTTGTTACCCCCGCCTTTCCTTTGGAAACAGCCGATGCCGTTTTTTTAATGATTGATTTCTGTACCTGTGCTGCCATTGCATTCGTTTTGAAGCCGGGAGATTGGTTTAAATGGTAGAAATGACGGACAATGCAAAAATAATCAAAACGATTAAAACCTTTGCAATACAAGACTTTGTAAAATAACATACCTGGCCTGCGCGTTCCGGGGATTAAGGACATAATGGTAGTCTACCAGTCCGTTCATTTATATAATAATTAACCGATTATATTTCAATTTCTTGAGAATTCCGAAGGATAATGGGGCTGGAGAAACTAAAAGATGAGCAGAAAGAAGTAGGCAGAAACGAGAGTAAAGATGAAAAAACCGACAAAACGAGTTAAAAGGGTAAAGTAAAGAAACTCGTCTCTATTTAAAAAATAAGGATCCTTTTCGGGGAGAACCTTAATTGGAAAAGTCCGGGCTTTATTTTTTCATAACTTATGTGGGTTAATAAATTTCAGCCTTTTGATATTGGCAAAATCCTTTTCGTTATTGGTGACAAGCGTAAAGCCGTAAGCCAAAGCAGTAGCTGCAATAATGGCATCAGGGGTTTTTATTTTCTTGCCTTTGCGTAAAGCCACACAATGGGCAATCACATCGGGGCTAATATCCAGTATATCACTGTCGGAAATAAAATTTTTTACATTTTCCGTAGTGGTATTATCGGCATTCCAGCAAAGGAGTTCTATTTGAGAAATTACCGAAAGGTTGGGAACGGCATCAATTACTGTGTCTAGAAAACCAATACCGGCTGCAGGCAACGAAGCAGACAGGTAATCAGAAACTACATTGGTATCAATCAGATATTGTTCCATTCGCTACGCATTTGTTTAATGTGTTCGTTAAGGTTTTTTCCTTGTTCTTTGCTGATAATCCCTTTGTATTTATCAGAGAGCTTTGTTTTTACCGGAGCATAATTTTCCTTTAGTACTTTTATCAAACGTAGTTCTTCTAGTTCGTGCAAAAGTCCTACGGCTTTTTGGTTGGTTACCTGTATCAGCATTGTATTGTCCATAAGTCAAAAATTATTAGTGAGTAATGTTTGTATTTTGGTTTTAGCGATGTAGGCGTCCATCAAAGAGAGAACCGTTTTTTTATCTTCGGTTCCCAAGTCCTGCACTTCTTTAAAACGCCTTATCAGTTCTTTTTCTAGCCCCGCATCTTTTACCATATCATCAGCTGTACCGTTCAGTAAAAAATCAACGGTAGTATCCAAAGCCTTTGCCAGTTTGGTCATTGCTTCAGCATTAGGCTTTGTTTCCCCTCTTTCATATCGACTCACTTGCGTAAAATGCACCTCTATCAGTTCAGCCAGTTCGCCCTGCGAAATCCTTTTTCGCTTGCGAAGGTCTTTTAATCTGTCTGCAAACTCTGTTTTATTAAGCATTAGCGTAAATATTGTACTGCAAATTTAGCTTAAATATCAATAATTAGCAAGTTTATTTAGACAAGAGAGCAGGAAAATAGATTTTTATGCTTGTTTTCTTAGACGAGTTCGCTAATTTTTCTTGTGAATTTGCAAGCACAAAAGAAATTATTTTATGGAGATAAAAGAGATACTTCAAAAGCTATCAATCCAAACGGTATTGCAGCACTGCGGATTGCAGCCGGACAGTAATAAAATTTTAAGCTGTCCCTTTCCACGACGACAAACTTCAGTAGCGAAGCAAAAAGGCATAAAAAAAATGTCATAATATTGAAGCTATTCTAAGGTGACTTCTGCGTTATAAATGGACAATGAGGACCTAAAGCAAAACGGGTTGCAGTACCACCCATTACAATAGGGTAATGACACGCACAAGCACGGCCTAGGATTACCACCGCACAAATTCCACACTGCAAGCCTGCTACATTGTTTCCGCAATAGTCCTGATTTTTTTTCTTCAATTGAAAACATCAGATGAAAAGATCCAACCCGATTATTTAAATGGCGACAAATATATTTGTAATTAAAAGAAGCGTTTATAGTTATGAAGCAAGTTATATTGAACCTCGCCGTAACACTGGATGGTTTTATTGCGGGGCCTAACGGGGAGATCGACTGGTGTATCATGGATGAAGACATGGCATTTGACCGATTTCTGGACAAAGTGGATTCGATTTTTTATGGCCGGATCAGTTATGATGCCTGGGGGAACTATCAACCGGAACCTGAAGCTTCAGCAGCGGATAAGGCATTCTGGGATGCGATACATGCCAAAAAAAAGTATGTGTTCTCCAGGAATTTTAAATCGGATCCGGCAGCGACCTTTATCAGTGATGCGATTGGGGAACAAGTAGCTGCCATTAAAAAATCTGGTGCAGGTGCCATCTGGCTCTACGGAGGCGCGTCTTTAATTCATAGTTTTCTCCGGCTGGGTCTGATTGATGAATACCAATTGTATGTACATCCGGTGGTATTGGGCAGTGGAAAACCACTGTTTAAAGATCCGGAACAACCTCTTTCACTGAATCTCGTATCCAGCCGTCAATTCCGGTCCGGTGTGGTTGAAATGATCTATCGGCCGGCAACCAAAAGTTAATGCAGATCTTCCGGAATCACCAGGCGCGATAAAACCTGGTCTTTGTAGAATTGTGCGGTCAGCCTGGAGGCTTCACTCAAAAGTCCATCCACGGGCGTTTCCGATAGTTTGAGGTATTTTTTTGCGCTCAGCATAGCCGTTTTCCTGTCATCGGCCAACCCCGCATCCAGTAGCGCATCTTCCATTCCCGTAAAATCCAGGCCACGATCCTTTAGTCTGCCCAATTGATCGATCATCCAGCTCAGGGCATAAAAATCATCCCTGGAAAGCAGTAGTGGCTGAACTTGTTTGTCTTTCACGGAGGGCAAGGTATTATAGGGGGATTGAACGATCTCCGGGGTCAGGTATTTTTTCAGCCGCTGATGTACGGGCAGGGTTTCTGCTAATTGAACGCCGCCGTTCAGGGCAGTGGCATAGATACTGAGCCAGCGCAGCTTTCTGCGTAGTTCATGGACACCGGCTTCCAGTTCGTCAAAATATACCCGGCCGTTATTTGTGAATTCGTTGATTTCCCGGATTTCCTTTAGGTAAAATGCGCTCAATTTTGAATTGTCCTCACCGGAATTTTTCAGGTCGGCCTTTCGAATCGCCTTTCTGAATTTTCGGATTCTTTTACCGCTCAGCCAGCCCTTTTTCTCCAGTCTCCGGTTCAGGTCTTTCAGGGTCTGCATGTAATGGCGGGCAAAATGCTTCTGCACCGCTTTCGGGATATCCTGTCGCGACTGGTATTGCTGCACAAAGACTGCAAAATAATCCAGTTGGCCAATCAGGTCCTCCATTTTCTTGGCCTGCTTCAGTAGCTTTTTAACGTGTTTGTTATCATCTTCAATTTCAGTGTAAATCCGGGCGAGGGCTTCCAGCTGAAACAGGGGCGCCCGGAAATTTTTCTGGTAGAGATATAGTCCCGGATCCTTTGCTTTGATCGCAGCATTGAGCAGGGATTCCAAGGCCTTAAACTGTTTTTCGAATCGTTTCTCATGTATATTACTGTTCATACCGGT
The DNA here is from genome assembly GCF_054783135.1 of Niabella terrae. Lineage (NCBI taxonomy): Bacteria > Pseudomonadati > Bacteroidota > Chitinophagia > Chitinophagales > Chitinophagaceae > Niabella > Niabella terrae. Next base: position 20,183 of record NZ_BAAGRD010000010.1, read on the forward strand.
TGGATATTTCTGTAAAATTGTATCGCGTTGATGACCTGCCTAAAATTAAGGACTTTGGTGAAATTCAGGGCCTGGCAGCACCTTGCGTTCAGGATCCGGATGGTTTTTTAAGGCAGAATCTATTGATTCGGCAGGACGGCGAAATATAATTTCTAAGGGGTGAACTTGGTTTTACACAGGCATTATGTGTCAGTAATTACTGGACATAGCCGAGATATTTGCATTGATATCCAAATAGTTATTTGTTTATTATTAGTTTGAGCTTCGGGATTCTTGATCCCAATCGTTGCTATAATCCAGGTTTGCCGAAGTTTAAAACAGGCAGTTACCGGATTATGACCGGCCTTTCTTGTTCAGCAGCGCGAGTATAAAAATTGAACTGCAAAACAGGGTCAGAAAAGTTCTGAGGGTATGGAATAGTTGCCAGTGATCCCGAATCTCCGCCCAATCCGCCGGCAGGTTGTTGGCATTCCATGTCTTTATCTGGTTGTCAATCGGCACTTCTATAGTCAGGGTGATAATTAGTGCCAGGATAAACAGGACCAAAGACGTGAGTATACAATAAAAATAAAGCGCTTTTGTCTTCCATGTACTGAACAGTAACAGGAGCAGACAGATTATTGAGGCTGGCATCATTACACTCATAGGTACGGCCACATTCGCCATAATTTCTTTTCCAATAGTAATAAAGTAATCAGGAGGCAGGTGATGCATGGTTCTGCTCAGCGAAAACCAGGTTCCCCAGAAAATACCGGTTACCAGTATCAGGAGTACCGCGGTGATCAGTTCAAGGGTCTTTTGTTTCATGCCATAATTTGCACAAATTTCGCACCAAATCAGCTGGATCTGCTTTGTTATTTATGTCCGAATGCCGTTTGCAGGTTAATTTACATTGCTGGTTTTACTCCTGAATGGGATGGGTTGGGGCACATCGTTTGATGATTTCTCCGGAAGAACCGAATCTGCCAGGAAACAATGGCGCGCCGGTTTCTCAGGCTTCGTCCTTTGTATTCTTCACCAGGCCTATGCCCGAAGAGAAGAATATTAAACCAATGATCCCTATAACAATAAGGGATCGGTAGTTGGTGCTTCCCTTAATCAGCTCATATCCGGTATAGATTAATCCGATAATGCCTAAAATGGTAAGTACGGTTCCAAAAAGACGTTTAACATTCATAATCCTGATTTTAAGGTAGTAACGCAATATCTATGCCTAAAGAAGGAAGCTGCTTATTGGAACCATTGCGCAACCTGAAGTCGTAACTGCATTTTACGGTAAATTACTCCTGACCTGCTGCTCAAAAGCTAAATGACCATGGGTCTTCAGCTGCTTTACATTAAGTGCCACAAAAAATCCGCTTCAATTTGCTATTTAAACTGTCTAATTTCTAATTTAGCCATAATTCAGAGGCACTTAAACAAATAAATTTGTACCGGATACTATTACTAATTGATCATTCGAGTAAATTCAGCAGGTTGCTGCTGAGAGGACTGGTACGGTATTCCAAAGACAAGGGACCCTGGCTGTTCTACCGGATACCATCTTATTTTAAGTCATTACACGGTGAGGAAGGGATATTAAAACTGGCGCGTGAATGGGGGGCAGATGCCGTTTTCGCACAGGCTGATCAGGATGAGGTGACTTATCTAAAAGAGCTGAACATCCCCGTAATCGTACAGAACTATAAGAAACGAAGCGATCATTTCTCCAATTTAACAGGCGATTACAGGGGGACCGGAAAAATGGCTGCTCATTTTTTTATCCAGCGCCGGTACCGGAATTTTGCCTTCTATGGCAATAAGGACGTGGTTTGGTCCACCGAGCGGGCGGAAGGCTATAAAGCTGAACTAGAGAAAGCCGGCGGGCGTTTTTTTTACTTTGAAACTGAAAATCTCAACGAAAAACAATGGGGAACCGACCATGAAAAACTAGATCAGTGGCTCTTATCCCTTCCCAAACCAATCGCCTTGTTTGCCTGCGACGACTATTTTGCACTACAGGTTTCAGATATATGCAAGCTCAATAATATAGCGATACCGGGAGATATCGCCCTGCTGGGTGTCGACAATGATGACCTGATATGTAATATCTCTGATCCTCCGATTTCTTCTATCCAGCTTGACGTTATGAAAGGCGGCTACGAGGCGGGGAAGCTGCTGCAGGATCTTCTGGAAAACAGGCGAACCAAACCCTATAATATTATTGTCAACCCGGTTCGGATTGAATTAAGACAATCTACGGAAAAGTACAATATTGCAAATGAATATATCAATGAAGTGGTCCAATATATAGAAGCTGCTTTTACAACGCCCATCTCCATCGAATCGCTGATCCGTAAGGTACCGCTGTCGAGACGAAATCTTGAAACCAAGTTTAAGAATGAAATGGGTTTATCCCTTTACCAGTTCATATTACAGTGCCGGGTCGATCACCTGGCTGAATTATTGTTGACCAAACCAGAGCTCTCCTTATTGGACCTGGCCATACAATCCGGTTTCAATGACAGCAGAAATCTATCCCGCACTTTTAAAAAGTTCAAGGGATACACGCCCAAAGAATACCAGCAGAAATTTGCATCCCTGGAATAAAGTTTGCGTTTTTTGAAACAATGATTGCGGTATTCACATGACGTTTGCCCTGCTCCGACGCTAATTTCGGCTAAACGTATTTTGATTTAAAAATTTCAATTGCATGCCATAGCCAGGGACTGCTTTAGACTTACCATTCAGCCCCAACAGTAAATAATATGTATAGCAGCCGGGAATCATACCCGGACAGGTTGGTGGTTATTACTATAGCCAGCCCAAGGAATTTCATTGGCCCGGAAAATAAAAGAAAAAGTCTGATTGATGGAGAAAGTAGAAGGATTTACAAAAGATAATTTGGTGATTCGGGTATTTGAAACCCGTAAAGATTTAGGAAGCGCTGCAGCTATTCAGGTAGCGCAAAAAATCGGGGAACTATTGACAGCCGGTAAGGCGCAGGTGAATATCATTTTTGCTGCCGCGCCCTCGCAAAACGAATTCCTGGAGGCATTGGTGAACGAGTCCGTGGACTGGTCGAAGGTCAATGCCTTCCATATGGATGAATATATTGGGTTGGACCCGGAAGCACCCCAGGGATTTGGCAATTTTCTGCGGCAAAAGATATTTGACCGGGTGGATTTCCGGAAAGTGTATTACCTGGATGGCAATGCCACGGATTTCACTAAAGAAATTGAAAGATATACCGGACTTCTGGATAAGTACCGGGCAGATATCGTATGTATGGGGATCGGCGAGAATACGCATATCGCATTCAATGATCCGCATGTTGCTGACTTTGATGACCCACAACTGGTAAAAGTAGTAGACCTGGATCTCGTTTCCCGCATGCAGCAGGTGAACGATGGTTGCTTTACAAGTATTGATGAAGTGCCCACACATGCATTAACACTGACCATACCGGCCTTACTGAATGCAGATTTTATTTTCTGTATCGTTCCGTCCGCCTTAAAAGCGGCGGCCGTCCGTCATACCCTTCATGAACCCGTTTCTGAAGCATTTCCTTCAACTATTTTAAGAAAGCATCCGCAGACTGTCCTTTATCTGGATCAGGCAAGCGCCAAATTATTGAAAAATGAATAAGTATACCAGGACCCTGCTGTTGGTACTCACCATATTCCTGTCGATATCGGATCTGCAGGCAGCAAACTTCCATGCAGGAACCGGTCATGATTTTCAGGTTAAGGGATTTCATCTGGATCTCCGCATTCAGGTAATGAAACCAGCGGCCTTAAAGCAGTTTGCCCGCAAATTAAGCGAAGCAGGTATAAATACCCTGGTGATGGAGTACGAAGCTAGCTTTCCTTTTGAGCAACATCCCCTGATACCCAACCGCTACGCATATACCAAAGCGGAAATTGCAGATTTTGTAAAATATTGTTCCGGCCTGGGCATTGATGTGATCCCTTTGCAGCAAACTTTTGGACATGTTGAGTATATATTACGTTACCCCCGATATGCCGCGCTACGCGAATCTGATAAGGACTTCTCCCAGGTCAACCCGACAAAGGAAGCACTTTGCCGGCAGCTTTTCAAGGAACTGATAACTGAAATGGCTTCTTTGCATCCTTCAAAATACTTTCATATTGGCTGCGATGAAACCAGGTTATTGGGACATAGTGCAGCCAGCAAGGCCAAAGTGAAAAAATATGGTGTTGGCCGATTGTATGGCGACTATGTAAAAATGATCTGCGATATCGTACTGGAGCTGGGTAAAATACCGGTCCTATGGGCAGATATTGCCCTGAAATATCCCGAGGCCCTGCAGTCATTGCCTAAGGAAGCCATCCTGGTCGACTGGAACTACGGTTGGGACCTGAACCGGTTCGGTGATCACCAGAAATTAATGGCGAGTGGCTTCGAAATATGGGGTGCCCCCTCACTGCGTTCGAGTCCGGACAATTATAACCTGACTACCTGGGACCGTCATTTTAATAATATCCATGATTTTATTCCGCAGGCACGCCAGCTGGGTTACAAAGGCATCATCATGACATCCTGGTCCACCTCCGGACTCTATTCCTATTTACATGAAAGCGGTCCCGATATTATCGAACTCTATGCCATCCGACGTGTGTATCCGATAACCGGGTTTAACCTCCTGCTGGAAGCCTATTTCAAAGCCATCGGTCAGCAGGAACCCTTAGATATAAACAGGTTTGTGCAGGCTTATACCAAAAAGCATTATGGGTTCAGTCCGGAACAGTCCGACCGCTTTCTGGATGCATTGATGACCGTTCCCTACCAGCTGGGACATGGTAAGGTCAATGGCCAAAAGAACCTGTCCATTAAAAATATGCTAGACAGTGTCCGCCATGCGGGGCAGGTACTGGACGCGCTACAACCTTTAAGGAATCTCGGGGAGTTTACCCATTACCGGCTGATGGCCAGAACCCGGGTTTTGTATATGGAATTTCAGTATATCGCGGAACAAGCCAGTCTGCCTGCTGCACCGAAGGGATTGACCAACCAACTTAAAAACCTTATTGCAAAATGCCAGCAGCTGAACGCCGATTATATAAAAGCCAATGAAGATAGCTTTTATGCTTCCGAGCTGGCTGTAGATAACGAAACCAGAATTGCAAAAATGAAGCAATTGTATAACCGGCTGGCCAGGGTAAGATAAGCCGGCAACCAACAACGTATTAAACTCCGAAACGATGAGCAAGTATAAAAACGAATTTCGCTTTTCCTTTTCATTTACGACTGCTATGGTACTACTTACCTTCTGTGGCATCCTTGCCTTTACCGGCGCTACAGCGGCAAACCAGGCGCTGCAACAGCAATCCGGCGTAAGGGGGACCGTACGTGATTCTCTGGGTGCGCCTCTTGCCGGGGCAACGATCACCATCCAGGGATCGGCGGTAAGTACCCAGTCTGATTCCAAGGGCGCCTTCTTTTTTCCCGCCATTGAAAAAACGGCCACCCTGACCGTTACGTACACTGGCTATCTGAAGCAGGATGTTCCCATCGCCGGTCGCGATGTTCTGGAAATCATACTGAAGCAGGATCCGGGGGCAATGGGTGAAGTTGTGGTGGTCGCTTTCGGTACCCAGAAAAAGACGGATATGGTCGGTGCCGTCACCTCCGTAAAGCCTTCTGACCTGCGTGTGCCCTCCAGCAACCTGACAACGGCACTTGCCGGCCAGGCAGCCGGCATCATTGCCTATCAGCGCAGCGGGGAACCCGGGCAGGATAACGCCAGCTTCTTTATAAGGGGTGTTACCTCTTTCGGTACCGGTAAGGTAGACCCGCTGATCCTCATAGACGGGGTGGAACTGAGCGTTACTGAACTGGCAAGATTACGCCCGGATGATATAGCGAGTTTTTCCATCATGAAAGACGCGACATCTACCGCATTGTACGGTGCAAGGGGCGCCAATGGGGTAATTTTCGTAACGACCAAACAGGGGCGGGAAGGTCCGGTATCGGTTTCACTGCGCGCCGAAGGTTCCTTATCCCAACCCACTTCAGAAGTTGAACTGGCCGATCCCGTTACCTATATGAAATTGTATAATGAGGCGCAAATAGGGCGTGCACCACTGGATAGGCCACTGTATACGCCTGATAAAATTGATGGTACGGCGGAAGGCCTTCACCCCATTTTATATCCAGCGGTAGACTGGCGCAGTGCCTTGTTTAAGGATAAGACCTTCAATCACCGATACAACCTGAATGTCAGTGGTGGCGGAAAAGTGGCAAGATATTATGTGGCCGGCTCCCTGGCACAGGATAACGGCGTGCTGAAAGTTGATCCGATCAATAATTTCAACAATAATATTGATTTGAAAAGTTATACGCTAAGGGCCAATGTGAACCTGAATCTTACCAAAAGCACAGAGCTGATCGTGCGCCTGAACGGTAATTTTGATGATTACAAGGGGCCAAAGGAGGGTGGGGCTTCGCTGTATAACAAGGTTATTCGGGCCAGCCCGGTCGACTTCCTTCCGGCTTATCCCAGGGATGCGGCACACGCCCATATAAACCATGTGATGTTTGGCGGGGTTTCCACCCGAAGTTTTTTAAATCCCTATGCGGATATGGTGAGCGGATACAAGGATTATACCCGCTCCCTGATGATGGCCCAAATGGAACTGAAGCAGAATCTTTCTTTTTTCACAGAAGGGCTGTCTTTCCGGGCCATGTTCAATACGAACCGGATTTCAAGGTTCGATATTGCCCGGTCTTACCAACCCTTTTACTATGAATTAACCTCCTATGACCGGCAGACCGGTGCTTATTCCATTGCCTCTTTCAACGAAACCGAGGGAACCGAGTACCTCGATTTTACCCTCGATCAAAACCTGCGGCAGCAAAGTTCCGTGTTCTACCTGGAATCGGCACTGAACTATAACCGGGTATTTAATGAAAAGCATGCATTAAGCGGCATGCTGGTCTATATCATGCGTTCGGGGCTAAATGCGCGGGCCAATAGCTTGCAATTATCGCTGCCCTCCCGTAACCTCGGTGTATCCGGCAGGACGACCTATGCTTACGACCGCCGGTATTTTCTTGAATTCAATTTCGGCTATAACGGATCGGAGCGGTTTCACGAAAGTCTGCGCTGGGGCTTTTTCCCCTCGGCAGGCATTGCCTGGAGCGTCTCCAACGAAAAATTCTGGGAGCCGCTTAAACATACCATCAACAAGTTCCGGCTCCGGGCTACTTATGGCCTGGTCGGTAATGATGAAATCGGCAGCTCTGATGATCGGTTCTTTTATCTTTCAGAAGTGGATATGGATGCCAGCAACCGGGGCTTTACTTTTGGCGAAAAGGCGAATGAGTCTATGGGTGGCATTAACGTAACCCGTTATGCCAATCCTAATATCAGTTGGGAAACATCTTACAAGACCAACCTGGCCCTGGAACTGGGATTGTTCAATAAACTCAATATTCAGGCCGACTTCTTTTCAGAATTGCGTACCAATATCCTGATGGTTCGCTCCGATATACCTTCCACCATGGGGTTGACGGCAGCGGTACATGCCAATGTGGGCGAGGCCACCGGTAAAGGCGTGGATATTTCCGCCGATTATTCGGGAAGTATCGGAAAGGACGCCTGGCTGCAGTTGCGCGGGAATTTTACCTATGCCACCAGCGCCTACCGGGTGTATGAAGAACCGGTATACGATAACGAATGGTGGAAGTCAAGAATCGGCTATCCCATTTCGCAGCAATGGGGATATATTGCCGAGCGGCTGTTTGTCGATGACAAGGAAGTTGAAAATTCACCCCCTCAGAATTTCGGTTCGGCCAATATTGCAGGTGATATCAAATACCGGGATATTAATGGCGACGGACAGATAACCGTGCTGGACCAGGTGCCGATCGGATTTCCTACGACACCGGAAATTATTTATGGAGCCGGCTTTTCATTTGGATGGAAGAGTATCGACCTGTCCTGTTTTTTCCAGGGTTCTGCCAACTCCTCTTTCTGGGTAAATCCTGAGAATGTACAGCCTTTTGTAGGCGGAAGGCAGGTAATGGCGGCATTTGCCAATGACCATTATTCCCCCTCCAACCCTGATATCTATGCCTTATGGCCCAGGATGAGCATTGAAAGTCACGACAATAATACCCAAAGGAGTACCTGGTGGTTGTACAATGGTAACTTCTTGCGATTAAAACAAGCTGAGATTGGCTTGACCCTGCCACAGAAAATGGCAGAACGTATGCACCTGAAAACATTCCGGTTATACGCCAGCGGTACCAACCTGCTGCTGTTCAGCCGATTTAAGCTATGGGATATTGAAATGGGAAATAACGGACTGGGCTATCCGCTGCAAAAAGTATTTAATATCGGTATCAATGCAACTTTTTAATCATAAGACTATGAAGTTTATAAAAATAATATGCGTCCTGACATTATTTCTGGTTATTGCGGGTTGCAATAAATATATAGATGTGGTGCCGGATAATGTTGCCACATTCGAGTATGCATTCAGGATGAGGACGGCAGCACAGAAATACCTGACCACCTGCTATTCTTTTATGCCCGACCTGGGAACCAAGACCGGGAATCCGGCTTTTTTTGGTGGTGATGAAATGTGGCTGGCTACCACCGAGACGCCGGGCAATCAGATGATTGGAAGGGGAGAACAGAATACGAACAGTCCTTATAACGACTATTGGAACGGCCTTAACACCGCTTCCAACCTTTGGGTGGCCGTGAGCCAGTGTAATATTTTTCTGGAAAATATAGGAACTGTTCCGGACATGACACCGGAAGAGATTGAGAAATGGAAAGCAGAGGTCAAAACCCTGAAAGCTTATTATTACTTTTTTCTGGTACGGATGTATGGGCCTGTTCCCGTACTGCGGGAGAATATACCGATCTATGCTTCCGGTGATGAAGTACGGGTGTCGCGTCAGCCGGTAGACCAGGTATTTGATTATATAGTCGAATTGCTGGACGAAGCTTATGAGGCCCTGCCATTGGTGGTAGAAGATCCTATTACAGAATTGGGCAGAATGACGGGTCCGATCAACAGGGGGATAAAAGCTGTCGCACTGGTATATGCGGCCAGTCCCTTGTTCAACGGTAATACGGATTATGCTGATTTTAAGGATAAGGAAGGACAGCTCCTGTTTAACCAGACCTACCAGGTGGCAAAATGGGAAAAAGCTGCAGCAGCCTGTAAGGAAGCGATTGACTTGGCGCATAGCCTGGGTTATAAACTCTATAAGTATGAAACCGTTTCGGATAATGGTAATATCAGTGAAGGCACCAAATTACAGATGAACTATCGTGGCAGCGTAACAGAGGAGTGGAATACGGAGATCATCTGGGCCAATACCAATAATACCACCAGATCTTTGCAAACCAATGCTGCCCCAAGAGCATTAAACAGCGATCAGCGGGAGTGGCAGGTGGTAAGGGGCGCCACAGGGGGCACCCTGAATATAGCCAACCAGTTTTATACCCGCAACGGTTTGCCCATCGACCAGGATATTGACTGGGATTATAACAACCGGTTCCAGCTGCGCACCGGCACGGAAGACGAGAAATTTATCATCAAAGAGGGGTATACCACGGCCTATCTGAATTTTGACCGTGAGCCCAGGTACTACGGAGGATTTGGTTTTGATGGCGGCGTCTGGTACGGCAACCAGAAATATGATGATAACAATCCCTGGTGGCTGGAGTGTAAAGCGGGCCAATACTGCGGGAATCTTACACCGAGCTTTCATTCCGTAACAGGGATCTATATAAAGAAACTCATCAACTACCGGAATACACCGGTGAATAAGGATACCTATTCTACGATTAATTACGCATGGCCCATGCTTCGGCTGGCTGATCTGTATCTGCTCTATGCCGAGGCATTGAACGAAGCCTACGGTCCGGGTGCCGAAGCATTTCAATACCTGAACCTGATACGGGAAAAAGCAGGTATACCAACGGTACAGGAGTCCTGGGATCTTTTTTCCAAATCACCCGGAAAATACGCGCAGCAGGACGGGCTCCGGGAGATTATCCAGCGGGAACGCGCCATAGAAATGGCATTTGAAGGTCAGCGGTTCTGGGATCTCAGGCGATGGAAAACGGCACCGGTGCACCTCAACCGCCCCATTCTGGGATGGAGCATCACGTATGGGGATGCGGAAAGATACTACCGGCCTTCCACCGTTTTTACCCGTCGGTTCGAGTTCAAGGACTATTTCTGGCCTATCCGGGAAAAGGATTTGGTTGTCAATAAAAACCTGGTTCAAAATCCGGGTTGGTAGGCGGTACACTGTTGTAAATTATAATATGCATATCATGAACTATAAGGATTTTACCAATAAGAGGCCGGGGCTGATAACCTGTCTGTTATTACCCCTGATGCTGCTTATATCCTGCGGAAAAGAAACCATAAAGGGACCCCTGGAAACCGGTGACGGCACACCCGGGAAGCTCACCAATATACAGGTAGAGAATTTGCCGGGAGCTTCCAAAATCAGTTACACTTTACCCGATGATCCTAGTGTGTTGTACGTACTGGCGGAGTTTTCCACCCAACAGGGGGAACTGCGGATAGCAAAATCATCGGTGTATACCGATAATATCGTTTTAGAAGGTTTTGCCAGTACGGACGAGCAACAGGTGACGCTGTACGTGGTTAACAGATCAGAGGTCCGTTCTGAGCCCATAGAAGTGAAGATTAACCCCCTGCTGGCACCGATCCATGAGGTATACGAGGAACTGGTCGTCCTGGAAGATTTCGGGGGGATCAAATTACAGATACGCAACGACCTGGAAAGAGAATATGTACTGTATACGCTTCGGAAAAATGAAAATGGGATTTTTGAATCCTTTGACCGGCTGTATACGAATTCAAAACTCAGGGAGTACCTGATGACCGGCCTCCCGGCAGAACCCATGGACTTTGCTTTTGTCTTAATGGACAAATGGCAGAACAAATCTGACACATTGTATAAAACCCTGACGCCTTTATACGAGGAAAAACTGGATAAATCAAAATGGAACCTGAAAGTGCTCGACAATGATACCTATTTATCGGAAAGTAGTGATAATCCCAGGCTATTATGGGATGATATTACGACCAACCGTTTCAGACTTCGCAGTGCGACGCCGGATCCGCCGCACTGGCTGACCATCGATATAGGGCAGACCGCCATGCTCAGCAGGATCAGGGTGAATGCCTACTGGACTTCCAATGGAAACTGGCTTTTCAACAGGCAAAGCCCGAGATATTTTGAAATCTGGGCCAGCAATAACCCCAGTCAGAGTGGCAGCTGGGAAAACTGGGATAAGCTGGGATCTTATGAATCCGTCAAACCTTCCGGACTTCCTTTAGGCGAGTTTACCAACGAAGATCTGGCAGTAGGAGCAGCCGGTGAGGACTTTACCCTGCCCTATAATGGTGTATCCTATCGCTATATCCGGTTTGTAACCATCAGTACCTGGGACACCAGGCCCAATACCTACTGGGGCGAACTTACATTATGGGGCAACCCTGAGGATGAGTAGGATCCGGATGAATATAATTACTTATTGGTTGGCGGCTGCGAACATTTAGGAGAAACCACCCGCCCACCTAATTTAATACCTGAGCGATGAAAATGAATATAACTTACCAGATCCTGTTTTTAATAGGCATTGTGCTCATCCCTTCCTGTAAAAAAATGGATGATGTTCACCGGCAGTTCCTGGACATGGGTGAAACCATTTATGTAAGTAAGGCAGATGATGTAGTAACAAGGGGCGGTAACCAGCGGATCGAAATTTCCTGGCCGCTGATTTCAGATCCCAAAATCAGTCGGTATAAAATTTACTGGAATAACGGACGGGATTCTGTGGAAGGACCTGTGCCGAAAATAGCTGAAAGCGACTCGGTGCGGGTGCTGCTCGATAACATGAACGAAGGCATCCAGTACTTTGATATTTATATGTTTGACAACGAAGGCCATTCTTCCATTAAAACCGCTGTTCATGGGGTGGTATATGGTCCGGTTTACCGGTCTTCACTGTTATCCAGATCCTATACTTCGGCCACAAGAACGGACAATGATGTAGCCATCCAATGGGTACCGGCCTCCGATGACCTGGTCGTCGTCTGGATAAAATATACAGACACCTTAAACTTATCCGTGGACCATATCCTGTCAGGAAAGGAAAATTCAAGTCTGCTGAAAGACGTATTGCCGGAGGCTTCCATTACCTATGCTACCGGCTTTCTTCCCGACTCCACCGCACTGGATACCCTATACACTTCGTTTATTCCGCTTAATCTGAAATAAACAGCCCGAAGTGATGAAACCGATTTTCGAAGCGAAAAACTATAAGTTTCTATTTCTGATAGCGGCCCTTTTGCCGGCCGGCTTTACGGTATATGGCTGGGGAAGCAAAGGGCACCAGATTCAGGCCCGGGTGGCAGTCGCCCACCTGCCGATGGAGCTTCCGGCTTTCCTGCGGAACTCTGCCGATGCAATGTCCCTGTTGATCTGCGAACCTGACCGCTGGCGTGATGCTGAGCAACCGGCACTAGACGAAGTTACCGGCCCTAATCATACCTTTCGTTGGGAAATTGCACCAAAACCATTGCCGGCCAACCGGCATTTCTTTATCATTGAATTGGCGCAGCAGGGCAAAATAGCCGCCCGGACCAATGGCGTTCGTGCCTATGGTACGGCCCCTTATGGCATACAGGAATGGGCGGAAATGCTTACCGGCGCTTTCCGACGCTGGCGGAGAATGAAGGAGCGGACACCTGACGAAATTGAGAGAAAGCGTACCCAGGAGCAGAGCATCCGCTTTATTGCCGGGGTATTGGGCCATTGGATCACCGATGTATCGAATCCGATGCATGCCTCTGTCCATGTACATGGCTGGGACCCGGGCTTTCCGAATCCCAATGGTTATGCAGGTAAATCCGATAACCTGCACAGCCGGTATGAATCGGTCTATGTGGAAAATCATATTGAACTGAGTGATGTGAATGGCCTGGTTGATACAGCGGCTCGTGTGGTGGGCGGTTGGCTGGAGGAAGCAGCAAGCTATATCGCTACCAGTAATTCCTATGTGGAGCAAATTTTCGCCTGGGACAGGTCGGGCCGGTTTGGAAGCGGGAAGGAACCGAAGGCCGCCAAAGCCTTTACGGCCGCACGTCTGGCGGATGGCGCCCGGGAACTGCGTGATATCTGGTATACCGCCTGGGTGAAATCAGGCGCGCCCATGCCGGGAAAGAAAAAATCCGGTAGTTAATATATCGCATGCCGGCAGTCACGAATCGTCGGTACCCCGGTCGCGCCAAAAAAACAGTATTTTAAAAAATCAATTGAACAAAAATGAAAATAATCCATTCCCTAATTATCCCCTGTATGACCCTGCTATTGGTGAGTTGCGCATCTACACGCACAAACACAAAGCTGGCACCGGAAATTACCGGTGAATATTACAGGGTTACCAAACATTATGATGCGCCGTCCAAAACCTGGTATTTTCTCACTAAAATAGACCATAAGGACAAATCAGGTGACCTGATCCCGTTGCGTCTGGAACTTGCCATTAAAGATACCGGAGAAACAGTAAGACAGTTTGCCATCAGAAAGGGTACCATGCTGGCCTTTAATGCTTCCACACAACGCAGGCCGACGCCCCAAACCAAAGCACCTTCAGGAACGCAGATCGTAGCCGGAAAAATTGTCCAGGAACTGCCCAAGAACACTTATACCCTGGGTATAAAAGCCAATAACGAACTGGTGGCTTACCCGCCCGGAACCAGTGGGGCAGGGATGCTGCAGGACGGATCTGTCAACGCACTGACGGCATTTATTCCCCTGATCGAGGGGCATAAGAATGTTCATGACAGCCTGCTGACCATTGTCCGGAATTTCAATGAAATTCATCCCCGTCAGATTATCGCCCAGTTCGACAATCTCGACCTGCTGTTCCTGAGTTGCGGCGGAAGGGGCTTCGATGGAGAAGGCATGACTTCAAAGGACCTGATGCGCATCTTACAAAACCTGGAAGTGAAATTTGCCTATATGCTTGATGGCGGCGGCAGCACTTCGACCGTAGTGGGTAAGACACTGATTACAAAAAAGATCGATGAAAACGGGACACAGGAACGTACCCGCCCGAACTTTCTGTTTTTTATGCCTGTGCAGGAATGAATTTAGTTGGCCGGTGCCCTTCGATTCCATAATTTAACCCCGGAAATATCCGGACATTAAAATTATAATAATGAATTATCTACTCAGGACCTGTTACGCGATAATGCTCGGCTGCATTGGCTTCTCCTGCAGCCCTGCGGCCAAAACCGCTACTTCGGGAAGATCCGCTACGCCAACAGGACAGTACCAGGTATACCTGCTGCTCGGCCAATCTAATATGGCGGGCCGGGGTCCGCTTACCCAGCAGTACCTGGACATTCACCACAACCGGGTACTGATGCTGGATAAAAGCAATAATTGGGTACCGGCCAGACACCCTTTACATTTTGATAAACCGAAAGTCGCAGGCGTGGGTCCGGGACTTTCCTTTGCTGCAGCGATAGCAGAAGCCTATCCCAATGATACCATTTGTCTGGTACCCGCTGCGGTGGGTGGTACTTCCATCTCCAAATGGGAGCCAGGTGCCTATGATCGGGCAACCCAGACCCATCCTTATGACGATGCAGTCAAAAGGATAGAGGAAGCCAGGAAAAAGGGCCCCATAAAAGGGGTGATCTGGCTACAGGGAGAAGGGGATAGCAGACCGGCTTCAGCGGCCGTATATTTAGCACGTCTCAGGACACTCATTGAACGGATCAGAAAGGTAGCCTCCAACCCAAAGCTGCCTTTTGTCGCTGGCGAATTGGGACGTTACAGGGAGAAATATCAACTCATTAATGAGCAATTGGCACGGTTGCCTCAGGAAGTTCCGTTTACGGCAGTCGTTTCATCCGCCGGACTGGTACATAAAGGGGATAGCACGCATTTTGACAGCCCCTCCATGGTGGAATATGGTAAGCGCTTCGGGAAAGGCATGTTGGAATTGCAGCGTAAAAAAAATTAAATAAATCATCAAAACAAGTGATGCGTGTCCGCAACAGGCGCTAAAATCCAGAATAAGTAAATGAGTACCAAAAAAATAACTTCCGATCAGCTGACAAGACGCGATACAACCATTTCCATCGTATTAATCGGGATGATATTTTTCATCATTGGTTTTGTGTCATGGATCAATGCCATACTGATACCGTTTTTTAAGATCGCCTGTGAATTGACCAATTTTCAATCCTACCTGGTTGCCTTTGCCTTTTATATTTCCTATCTGGTGATGTCGGTGCCGTCTTCCTATCTCTTAAAAGCTATGGGTTTTAAGAAAGGCATGATGACGGCGTTTTTTGTGATGGCTGTGGGCGCCGCTTTATTTATTCCCGCCGCTTACTACCGGACCTATTGGATATTTCTGGCCGGTTTATTTACGCTGGGCTCCGGACTGGCCATCCTGCAGACAGCCTCCAATCCATATATTACCATATTGGGCCCGCAACAAAGCGCCGCCCAGCGAATCAGCATCATGGGTATGTGTAATAAATTTGCCGGTATTATGGCGCCACTGCTGTTTGCTGCAGCCGTTCTTAAGGCAAGTGATGCCGAACTTTTTAAGCAGATTCCTTTAATGGGTGAACTGGAAAAAGCGGCTGCGCTGGACGAACTGATCAGAAGGGTCATGTTGCCTTATACCGTAGTCGCAGTGGTGCTTATTGGCCTCGGCCTGTTTATAAAGTATTCACCCCTGCCCGAGATAGACACAGAAACAGAACACGGTGAAATAGCCGCCTCCAACTCAGATAAAACAAATATCTTTCAGTTCCCGCATTTGATTTTGGGAGCCGTCGCCATTTTTTTGCATGTCGGTGCACAGATATTAGCCATTGATACAATCATTGGTTATGCAGGATCGATGGGTATCACACTGGTAGAAGCAAAAGTATTTCCTTCTTATACACTTGCCCTGACGATGCTGGGGTATTTAGCCGGTGTCCTGGCCATTCCGCGTTTTCTGAGTCAGGGGAATGCCCTTAAAATATGCACCATTTTGGGGACGGTATTGAGCCTGCTGATCGTTTTTTTAAAGGCTCCGGTCACTTTACTGGGCCATACGGCCGATATTTCTTTATGGCTGGTCGTCATGCTGGGTCTGGCCAATTCTTTGATATGGGCGGGGATCTGGCCGCTGGCACTGGATGGTCTGGGGAGATTTACAAAACTGGGCTCCTCGATCATGATTATGGGGCTTTGCGGAAATGCCATCATGCCGGTCATTTATGGTCATATCGCAGATACACATGGATTGAGGGAAGCTTACTGGTTGCTGCTGCCCTGCTATCTTTACCTGGTCTATTATGCCTTACACGGACATAAATTAAGAAGATGGCGCTCGGTTAAGCCGGCTTCATAAATTGGTATTAAGGTAAACGCAAGGAGCGGGTCGGATTGGTGTCCCGTGCGAGGGAAGTTCGCTGATCAGGGCAGGAGGTAATCCCATTTGAGGGAAATGGAAACCATATCAGTTTTATTGATAAAGCCATCATCAAACTAAAAGGGGAGTTAATGAAGTTCAAAATCATCAATGGCCGGATAATTACACCCGACCAAATTATTGAAAACGGAAGCATTCTGGTGGAGAACGGTCGTATTGCCGCCATCAGCCATTCGGAGATGGAAGCCGAATGCGACGATATTATTGACGCGGAAGGCCATTATATTTCACCGGGATTTATTGATATACATGTACACGGCGGCGGTGGCTATGATTTTATGGATGGCACGGTGGAGGCTTTTCTGGGGGTTGCCGAAGTACATGCCCGCTTCGGAACTACGGCCATGTTTCCAACAACTTTAACCAGCGAAGTAGAAGATCTTTTTTCTACGCTTGATGCTTATAAGGAAGCCAGCAGGCAGAACAGGAATGGCGCAGCATTTATGGGTGTGCACCTGGAAGGGCCTTATTTTGCCCTGAGCCAGCGGGGTGCCCAGGATCCCCGGTATATACGACATCCGGACCCGGAAGAGTATAAAAGGATACTGGATTATTCAGATGATATTGCCCGTTGGAGTGCAGCGCCCGAACTGCCCGGAGCGCTGGAATTCGGGCGCTATGTAAGGTCCCGGGGAAAAGTATTGGCGCTGGCCCATACGGATGCATTATACGATGAAGTCGTAGAAGGATTTAATAATGGCTATACGCTGGCTACGCATTTCTATTCCTGTATGAGCGGCGTATCCCGTAGGAATGCGTTCCGGTATGCGGGCGTCATAGAAGCGGGTTACCTGATTGAAGCGATGGACCTGGAAGCAATCGCAGATGGTATTCATTTACCGCCACCGTTGCTACAATTGATATACAAGATAAAAGGCCCGAACCGGACTGCCCTGGTTACGGATGCGATGCGGGGCGCCGGTATGCCGGAAGGCGAAAGTATATTGGGAAATATTCATACGGGCCTCAGGGTCATTGTGGAAGATGGCATTGCCAAACTGCCGGATCGTTCGGCATTTGCCGGAAGTGTGGCCACGGCCGACCGTCTGGTAAGAACGGTCGTTAAACAGGCGGACATACCCCTGGCAGACGCGATAAAGATGATGACTGAAACGCCGGCGCGTATCATGGGGATTGATGCCCGGAAGGGCAGTCTGGCCACCGGTAAGGATGCGGATATTGTGGTATTTGATCCCGATATCAATATTCTTAAAACTTTCGTGAAAGGCCGGCTTATTTATTCAAAAGGCAAGCTTGACTAGTATGGATCAGGACCTTGTCTACCAGGAATATAAAATAGACCAGCAGCCCTGGAGCGCCTGTCACACCGAAAAAATACAGGCAGCGGTAAAGCTGGCGCACAGACCGGAGGAACTTTTCCTCGAATTTATGGTCCGTGAACCGGTGGCCCAGGCCAGATTCCGGAACACCAACGGTGAAGTATACAAAGACAGCTGCGTGGAATTTTTTGTACAATTTGACCAGGATGCCAATTATTATAATCTGGAATGTAATGTATTGGGTAATATAAGATTTTTCTATGGCCCTGACAGGAACAACCGATCGGCCATAGCCGCCGAAACTATTGAAAAAATAGAACGTAAATTGGTTTTCCAACCTTATTTGTACCAGAATCAATTGTATATCGAATGGCGTTTAACTGCCGTACTGCCACTCTTCGTATTTGTTCATCACCGCTTAAACCGACTAGAAAATCACCGCATCAAGGGTAATTTTTACAAATGCGCGGATGAAGGCTTGCCGCATTATCTTTCATGGTCCTTCATTAAAACTGAACAACCTGATTTTCACCGACCGGAGTATTTCGGATTATTGGATTTTAAATAGCATTCCCGCTCCCCGAAAATAACCATACTGATCGGCGTTAATGCTGAAGTCCCCCTCACACTGAGATTGCAGGAGCCAGGCCCGCCTGCTTATAGATGTCGGATCAGTACGGTTCATTAGGCTGATAATTAACCTTTTATATTTAGGATCCTGCTTTAAATGTATCAATCGGTCAGTTTTTTGCATCATTTGAACTGTAGGAAGCTGCGTGAAACCGATAGCTTTGAGTCCGGATAACAGCTGATAAAAAGAACCTGATCGCCTCAGGATTAATTGACCGATACCCTGTCCGGGAATGCTGACATGATTTACCGGTCCGACAGCTTTTAAGTTATCCGCCAATAAAGTAGTATAACGAAGCATAACGATGTAGGAGGCTGTTAATATGGGAAAATACTTCAATAATTGTCGTCTAAGGTTGGTTTTTTCTGTCCTGGTTTGGGTGGCCGCCGGAACGGGAATTTTACAGGCGCAGCCAACAAGCAGCGCTGAATTGCTGTACCTGTCGGGAACGGATGCTGCGCATACCCGAACCTGGAACTTTATGGTGACCGGTGGTCGCAACAGCGGTCATTGGACGACCATAGAAGTGCCTTCACACTGGGAACAGCAGGGTTTTGGCAATTATAATTATGGCCGCGACAATGTCACTTTCGGAAAAGGATTTCAGTATGCCAGCGAACAGGGCTTATATCAATATGCATTTCAGGTACCCGAAGATTGGCGGAACCGGCAGGTAAACCTGGTTTTCGAAGGTGTCATGACCGATGCCGCCGTGCGCATCAACGGTCAGGTAGCCGGGCCGGTACATCAGGGTGCCTTTTACCGGTTTAGCTATAATATCACCGACAAACTCAGGTTCGGTGCAGAGAATTTACTGGAAGTGACCGTAAGTAAGATGTCGGCAGCACCCTCGGTCAACCGGGCGGAACGAATGGCCGATTACTGGATATTTGGGGGGATTTATCGTCCTGTTTACCTGCAGGCCCTTCCTGGTAACCATATAGCGTGGACTTCGATTGATGCAAAGGCCGATGGCAACTTCCGCCTGGCAGCCCATTTAAACCGGCCGGCCCGGGGCGCTACACTCGAAGCGCTTATTCAGGATCCCGATGGCAGGCAGGTGGCCACCATAAAAAAAGTCATCAACGGAGCGGATACCCTGATCAGGCTCAGTACCCGGGTCAAAGCACCCCGCCAGTGGACCGCTGAAACGCCCCATCTTTATACCGTTATTCTTAGGTTAACTCCTAAGGGGAAGACGGGTTTTGTCAGCCGGGAGAAATTCGGTTTCAGAACGATTCAAGTTCGTAAAGGGGACGGAATTTACCTGAATGGAACAAAAATAAAAATCAAGGGGATCAACCGGCATGTGTTCTGGCCCGACTACGGCAGGACCAGTTTTCCCGACGCAGACCTGCTGGATGTCCAGCTGATGAAAGATATGAACCTGAATGCCGTCCGTTGTTCCCATTATCCACCCGATGCCAACTTTCTCCGGAACTGTGATTCCCTGGGTCTTTACGTGATAGACGAGCTGGCTGGCTGGCAAAAAGCCTATTCCACGGACGCCGGAAAACCGCTGGCTCGGGAAATGGTCATCCGGGACGCCAATCATCCCTCGATTATATTCTGGAGTAACGGAAATGAAGGCGGCCATAATATGGAACTGGTAAATGAATATGCAAAATATGACCTGTCAGCCCGCACCGTGATTCATGCCCACCACCGACCAGGTCATGCCATCAACGGAATTGACTGCAATCATTATGAAGATTATTACAGTACCCGGAAGATATTGCAGGACAGCAATATCTATATGCCTACCGAATTTTTGCATGGCTTACATGACGGTGGTGCTGCTGCAGGACTGGCTGATTTCTGGGAACTGCATTGGAATGCCCAAAGGGGCGCCGGCGGTTTCATTTGGAATTTTGCGGATGAGGCGGTGGTGCGCACCGACAGAAACGGGCAGCTGGATGCCAATGGCTATAATGGCACAGATGGGGTTCTGGGGCCTTATCGTCAGAAGGAAGGCAGCGCTTACGCCTTGAAGGAAATTTACGCACCGGTAAAGATCCGGTTAAAGGAATTACCCGAGGATTTTTCAGGGAGCATCGAACTGGAGAACCGGTTTCATTTTACCAACCTGAAAGCCTGTCGCTTTCATTGGGCCTTACTCAAATTTGACCCGCAAAGCACCGGCCATTTCGTCGCGGATTCGGGTGAAGCCAGCGCGCCGGATATCGCACCCCTGCAGAAGGGTCGCCTGCAACTTGGTCTTCCCGATCAGTGGCGCGCCTCGGATGCATTGGCCCTGACCGCTACCGATCCTCATGGCCGGGAAATCTACCGCTGGACCTGGCAGATTAAACAACCTATCGCACTGCTTTCCGATCTTTTCCCGGCTGAAGCCTCCGGAAAGGACCTCCTGGTAAAGGAAGAAAAGGCTTCTCTGGAGCTTTCAACAGCGCAGCTGACCCTGCGTTTCGATAAAAAAACGGGATGGCTGTCAAAGCTTAGTACCCAGGGCAGCCGCAATCTGTCCCTGACTCAGGGGCCGGTATTTGTCAGCGGGGATGCGGTTTATAGTCATTTGGAACATCACAGGGCAGGGGACAGTGCCGTGGTGGAGGTTTTCTATCGGGGAGATCTGAACCGGGTCCGCTGGGTGCTGCATAAAGACGGACGATTATCGCTCCACTATCGATATCAGCTGGACGGGGACTATCCTTTTGCCGGCGTCAGTTTTACTTATCCGGAAGCCCTGGTTACCGGTGTGAAATGGCTGGGCAGGGGACCGGGACGGGTGTGGAAGAACCGGTTGCAGGGCATGCATTTTGATATTTTCGAAAAAGCCTATAATGCCACTGAAACCGGCAGGGAACCCTGGATATATCCGGAGTTTAAAGGCTATTATGCAGACGTCGTCTGGATGGAACTGCAAACGATGGAAGGCCGCATCAGGATGGGTACACCCGACAAAGATCTGTTTGTCCGGCTATTTGATTTTTACGCCACCAGCGGGGAAAGAAATCTGCCCAGGTTGCCGGCGGGAAATCTTTCTTTTTTGGACAGGATTCCGGCGGCAGGTTCAAATTTAAAGAAGGGAGGCAGTACCGATGTCAGCAATCTGGGGCCTTCCAGTGCGCTCAATAGTATTCATCAGCAATTGGAACGTACGCTTTACTTCTATTTTGGCAATTAACGATGGCGGAGAGGGCCTTTCCATGTCGTACAAAGATTGTTTTACACTATGCCCGGAATTGCGGGCAAATAATAAAATTCGTAGATGAAAAAAAAATGTTTGTTACTGGCGCTTATCTGTTGTAGTGCCGTGAACTTTTCAAGGGCAGCTGATTTTATATGGTATGTTGGCCGGCAGCCCGTCACTTATGCCATGGCAGAAAATGTTTCACCTGTGGTTCATACGGCCCTGCAGATGTGGATGGACGATCTGCGACAGGTAACCGGCCTTTTACCTCAACAGTCTCGTAATGCCCGGTCAGCCACCGTCCGGATCCTGCAACTGGATCAGTATTCGGGCAAAGATCTTGCGGGTCTGGGACTGCCGCTGGACAAACTGAAAGCCCGGAAGGAAGCTTTCTATATCGCGGTAAAAAACAATCAACTTATTATTGCCGGCAGCGATCGCAGGGGAACCGCCTACGGACTGCTGGAACTGTCCCGCCTGGCCGGTGTCTCGCCCTGGATCTGGTGGGGCGATGTGGTGCCTGAAAGAAAGCAACGCCTGAGCCTGCCGGCAGATTTTCAAAGTTTCCAAAGTCCGTCTGTCGCGTATCGCGGAATTTTTCTCAATGATGAAGACTTCAGTCTCCAGCCCTGGAGCTGGAAGCATTTTGATCCCCAGCAAAAATCGGGTATGATTTCGGCGAAAACCTATAAGCAGATTTTTAAGCTGCTGCTACGTCTTCGTGCCAATGCCATATGGCCAGGTATGCATGGAATTTCTGTGCCCTTTTATCTTGTTCCGGGCGCCAAGGAAGCAGCCGACAGCTGCGGTATTGTGATGGGTACTTCTCATTGTGAGCCCTTAATGAGCAATGCCAATGGGGAATGGCTGGACGAGCAGCGGGGTGCCTACAATTATATTAGTAATAAGTCATCGGTACTGAATTTCTGGCAGCAGCGACTGGACTCGGTTCGCCACTACGAAAACATTTTTACCATGGGCATGCGGGGCAAGCACGACGGCTCCATGCAGGGAGTTAAAACCATGAAGGAAAAAACAGCGGCATTGCAGCAAGTGATTTATGATCAACGGAAAATGTTGCAACAAATTGTAAATCCCGACCTCACCGCATTACCGCAGCAATTTGTACCTTACAAGGAAGTGCTGGATATCTATGAAAGGGGACTGGATGTGCCGGAAGATATCATGCTGACCTGGTGCGATGATAATTACGGCTATATGAAAAGATTGAGTGACAGTGCACAGCAAAAAAGAAGCGGTGGCTCTGGAGTTTATTATCATTTTAGTTATTGGGGCCGTCCACATGATTATTTGTGGCTCACGACTACCCAACCCGGGCTTATCTATCAGGAAATGAAAACTGCCTACGCCCATAACGCCCGCAGACTCTGGATCGTCAATATACATGATATCAAGCCAGCGGCCTACCAGCTGGAATTATTCATGGATATGGCCTGGAATATTCAATCTATTGATGAGGTATCCGGTGTTGCAGGTCATTTGAAAAACTGGCTGCAAAACAATTTTGGTGCACAGGCTGGCGGAAAGTTATTTCCTGCGATGCGTGAATATTACCGGCTGACGACGATCCGCAAACCCGAGTTTATGGGATGGAATCAGGTGGAACTGGATAAGAAAAAATATCGTCGTGGCATGTCTCCGGTTCAACCAACGGAGTTCAGCTTTACCAGTTTTAATAACGAAGCCGATCGGTACCTGAACGATTATGAGAATATTAAGCAGCAAATTCTGGAAGTGGAAAAACTCCTTCCCGAGAATAGGAGAGACGCCTATTTTGCAGCCATCAAGTATCCGGTCTTTGCTGCAGCCGCCATGGCAGAAAAAATACTCGAATCCCAGCGGACAAGAGCCATTGCTTCCGGTGGATATGATGAAAAGCGTTGGAAGCGGGATGACCAGCTCCTTCGGGCGAGTGCCAGAAGTATGGATGCCTATTACAGGATCCGGGAACTTACGGCATATTATAATGATTCGCTCGCGGGTGGTAAGTGGAAATACTCAATGTGTTATAATCCCCGCGATTTGTACGTGTTTGATTCACCGGCCTTGCCGGTCGCAGTTACCCCAAAGGAAATGACTGGCCTGCTAAAATCGGAGAAGCCCGACAAATATCCTTCGGTACCGATCCAATCAGATGGTTCCTTTATTGCCCGCAACGCTGCTGCATTTAGCCATGCTTCGGTTCAGGTTTATCCTGTTAAAATGCTTGGCCACAGCATGAATGCGGTGCCATTGCCTAAGGGAGCAACACTGCGCTATGAGTTTGAGGCCCCGGCGGCCGGGGACGTGGTGCTACGTACAGCGCTCATACCAACGCATCCCAGCGACAAAGGCGATATCCGGTTCAGTGTACAGTTGGACGACGCACCGCCACAGATCATCTCTTTCAGGGAAAAAGGTCGCTCGGAAACCTGGAAATTGAATGTGCTTCGGGGGCAGGCGGTTAAGAACAGCCAGCTTCATCTCAGTGCCGGGAAGCACACACTCCGCTTTACGGCATTAGATGATCACGTAACTATAGATCAGTGGATGATTGATTATGTTGCGGACAGGAAGTTTTATGTTTTTCCGGTTGATCCAGATTATTGATGAAAATAGCCCAGGGAGATGTCTTGTTTTCAGGCGCTCTCGCAACCGCTTCCTGAACGGAACTATAATTTTCCGACCCTGATAAATCTACGACTGCGTCAAATTTCGGGTCAGGCACTTCCAGCAAACTGTTCAGATACACTTCCAGGTTGGTAAATACGGTGTTGCGCAATGTTGCCGTTTTGCCGTCCGAGCCATCATTCAGATTCAAATTGTTTGAAGTTTCCCACCAGTCAGGCAAACCTCACTATCGGAATCTTTCAGGAACCTGTCAGTGGTAAAAAAGCTCTAAGGCCTGACGAACGCTCTAATCTGGCAACACACATGGTTCAGCGATATGGTGTAAGCCAACGTCAGGCATGTACAGCAGTTTGTTTACCCAGGAGTTTCTTTGGCAAGTCTAAGCAGCCCTTTTTTCTTTGGGATTTCCATACTATAGTTGAGGTCTTTTAGCAAATAAAACAAACTATGTGTAAAAATAGTACGCGTAAACGGCCGTTAAAAAACCGGACGCCATCAGGCGCCTCTTTGCTCTCATGCCCTGAGATGGGAATAATAGGTACGCCATTTTTTCAGAAAATAGCGATAACTTAGAAGTTTTAAAATTGGTATGTATGAAAGCCCTGCTGATATGTTTACTTTTGCCTTGCGTGGTTATAGGGCAGCCAAATCTGCGCTCTGTTAATGATACCATTCTGGAAGTAGAAGGTCATTTAGCGCCCGATATTGTTTATGGTGAGGCCATTCCTGCGCTGAACCTCAAACAGCGTATGAAAGAAACCGGTGTGAAAGGTTTAAGCGTTGCCGTCATTAAGGATTATAAAATTCATTGGGCGAAAGGATATGGATGGGCTGATGAATCGTCTGCAAAAAAAGTTACTGCCACTACAAGATTCCAAGCCGCTTCTATCAGTAAAAGCCTGAACAGCATGGGTATATTAAAGCTGGTAGCCGATCGTAAGATACAGCCGGAAGCGGACATTAACACTTTACTAAAAAGCTGGCAGTTCCCTTACGATTCCAATTCCGGGAATAATAAGATTAATATATACCATCTTCTAAGCCATACGGCAGGCCTTGGCATCCACGGTTTTCCCGGTTATAAACGAACAGATCCATTGCCTACCTTACAGCAGATTTTAGACGGAAAGCCACCAGCAAATACTATGGCAGTTCGATCACAATTTGAAGCCGGCAGCCGCGAACAGTACTCCGGAGGTGGCATCACCATTTCTCAACTCATTGTTGAAGATATTACAGGAAGGCCTTACAGTGAATATATGCAGGAGGCCGTGTTGCAGCCATTGGAAATGACCCATAGCAGTTTTGCTCAGCCACCTGCTGATACGACAGATCTTGCGACCGGGTATTATACGAATGGCCAGCCCGTGAATGGCAGGTATCATATTTACCCCGAACAGGCGGCCGCAGGACTATGGACTACGCCCACAGACCTGGCAAAATATATCATCGAATGCCAGTTGGCATTAAAGGGGCAATCACATAAGGTGCTGTCCCAACAAATGATGCAAACCAGGATGACCCCCTACCTGAGTAAAGAATCAGCTTTGGGTGTAGCCATCATAAAACGGGGAGAGCAGCAATTTTTTATACACAATGGCAGTAATGAAGCGTTCCTGAGTACAGCGTACGGAACTATGGAGGGTGGCAATGGCATCGTAGTCATGATCAATGGCGAGGACTTTTCGGTAGTGAGCGAACTATTAAACAGCATTGCCCGTGTCTATCAATGGAAAGGATTTTATGCTCCTTCCATAAAAAAATTAGTACAACTCACGGCTCAGCAGATGAAGCTATTTACAGGTGTATATCATTTAGGTAAAAGCGACACGCTGAATGTGTATCGCTCCGGAGAAGACCTATATATACAGCAAAGCGGGCTTCGGGACAAAGGCTATAAGATGCTGTTTGTAACCCCTACCGCATTTGAGCTGGTCGAACGACCAGGTTGGCAATTTTCATTTGTCGCCAGTCCGGGCGCCCAGGCATCTAAATTAAATATTACGATGCAGGGCAGGACTTTGGAGGCCATCCGGTCTGAATAAGAAAAATATGATATAAAAAACCTTACAAATCATGATGATTTTATGGATGTCACCTTGGAAAATAAAAAGGGAACAAATTAATATTGCTCCCCGCACAGGCTGGCTTAAACCGCCTGCTAAACTGTAAATATAACAAAGAAATATTTGGTTCATAACTCAGAATCTTAGCTATTGGTGACAGTTTATTCTATTCAATTTTTAAGAGCTTTAAAACCTGTTTTTCGTACTTGGCGTATGAAGCCCTACCGAGTTGAATCATTCTATTTAATTTCTCAAGTACGTTACTTTTCCCCGATTTGCTTCTACATTTCATTATTTTCGGGATGAGTTCTTAATAGAGGGATTCAATCTCTTCTATTTTATGACCCAACCCAATTAACGCTGCAATTATTGAACCGGTACTTGTTCCATAAATAAGACCAAATGACTCACATAGAGTTTGCCAAGCTTAAGCTCAGGTTCTTTTAGAACACCTAAGGTATAAACACCCTTAGAGCCACCTCCATCTAATACTAGTATGTTCAGATACTTGTTCGTTATTATTATCACTGTAACTCTAAATGTGGCATCAGGTTTAAATCAGAATACGTCAATGATAAATTCTAAGCTAAACTAAAAAAATATACAACCAGAGAAGGCACGGTGGAAACATATTCAAGAGTGATTAGCATTTCCTACAATAACTACTGCAAAGGTGAGCGACAAGATATCAAAAACTTACAAGCTAAGATTGACGAACTTAGTATTGCCATTACTAAGGCGCGTAAAAAATTCATGCTTGACAGCATTTCTGAAAAGGATTACAAAGAATTTCGACAGGAATGCGAGATCGAAATAAATGTAATCGAAGTGAAATTGTTCGAACTTAACAAGACAAAAATCCTTAATGGAGGAAATTTGAACCAGGCCGTCTTTAAAGTTTTGAATTTGAATACGTTATATAAAGAAGAGAAAAATATTGATATTCGGCGTAAAATTATCGGTTCGATTTTCCCCGAAAAACTGGTATTTGACGGTAATGACTTTCGAACCGCCAAGGAGAACGAAGTCATTCGGCTGATGTACTTGCTGGACAAGGGTTTCCGCAAAATAAAAAATGGAGAAACCGAATCAAATTTCGATTTCTCCACCCCCTTAGTGCCCGAGACTGGATTCGAACCAGCACGCCGTGTTACCAGCACTACCACCTCAAAGTAGCGTGTCTACCAATTTCACCACCCGGGCATGATAAGAACTTTTTTTAAAGCGCTGCAAATATAAATATAACAACACTTATGGAAACGTTTTACAGCCAATAAATTTATGACTTAGCTTCGCCGTAATACTTCTGGCTAATCATCCAGTTTGAGTACGGCCAGAAAAGCCTCCTGGGGTACTTCCACATTACCGATCTGCCGCATCCGCTTTTTACCCTCTTTTTGTTTTTCCAGCAGTTTGCGTTTCCGGCTGATATCTCCACCATAACATTTGGCGGTTACATCCTTGCGCATCGCAGAGATATTCTCCCTGGCGATAATCTTGGCACCAATGGCGGCTTGAATTGCAATCTGAAACTGCTGGCGGGGCAGTAATTCTTTGAGCTTTTCACAAAGCTTCCGTCCGAAATCCTGTGCCCGGCTTCTGTGGATCAGTGCACTCAGTGCATCTACCTTGTCGCTGTTCAACAGAATATCCATCTTGGCAATATCACTGTCGCGGTAGCCCATAGGATGGTAATCAAATGAAGCATAGCCGCGGGTCTGGGATTTCAGTTTATCATAGAAATCAAAAACGATTTCTGTTAAAGGCATTTCAAAAATTAATTCCACCCGTGTGGTCGTAAGGTAACTTTGGTTGACCAGTATCCCTCTTTTACCCAGGCACAAAGTCATAATATTACCGATATACTCCGGCTTGGTAATGATCTGCGCCTTAATAAAAGGTTCTTCAATACGGTCGGTCTTGACAGGATCCGGAAACTCTGTCGGGTTATTGACGATAATTTTTTCTCCCTTGGTGGTATGGGCGATAAAACTCACGTTGGGTACCGTAGTGATAACGGTTTGATTGAACTCGCGCTCCAGCCTTTCCTGAATGATCTCCATATGGAGCATGCCCAGAAAACCGCATCGGAAGCCAAAGCCCAGCGCCTGAGAAGTCTCCAGTTCGAAAGTCAGCGAGGCGTCATTGAGCTGCAGTTTATCCATGCAGTCTCGCAATTCCTCAAATTCATCGGTATTGACCGGGTAGATACCGGCAAATACCATCGGTTTTACTTCTTCAAATCCTTTGATGGCCAGCGGTTGGGTATTGCTGGCCAGGGTAATGGTATCACCGACTTTGACCTCTTTGGCATTTTTGATACCGGTAATGATATAACCCACATCACCCGCTTTAATTTCCTGCTGCGGGGTCATTTTTAATTTCAGAATACCGATCTCGTCGGCTTCGTATTGCTGACCGGTGCTCACAAATTTTACCAGATCACCTTTGCGTAGTTTGCCGTTAAGTATCCGGTAATACACGATAATGCCCCGGAAACTATTATATACACTGTCAAAAATTAATGCCTGCAGGGGAGCGGTCTCATCGCCTTTGGGTGGGGGGATGCGTTCGATAATGGCTTCCAATACTTCGGGGACGCCGAGACCGGTACGGCCGCTGGCCAGCATGATTTCTTCGGGTTTGCAGCCAATCAGATCGATGATCTGATCCTTGACCTCTTCGATCATGGCACCGTCCATATCGATTTTATTGATCACCGGGATGATTTCCAGGTCATTGTCGATCGCCAGATATAGGTTGCTGATGGTCTGCGCCTGGATACCCTGGGTGGCGTCCACCAGCAGGAGCGCACCCTCACAGGCGGCCAGTGCCCGGCTGACTTCATAACTGAAATCTACGTGCCCGGGGGTATCGATCAGGTTCAGCACATACTGCTGACCATCATTGGCTTTATAATTGATCTGTATCGCATGACTCTTGATGGTAATGCCTTTCTCACGTTCCAGATCCATATCATCGAGCACCTGGTCTTTCATTTCCCGGTCACTGATGGTGTTGGTAGATTGCAATAAGCGATCTGCCAGGGTACTCTTACCATGGTCAATATGTGCAATAATGCAGAAATTACGAATATGCTTCATGATCAATATCCCGTTTCAGGGCGGGCAAAGGTACAAATTTCAGGGCGCTTTAACGCTAATTTTTTAGCCGGATACAGGCTGATCCGGGCCTTTAGGATCCGTTTTTGCCGGGTAGGGCTGTTCACAGTCGAGAATTGCACGGTCTTTGCTTTTTGAACTGCCATAAAGCATTCCGTATGAAAAAATACTGTTTCCTGCTGATTTTGGTGATTTTTAGCGTTTCTGCCGGCCTGGCTCAGGTTAAACTGGGGGTGCAGGGCAGCCTTCTGCGATCTCAGGTGACCATGGAGGATACCAGTAGTTTCGTGATGGCCATACACGGAGACAACAAAGCCCGATTTGGCTTCCGGGCCGGGGTCTTTGCAGAACTACCTCTTAGCGGCTCCTTATTTTTAGCTTCCTCTCTCAATTTCGTCCGAAAAGGGGCTGAATTCAAATCCCGGTTCTTTAGTGAACAGATTTCCACAAAATATATCACCCATCACCTGGAATTGCCGGTAAATCTTATGATTAAAAACAGCGGATCAGGTGGTTTTTATGGAGGCGCCGGACCCACCCTGAGTATTGGCCTGGGAGGTAAAAGAAAATATTACAGTATTTCGGATGCCAATGAGGAAAAGTCTTCGGAATTGAAAATCAAGTTTGATAATAAAACCTGGGCAGAAGCCGGTATGAAGGATTATCACCTTAAATTCCTGGAACTGGGACTGCAGGCATACGCCGGATATGAATTGCCCAACAGAATCCGGCTGCAGCTGGAATATCATCAGGATCTCAGCAATTTATCGGTAAGCCCTGAGACCAGTTCTTATAAGAACCGGTACCTGGCCCTGACAGTGGGTTGCCTGCTCTGACCTCTGTACAGGCAACGATTTTTTACCTAATCCTATTTTCCTTATTCCACATCGTAAATGAATACTATTCCATGGTTTGTTCCAGATGGGCGAGTTTGCCATCGGCGGTCATGCCCTCAATCACGACCCGGAAAGCATCGGTAACATCATTGTTGTAAAAGGAAATAACGACCTGCCGGGTCTGGGGGTCTATGGTTACATTGGGGTTCCAATACAGTGTGGTACGCACATCCCGGTCTTCACCCTGCGCCGGCGGCTGGGTATTGATATACCTCGGAGAATAAAACTGGCGGATCGGTGTATAGCCGGTAAGTTTCACGCTGGGGATGCCCTTACTTTCTGTTTTCACATCACCGCCCCGGCGGGTATAGATGGCAATGGCACCGTTGGCACCGTTAAATCCGCCCATAAATGGGGGACGGAAAGCCTTGATATAGGCCACATCATTAATATTCACGCTCGAAACCATATTCACATCCGTCGGCGATTCATCCAGGTAGATCTGGGGGGCACCGCCCCGCCAGCTCAGCGTGGCATTCGCGCCCTGACCACTGATCTGTAAACCGGCGACTTTTCCCTGCAGGTAAGTGAAAATATCACCAACTTTTCCAAAGGGATCATTGAGTACATCAAGCTGTATGGCATCACCGGTAAACAGTCCCGATGCATATTTTTCATCCAAAACCTCTACGGGAGACTTGGCCCTTGCCTTGACCGTAACCGTTTCCAGTTCCTTGACATTATCCCTTGCGGTATAGCCGTTTTGTTCATCTGCCAGTTGGAAATGCCGCCACATACCGGTTGTATCCGGCCAGCGCATATTCAGATTGAGGTTGCCTACCGGTGGCGTTCGCAGTTTATTGGGCTGGAACTGCAATGAAACGCCCTGGAGACTTTTGTCCTGGAACTGATAATACACTTTTGCCGTATCAAAGAGAATCATGCTGGGATCGTCAAAACTGCCATCCCGATTAATGGGCATCAGGATCATTTTATTTTCCTGATCTTTCTGGGTAAGAATCAACATAGCGGCCGAACCATCGCCAATGGCACCCGGCATAGCGCCCTGTACATGACCCGAGAGTGACATAAAAGAGGTATCGCGGCCATAACCGACAGCGGGCAGGGTGCCGGTATTGACCTTTTGCCAGTCAATCCGACGCCAGCCATTGGTCAACATCACCAGATCCAGTTGTTGCTGTTTGGCCGGCGAAGGGTTGGTAAAATAATAGGCCGGACGATGGACTTTGCCTTTCAGCTCACTGGTCAGCATCAGGTGTGAAATGATATTGTCGGAACTGTCGGCATCGATGGAAAGATCGGTAACAGAGACAGACAGCGAAGAGGCTACTGCTTCCGGAACCGTGATCCGGACTTCATCGCGTGCCCGGTAGCTGAGTCCCCAGTGCTGGACTTCCATCTCCGGCTTAAATATATAGGGCGCGTTGTTATCTATATAGGTAATGCGTTCCGCCAGGGGTGCCCAGTGCTGATCAAACAGGGTAATGGTCAAAATCCCATAGGGAAGGTTGGCAGTGGGAACAACCGCTTTAATATCTCCTTTGGCAGATTTATTTACCGTGAACACCGGATGCTGGTACATACTGCCTACCAGGTGAACGCTGTCATTTTTGGCTGCCAGGTCGGCACTGAGCTGGGCCATAAATTCTCTTTTACCTGCGGCCACTGCTACCTGCAGTACGGCGCCGGAACCTTTGATGACGGGCAGGGGCGTGCTATGACTTTGCTTTTGTTCGTCGGTCCATTTCGCGGTATAGGACTGTCCGGCCTGCGGGTGGAGCATGATAAAACCCATACCGTCGTGCAGGAAGCGCAGACTATCGACAAATTTACCGGAACCGTCTACCACAGCGCCTTTTACAGTGATTGGACGACCCCACTGATCCGTTGCCTTGAAAGCAATTTTATTGGCCATGCCGGCAACGGCATCTCCGCTTTCCGGAAAAAAGTCCAACAAAGGTTTTATGGTAATGCTGCGCGGTGCCATTATCGAATCCCGGTGCAGCACCGGTATGGCTTTGCGGTACAGAAAAGCGGAATCGAAATTCAGCATCCATTTGGTATAGGCCCTTACGGCCACATAGCCGCCTTTATAATCTGCGGGTATATCAAATTGCCCGTTGGTAAAACCGTTTACCAGTGGCGCTACGGTATGCTGCAAGATCTGACCCTTGTCGTCAATCCAGTCGACATAAAAGTTTTTGCTTTCGGCGGCAGCCACGATCTCATTGAGCAGGTAGGCCTTGAACCAGATGGTTTCACCTGGTACATAGGAGGCTTTATCATAATGCAGATAGGCCCGTTCAGGGCTGTAACGGGCAGCGTAATTTTCCAGTTTTGCAGCGATATCCTGTGCCGCTGCGTTGTGGATGCTGCCGATCAGCAACAGGGCAGGAAAAGCAAGCTTCATAAGACCGATCCAAAATACTTTATGCTTCATTTTCTGTATTAATTAGCTCAAATGGTACCATTCTTTGGTTCAAATACCGCTGAAAATTAAAGCCTGCAGCCTTTATGGCAAAATCTTTAATCATATTTAGAGCAATTTTAGGAATATTAATGCCTGTACACCTGAATACTATCCGTCGGGAACGGGACCCGCTAACAAAAGCACCGGTTTTTTGTTATAACAGCAAAATTGATTATTTAAACCCACATCATTAATAAGACTTATGGCAATTCCTGTATCTGCTTTGGACCTGGCCCTGGTACCTGAAGGCGGTAATTATAAAACGGCGATAGACAGGGCGGTGGCAATCGCCCAGTTTCTGGAGGCGACAGGCTACCGCAGGATCTGGCTCGCGGAGCACCATAATATGCCCCATATCGCCAGTTCGGCGACCACCCTGCTCATCGGTCATATTGCCCAGCAGACCCGTTCCATCCGGGTCGGATCCGGTGGGATCATGTTGCCCAATCATTCCACCCTGTCGGTGGCTGAACATTTCGGGACCCTGGAAGCCATGTTTCCCGGCCGGATTGATCTGGGACTGGGGCGCGCACCGGGTACAGATAACCGCACGGCACTGGCACTCCGGGGCGAGAACTATCGATTCGATTATGATTTTGAAGGCCATATCCTTCAGTTGAGGTCCTATCTGGAAAACGACTCCAATATAACGCCCGTCCGGGCTTTTCCCGGGGAGGGAGCCGATATCCCTTTTTATATACTGGGATCCAGTACCGATAGCGCCCACCTGGCTGCCAAGCTGGGCCTTCCTTATGCCTTTGCGGCCCATTTTGCACCCCGGATGCTGGAAGAAGCGGCTGCGATCTATCGGGCAGAATTTCAGGCGAGCTCTTATCTGAGTCAGCCGTATTTTATGGTCTGTGTTAATACTATTATCGCAGCAACGGATGAGCAGGCGCAGTATTTGTCGACCAGCCTGTACCAGACCTTTATTGGAGTGCTCACCAATAACCGTAAAGCCCTGCAACCGCCGGTAGAAAGTATGGAAGGTCTGTGGAATGAGGAAATCCGGTACCACCTGAACAATATGTTGTCGGCCAGTTTCATTGGTTCGCCTACAACTGTAGCGCCTGCTTTAAAGGGCTTTATTGACCGGCTTCAGATTGACGAGATCATCGCCAGTGCCGCGTTATACGACATGGAAGATCGCAAAAACGCCTACCGGATGTTAAAGGAAATACTGGATCAATACTAAGTCCCAACGGCGGGTTTAGGGCTTGAGAATTTCTTTGGATCGCTCTCTTACTTCCCTGATCAGCAGAGAAAAGGCGCCCAGGGGCATATTGCCATGATCATAGCCGTCGAGTTCCAGTAGCCGTACCCGCTGGTTTCCTGCCAGTTGCAGCATCCGCCAGAGATAGGCATTTTCTTCATAGCGTCCGAGCATTTCCAGATTACGGTCTCCGGTAATCAGGGTGGTGGGGGGCAGGCCTTTGCGTACAAAATACAAAGGTGCCAGGGAGTCAATTACCGGCTGGAGCTCACCCTGACCTCGTTCCTGACGAATGGTAAAATGGGTAATGGTATGGCCGCTGAAGGGAACCAGGGCCGCAATTTGATCCGCATCTATATCATAACGGCCCAGGTATTTCTTGTCCAGGGTCACCATAGTTACCAGATAAGCGCCTGCAGAGTGTCCCGACAGGAATACCAGTTTGTCACTGCCGCCATATTCCCTGATATGTTTAAATACCCAGGCTACTGCGGCTGCAGCATCTTCAATATATAAGGGTGCTTTTACCCGGGGGGAGAGCCGGTATTCTACCGCTGCTACTGCAAAACCCTGTTCCAGCAACTGTTTCGGCAGTTCGCGGTGGCCGCCGGTAATACCGCCGCCGTGCAGCCAGACAACAGTGGCAAAATCCTTCTTTCCCTTAGGGTAATACAGGTCCAGAACACACATGGAATCCTTATAAGTAGCGGAGGCTTTGCCGGCATCAGGGTAGTACCGAATACCTTTCTGGGTGGTATAGGATGTCTGGGCATCGGCCTGAGTAAACAGGATCAGGGCCAGCAAACAAAGTTTTATTTTTTTCATACAAGATAGTTATCGTGGTATGGCAACCACCTGTGATCACCTGCCGGTAAAAGCCGGATACCGAAGCTTTTGTCATCGCCAGGCGGGTTCAAATGTAAAGATTCGGGCGCAGAATCTAAAAAAGCAGCAAAGATCGGAGACTGTCCGGCAATCGCGGGGGATCGTATGGCGCTATCAATGGGGCATATTTTAAAAACTAAATAACCGGTTTGGATGGGTTCATATAGCCGATTTCCCTATCTTTAATCTGCTGTGAGTGATGTACCTACCATTAAAGAGATCGCAAGAAGACTGAAAGTTTCTGTGTCGACTGTTTCCAGAGCGCTGAATGATCATCCCCGTATCGGGTTAAAAACAAAACAGGCGGTGCAGGAACTGGCCAAAGAACTGAACTATGAACCCAATCATAAAGCGATCTTCTTCAAACAGAAAAAAAGTTTTGTCATCGGTGTGGTCCTGCCATTGATCGCTGAGGATTTTTTCTCTAAAAGCATCAGCGGCATTGAAGATGTGGCCATGGAACACGGCTATACCATACTCTTTGGACAGAGTCATGACAGCATTGTCAAAGAAAAGACAGTGATTGAAGCGATGACCAAACAACGCATCGACGGCCTGTTGATCTCCTTGTCCAAGGAAACCAACCATTTTGAGCATTTGGTAGCCCTCAACAAGTATAATATTCCCATCGTCTATTTTGACCGGGTGCCGCCGCTGAAGGATGTGAACAAGATATTTTCCAACCTGTACCAGGGCACGGCAGAGATGATCGACTGGCTGTTTGCCCAGGGCCGTAAAAGAATTGCATTTATCAATGGTCCGGATGAGATCGCAGCCAGCAGGGAAAGATTGAAAGGTTATATCGACGGGGTGGCCCGCCGGAAGTTAAAAGTGGACATGCAGATGGTTGAGAAGACAGATCTGTCGGAAGCAGGCACCCGGGCAGCCATGGATCAACTGCTTTCGCTGAAACGGCCGCCGGATGCGATCATCAGTTTTAATGATTATGTACATCTGGATGCTGTACAATATGCTTTGGAAAAAGGGGTGTCGGTCAATAATGAAGTGCTATTTGCCAGCTACGCCAATATCTCGATCAACAAACATACCGCCTATCCACCGGTAGTGTCGATGGACCAGTTCCCCTATAAGCAGGGACAGATGGCCATGAATATGCTCATTAATATATTGGATACTAAACAGTCAGATGAAAAAAAAGCCCTACAACCGCAACAGGGTGAAGTTGCCGCAGCACTGGTCTTTAATTAAACCGGAATATATTCAATCGTTTGCACAAGTTTGGTTATGCATTCAGGCATATCTTTATACGCCCTGATAAATAAAACTATGTATGCCGATGGAGGAAGTGCTTTCTTATTATGGATTTGATGCCCGACAAACAGAATACAGGCCGTATGGATCCGGCCTGATCAACGATACCGCTATTGTTTGCTCCAATGGTCAGGAGTATATTTTCCAGAGAGTCAATGATGAAGTTTTCAAAACGCCGTTTGCGATCGCAGAGAATATTGATCTGATTGAAGATTATCTGCAACGGCAGTCTAACGGATATATATTTACCGGACCTTTAAAGACGACGGAAGGCCGATCGATGGTATATATTGCCGGCAAAGGATACTACCGTGCCTTTCCCTTCGTTGCAGGCAGTCATACCATCGATGTCGTACAAACCCCCGGGCAGGCTTATGAAGCCGCCAGACAGTTTGGGGCTTTTACCAAAAAATTAGCAGGCCTGGACGTGCGCCGCCTGCATATAACCCTGCCAGGCTTTCATGATCTTTCATTCAGATATACCCAGTTTCTGCAGGCACTGAATGCCGGCAATCAACAGCGTATTCAGGAGGCCGCGACCTTGATCGGCTATCTGAAGGAACAGGTGCATATCGCCCGACAATTCGATCAGTTAAGATTGAATGATCAATTTAAAATCAGGGTGACCCATCACGATACCAAGATCAGTAATGTACTGTTTGATGAACAGGACAAGGGTATTTGCGTCATCGACCTGGATACGGTAATGCCTGGATATTTTATCAGTGATGTGGGCGATATGATGCGTACCTATCTCTGTCCGGTCAGCGAAGAGGAACAGGATTTTGACAAGATAGAAGTGCGGGAAGATTTTTATCAGGCCATCGTTGCAGGTTATGGAGAGTATATGGGCAGCGAACTGACGGTGGTGGAGCAAAATCATTTTTTCTATTCCGGCAAGTTTATGATATACATGCAGGCATTGAGATTTTTAACTGACCATATTAATGATGATATTTATTATGGCGCCCGTTATGAAGGCCATAACCTGGTTCGGGCGCAAAACCAGGCCATTCTCCTGCAACGGCTGACGGAACAGGAATCTGTCTGGATTACTTCCATATCATCCGTAAAATTGTAATCAATCCTGGATCGATTGCCGGATGCCGGCAACGGTACCCGCATCAGATGAAGGCCGACTAGACGCAGTTCCTTTTAACTCATTGTTTTCAGGGGTTGCCGGTAGGCATAAATTCCAATAGTTTTGTGGCTTTGACAGTTCCCGACGAAACTTATGCGCTGTCCCATATCTTTGCCGGCAGCAGGGAGCGCATCGCTTTCGGTGATCAGTTATTAAAAAGAATTCAATCAAAAATTTAACCATGAAATTGTCTTTAAAAAAATCTATTGTCGGATTACTTGCGGTATCCATCTTCAGTCTGGGCTGCAACAACGGAGATGCCGAAAAATCCAGCCCGGAGACTGCGGCCGCGGAAACTGCATCAACCGATACGGTACCCGGCCAGGCGACAACGCAACCGGCAAATAGTTTTGATATCAACAGTATTCCGGTGTCAGACAAGGAACTGGGTACGTTTCCTTACCTGGTGCTTCCGCAGGAATACAAACCCCAGAACAAACCCATCCAGCGGGATGCCGATCTGCTGTACTTCCCGATTGACGGTAAAATGACTGCACTGGAAGGAAGGGTCTGGAAAGCCAATATTGCGCCTGCCAGCGGAAAAACAGACGATTGGTCACAACCTATTTATGAAAAGCGATTGGAAGAAGCAATTGTAGCGCTCGGCGGCGTAAAAATATTTGACGGGAAGATCAGTCAGGCGGAATATGATAATTTTCAAGCGCAGGCCAGCTATCTGGGAGAGGAAGGTTCCATCGGGTATACTTCCCAAACCATTAAGGTCTACGGGATCCACCGGGCAGACGGCGCAAATATTTTTATCCAGTTGGCGGCCTACAGTGCGGGCGGCTACCTCAATATACTTGAGCAGCAGCCGGAATAGTTCAGTCCATTTCCGAGTTTGATACCGCTCCGGAAATTTCTGGATGATCAGGCTTCATTATCTTCCTGTTGTGGTGGCCGTTCCCTGGACCGGAGGTAATCATCGGTATAATCGATACAGATTTCCACCCACATCGGCAGGTGATCCGACAGTTGATGGGTCCGCCAATAGGATCTATAATAAGTGCTTTTATTACTGCGGGGTTTACCAGCCGACGTGGTATGATAAGCTTCTCCCATATCCTTGATATAGGCAGTTTCGTCCTCGTCCCTGAAAACAACTTTATAATAATCGAATACACCGGCTTTACCGGTGGTATTAAAACGACCGGGTCTTACCTTAAAGGCAATCTGGTCATAAAATTTATTTTTCAGGGCATTGGAAGGCAGCTGCTGCAGTTCTTCCGGTATGGTAAAGCCTGCCTGGATAATGGCTTCATAAGTGGCATCGGCCGGATCATAAATATTAAAGTCGCCCAGCAATATATTATTATTGGACCATTCTGTTTTGCCATCGGCCCTTTTAGAAAGTACATTGGCAATAGTCTGAATTTCCTGGATCCGATCCACATTTTCCGGCTTGGCATCTCCATATAAGACATGGACGGTCGTGAGCTGGAAATTGGTCCAGCCGGCGGTAAAGCCACAGGTATAGGGTGTTCTTGCCAGTTGTTTTACCGGTTCATAGATGGTTTGCCCCGTTTCCGGATCCTTTTTCTGAAAAGGCGGTAATACCAGTTCTCCGGCCAGCCCCCCGAACTTTACTTTTCTTTTATCGAATACAAAAGCCAGTCGCTCCTTATTACCCTGACTACCGGCCGTGACATCAGTAATTACATAATGCCAGTTACTGCCCAGTATGCGCAGTAATTCTTTCAGCGCCTGCAAGTCCTCGCGAACCTCCTGGATCGCTACAATGTCAAAATGGGCAACAATTTCAGCGATATAATAATAAGCCTCCAGCAGTCGCTCGCCATAAGCAGGGGAGTCGAACTCCCGGATATTCCAGGTGGCAAGCAGCAGGTTGCCTTCCAGTTGTTTGGTGGGTACCTGGCTTTTGAGCTCCTGTCGCAGCGCCAGCAGTCTTTGCAGGGTGCGTTTACCGGCTGGCGTATTGGACTGGATGTATTGATAGAATGGCATCGCAGGGGTTTTTGTAAAGTTAACCATTATCAACAGCCGGTTTGAAATATCACCTGTATGCGGTATGGTTGTTTTCTAACTATTGCCGGAAGTACTTACAGATGGTCCAGCCCCTGTTTTCTATAGTTTTTGATATCGTTTTGAATGCATTTTCGGAGACCCGCGCCACAGTTACCAGAATTTTTTTTGGAGAATCAGAAAAAGAATCTATATTTGTCTATCAAATCAGTAGACTATTGTTGTCAACCACCGGCGACTGGTCAATATAAACTTTAAATCAACATGAATCTTTCAAAGATTACTGCAAAACAAAGTATGAAGCATGCTTACAAGCATCAGGTGGCCTTTAGTTCCGAATACCGCATGGCAGACCCGGCTATGTGTTGTTGTTGTAATTGTTGAGTAAATCCTTTGCTTTTTCCCCTTGGTTCCGGACCTGAAGTAGTATACAATCGACAGGTCGGCGACCTCTGGTAAGTTGACCTGAGGTTACTACGTCTGGCAGTTCTGCTCGCTTGACGTTCTGTAATTATTTCCCCTTTTATTTCATTCAAAAATAATGATAGGGCCATTTAATGTCTGCTTCGGCAGCATGGCTGCTTCATCATACGGTTATCGTAAATCTTAATTAAATGCCCAGAAAATTGAAATTTCTCAGATTTTTTTCTTTATTATTTTTTACCGTTCAATTACTTCCCGCCCTGGAGGCACAGAATCCGGCCTTCATCAATTCGGTACTGGAAGGCACAGTGACAGACGAAACTACCGGTGCCCCGCTGGAGGGCGCCAATATTATTATTGAAGGGATTACCAATCAGACGACGACTGATAAGAAGGGACGGTTTGTGCTCAAAACCAGACAGAAGTTTCCCTTTAATGTAATTGTAAGCTATGTGGGCTATCAGAAGAAAATTGTGGTCGCCAACGGTTCACCGATTGCTGTGGAACTGTTACCTGTCGATGGTAAGCTAGACGATATTGTGGTAGTGGGTTATGGCAAGCAGCAACGTCGTGATCTGGTCGGTTCGGTTTCGAGTATCAATCCCGAAAAGACAAAAACAATTCCCGAAGCCAGCTTCGATACCCAGATTCAGGGACTGGTACCGGGCGTTCAGATCAACGCCAGCACCGGGATTCCGGGATCCAATACTTTCATACGCGTGCGGGGATCGACCTCTATTAATTCAAGTAACGATCCCCTCTATATCATCGACGGCGTATTTATAAAACGTGCCGCAAAACCCAAAAGTCTTTAGCTTTTGGGATGTAAGGCACAAGAAAAATTTAGCCTTATGAAAAAATATATTGACGGACAGTTTCAGGACTTGCTTCTCCAATAGAGCAAACAAAGTAACCATCTGACCAGAAAGCATGTTCTTTCCAAAAGTTCTTTGACAATATGTTTTTGTGCTTTTGCCAAAGACAATAGTGGTTTACGACTTCAAATTCTGATCTAGGAAGTAATTGACTGCATAATAGACTTCCTGACATGATCCCAACCACCAATCAGCAGCTTTTAGGATACTTGCATAAAAATTAGGTGGTATTTTAAGCAATGCATTGAACAATTTGTGGAAGTATAACTGCTTCTAAGGTTTTTTAACCTTATTTTGTGTATTAATAGTTATCTTTAATTATACTTATAGAAAATATAAGTAGTATATTCTATACATTATATATCTCAATTGATCCATAATTGAAATTAATACATAAGACATACCGTTTTGCATTGTTGCCGACAAAGGGACAGGAACTGCTTTTGAATAAGCATTTCGGGTGTGTTCGCTTTGTATTCAATCACTTTTTGAACGAAAGAATTGAGCAGTATAAGGAGAATAAAAAATCGGATAATTATCTTAAACAGGCGGGCGCTTTGACCCAGTTAAAAAAGAAAGAAGAAACTGAATGGTTAAAGGAAGTAAACAGTCAAACATTACAAACCGCCTTGCGAAATTTAGACACCGCCTTTGTGAACTTTTTTAGAGGTAATGCTAAGTTCCCCCGATTTAAAAGTAAACGGAGAAAA
>NZ_BAAGRD010000011.1:0-43174 GCF_054783135.1 Niabella terrae
AAGTCTATATGTAGTACTTCATTCTGCTCACGGGTGCCCGTAATGTCAAAATAGTCTACTAAGAATTCAGGTAGCAGTTGCTTCAGTATCTCTTCGGGGTTCATATAACCGCAAATCTAAAAAAATCGACCCGCCTCCCCAACTTTTGAGATTGATCCGTTAGACCGACAATTTTGGCGGGATTTTTACCTCGATTTTAACTGACACTTTTCGGGATACTCCCTTATTGCAAATCGTATTTAAACCAAAATAAATTACGTGTACTGTCAAAAGGGATAATAGTTTGCTTTTTTTCTTTCATCAACTGAGCTACCTCCGCAAACATTACCTTTTCTTCATCTAAATAAGAGATTGACTTCCCTTTGAAATCATTATCCCGTATAAAGTTCATTGCTTTGCTACCATAATATCCAAGAATTTCCCTACCCAAGAACTCTGCTCCGTGTATGGTATCGGTTGTATCAGAAACAAGATACCATGTAGGGCCGGCAGCTGTAAGTCCATCATCATCATCACCTTTGGTGACAGACGTTTTATATATACACATAATTTCTCCATTCCCATTTGGCCGAACAGCATATTGAGTATATTGGCCTCCTATATACTTTAAAATCTCCATAGAATAGCCATGTAGTTCACTGGCATAATAAGTCATTTTTTCATCACCATCCCTTTTTAGGTTAATGACTTTTTGCTGATTACAACTAGTCCAGAACGTTAGTGATATTAGCAGTATAAAGAATGGGAGTCGGTTCATTACTTTTTATTTAAAAGGTATGTCTGTACTTGTTAGTTTAAGTGGAGCAGTCCCTCTAATAACACCTTTTGTTGTTAAACTAACTCTTTTATAAATATCATTTGTAACATACTTCCCTGCAGCGATGTTTAAACTACTAACTGTCCACTCACTTTCAAAAGCTCTTTCATGGCGTCTAAATTTTCTCGAATCAAAGTTAGCTTCAGGATTATACACGCCAAAATTCCCGGTTAAATAGAAGGATAGTGCATTTGCTTGAGTTTTTAATCCATACACAATAGCTGAGTAAATTTCAGGTTTTCTTGAATTGACTTTTTCAGTTAACAATTTTCCTGAAAGGCGAGTCCCCAAAGAGCCGATTTGCAGGTTCGCCGCCATCATTAAATTGGAAAATGAGCCTATTAATCCTATGCAAATGATATAATCAGTCGTGCATTGCTTCTAGAAATCAAAACTACTCGGCTTTCGATCAGTGCGTTTTGAGAACTTTTACAACCGGTCCTTGTATACATTAATCATATTCCCGGAAAACCGTACTTCATCAGCCTGATCACAACTCACGCTGAGTACTTCTGCGCCTTCCACCAACAGGGTAAAATCTTCCCATCGTAGACCCGCCGGTGCCTGTACAGTTACGGTCCCCCCATTTACGGACAGCTTGGCCTCCTTTTTCAGTTTTTCATATTCCATGAGTTCCCGCATTGAACAAACCAGGAAACTACCACCCATGGCAGCATCTGCCCTGGTCACAAATGCTTTAAATCCCTCAGGAGCTGAATCATGGGTTCCGATTCGCAGCAGCTTATGGATTTTGGCATCGCTGGTGCTTACCAATTCGGTGAGCTTATCCTGAAGACCCGCTAGTTCCCAGGTATCGGTGAAAGATCTCGTGAGATAAATAAATCCTGGATCCCAGGTTTTTATGTCGGTCAACGGTCTCCATTCAGCTTCAGGAACTGGTGCGTAAATACCACCTACATCATTACGTTGGGAGGAAGCTGCCAGATGACCGAACTGCGCAGCGGCTTCTACATAGCCATCTTCCTGACCGGGAACTACGGTACAGGCCAGTTTATATCCGATACGTTCCAGAATAAGTTTGTCCAGTTGTTCGACTTCTTCGGCTGGTGTTTTAACTTCAAAATTGCCCCCGAATCCACTATAAAGACCGTGGTTCTGAATATCCCAGCCATTTGCAATCAGCGTTTTCATTTGCTCATAGCTGACATTGGAAAGATCTGATCTTAAGCCCAGTTCAATATCATTATATGCGCTTTTTCCGATCACAGCGACACCGGCCCTCCAGGGAATTTTCTTACCAGTACCGTCCGGGATCTCCAATGCCTT
This sequence comes from Niabella terrae, assembly GCF_054783135.1. Lineage (NCBI taxonomy): Bacteria > Pseudomonadati > Bacteroidota > Chitinophagia > Chitinophagales > Chitinophagaceae > Niabella > Niabella terrae. The sequence goes on from NZ_BAAGRD010000011.1 coordinate 2,105, forward strand.
AAAAACAGTCAGGGCGTCCATACTGGTATTGGAACCATCGTCCCAATCCATGGAAAGGGCCCCTTTCTTATTGTATTTCAGATCTGCGAACCTGATAGCGGTCGGTGTACCTTTAAAAGTTAACTCGATTTTAAATGTAGTCGCCGAATAATCCATTGGCACTACATTATTAGGGATTTCGATTTCGGGTTCTTCGGGAACGACGCCTTCCTGAGGCGGGAGGTTTGCGTCTTTGAAACAGGAAACCAGGGCCAGTGCGGTAACTACCAGCATACAGCTGCTCATTGTCTTAAGCATAATGTTTAAAAGTTTTCGGTTGCTCAACAAATAAAATAGGGAGTTGGTCGTCAATTTTCTCAACCCCGTTTGTACGAACGGCTGCTTCACAGGTCAGCGCCGGTTCGCTCATGTTTAGTAAAAATATCTCAAGTTCGCCGCAGTATTCTATAGGATAGCCTGCCTGCGAAATTCAGAAATGTTTATGTTTTATGTTCAGTTTTGCCGGGTTCATCACTGTGACAGGTTTTCGGTACCCTGTAGTCACAATTTCAGAGACTTCCGGTGGGTTCCCCAAAGGGAAGGATGCAAAATTAGTAATTTTTACATTAGTATTTGGTGTCTTTATAGTTGATTATGAGAGTATTTAGGTAAACTCACTACAGACAATTGGACAATGCTCCGGGTGTATCAGGTTGGATTTCCGCTGAATGCTGTCAGGTATTTATCGATATATAGCTGTTTGTCTTTCGATTTATACTGCTGTATATAGCGGGGATGTTCCAGCACTACGGCCTTTTTGTAGAGCGGCTGGATGGAATTTAACCGTTCTATGAATTGCGCATTCTTTTTACCCAGAATATAGACTTCGTCGGTTTGAAGACCCAGGGCAATATGCTGCTGCATCGATTGGATCATAAACGGCTGGACCTGTTCAAAAAGCTGGGGGTCATCATAGTAGTTGGCATTCAGCCAACCTTCATTTTTGGCGGCCCTTACAATGGCCAGCGGAAAGGGGGAGTTGATATAGAATTGCCCGTAAAATTTTTCTGGCCCGCCCCAGGCAGTTATCATATCATACATAAATACGGAGGATACTTCATGGGTATAAGCGGACTGCATGGGAATACCGCATACCCCAGCCAGTCTTTTGGTGTCGGTGAAAGGTACGCCGGTGACGCCGGCACCGTGTCTACTGGGGTTGATGCCGATGATAAATTTCCGTTGCCGGTGGTCATTATAGAATTTCTGGTAAAAAGCGCCCATTACTTCCATTGTCTCGGGGTTTTCCAAATAGGGATTGAGTACCCGGAATCCCGGAGGCAGACTGCCCTGGCATTGCAGGTTGCGATTAAAGGCAATCACTTTCTGGCCGAAACTGAGCTTCTTCATGTGGTGAAACTACTGAATTCGTCTTAAATCCGCCTGGCTGGCCCTGGCATTGGTACGCATCGTATTGAAAGCGGTGTTGCTGTTTATTTTTTAGAAATCTTGCCGCTGCCGGCTTTTAAGTCTATTTTTGCGACCTGCCGGATGCCCTGGGTTGGAAGGAGGGTGCTCAGGCAGGTATTTTAATGAGATTATTATTTTGAAAGCAGGATTTGTCAACATATTCGGGAGGCCTAACGCCGGAAAAAGCACGCTCTTGAACGCACTGATGGGCGAGAAGCTGGCGATCGTTTCGTCTAAGGTCCAGACAACCCGTCACCGGATCAAGGCGATTCTCACCGAAGCGGAGTATCAGATTGTTTTCAGCGATACACCCGGCATTATCAATCCGCAGTATAAATTGCATGAGAAGATGATGCAGGCGGTAAAATCCGCCCTCGAGGATGCGGATATTGCGGTACTGCTGGTCGATATTAACAGCGACTGGGCAGCGTCGGACGAGATATTTGCCGCCCTGAAGCTGAAAGTACCGGCGCTGCTGGTGTTGAACAAAATGGACAAGGCCCGACCGGAGAAGATCCAGGAAGCGACCCGCTATTTTGAGCAGAAATCCTACGTCCGTAAGGTAATTGCAATTTCCGCCATATCCGGACAGGTTCCTGAGCCCCTGGTCGGAGCGATATTGGAACTGCTGCCCGAAGGACCTCCTTTTTTTGAAGGCGATAGCATCAGCGACTTGCCGGAGAAGTTTTTTGTCAGCGAGCTGATTCGCGAGAAGATCTATGAACTGGCCCAGGATGAAATACCTTATCATACGGCGGTACTGATCCGGGAATTTAAGGAAAAGCAGACGCTGATCAAGATCGTAGCCGATATAATCGTTCACCGGGAGACCCAAAAAATGATTTTAATTGGTGAAAAAGGTTCCATGATCAAAAAAATAGGTATGGCGGCCCGCAAGGATATCGAAGCTTTTTTACAGCAGAAAGTCTTTCTGGAGCTTTTTGTCAAAGTAAAGCCCAAATGGAGGGACAATGATCTGCATTTAAGGGAATACGGTTATGGGCAATAATAGGGCCGGTACATAGAATTAATTAATTTTTCGGATAGTGCGGCAGCTTCTGGCGCATCACATAGAAGATACAACAACAAAACAATGGGATTTACGGTAGCAATAGTAGGACGACCAAATGTAGGCAAGAGCACACTTTTTAACCGTTTGCTGGAAGAGCGAAAGGCCATTGTGGATGATGTGAGCGGTGTGACCCGTGACCGCCAGTATGGTATCAGCGACTGGAATGGCAAAGCATTTAACGTGATTGATACAGGGGGATTTGTACAGGGAAGTGAGGATGTCTTTGAGAAGGAGATCGCCAAACAGGTATTGATTGCAGTACAGGAAGCTGATGCGATACTTTTTATGGTAGATGCCGGTACGGGCATTACGCATCTAGATGACGAAATGGCCCAAGTGTTGCGCAAAAGTATTAAACCCGTACTGCTGGTTGTTAACAAGGTGGATAATAATGACCGGATGCTGGACGCCACCGAGTTTTATAGTATGGGCTTTGAGCAACTGTTTTTTATTGCTTCAGCCAGCGGTAGTGGCACTGGAGAGTTGCTGGACGCGGTGGCCGCATTAATTCCTGAGGAAAAGAAAGAAGAAGCGGCGGAAGCACTGCCCAAGTTTGCCATTATTGGCCAGCCCAATGTAGGTAAATCCTCCCTGTTGAATGCATTGGTGGGGCAGGAGCGCACCATTGTCAGCGATATTGCAGGAACCACGCGTGATACGATTCATACCCATTATAACCTGTTCCAGAAATCCTTTATCCTGATTGATACCGCCGGCATCCGGCGCAAGGCCCGGGTACATGAAGACCTGGAATTTTATTCTGTCATCCGGGCGATTAAGGCTGTGGATGAAGCTGATGTCTGCCTGCTGCTGATCGATGCTGAAAAGGGCCTGACGGCCCAGGATCTGAACATTTATAGCCTGGCTACCCGTAAGGGAAAGGGCATCCTGTTACTGGTTAATAAATGGGACCTGTTGAAAAAGGAAACCAATACCGCCCGGGATTATGAGAATGAACTCAAAAAAAGGCTCGCCCCCTTTAATGATGTACCAGTGCTGTTTATTTCGGCCCTGGAAAAGACCCGGATTTTTAAAGCCATGGAATCGGCGCTGGAAGTGTATGAAAACAGAACCCGAAAAGTGCCGACTGCCCGCCTGAATGATGTCATGCTCAAAGCGGTGCAGAACCATCACGCACCAGTGGTCAGGGGACATGCTATCAAGATTAAATTCGTAACACAACTGCCCACAACGGTGCCTTCCTTTGCTTTTTTCTGTAATTTTCCGGACGATATCAAACTGCCCTATAAGAACTATCTGGAGAACCAATTGCGCAAAAATTTTGATTTCAAAGGGGTTCCGGTCCGGATATTTTTCCGAAAAAAATAGGCACTGTATTCGCTATAAGTTTGTAGTTCCGCGATTAAATTCCGGTTCCAGGGTTACCTGAAGGCGTTTTTCGTATAAATAGTAACGATAGCTTTCCAGCAAATAGCCTTGGGAACTTTATCCAGTCGAATATTGTATATTATATTAAAACTTAATTAGATAAATTATGAAAAGGAATAAGCTTATTGAAATGCATTGGAGAAAATGGTCCTTAGTATTAGCTGGCACTATGCTTTTCCTGGTTTCCTGTGACACTGCATCCACATCAAAGGAAGCCGAACAGGATTCTTTGGAAACCAATGAATACCTGAATCCCGAGGAAAAGGACAGTTCCCGCATTGACACTACTCTCACCAGTATAGGTGATTCCCTGAAAGCTGACCTGAATGCGGCTGCCAGCAAAATTAAACAACATTCCAAGGCACTGGGTGCTGCAGCCAAAACGAAAGCGCAGGAAGGCGTCGATGCAATTAAAGAAAGTGCTAAGAAAGTCGAGGACGCCGCAAAAGCTGGTGCAGAAGCCGCCAAAAAGGAATTAAAATAGTTGTTCTGATTCTCATAATCAGAGCTTCCTGGTTCAATCGGGATGGATCCAGTGAATAACCCATTGGTCTTTAGCCAATGGGTTATTCACATGTTAGCACAAGGCAACGCCTTGGAGACATATCAAGTTATTTTTATGCATTTCGGTTTGAGTGAGGGATTGAAGTGGAAATCCTTTTGTGTGGCATAGCGAAACAAAAGATTGGAACGGAAGGTCCGACCCGTAAGGATACGCCCTAAATATCAAAAAACTTTATGAATTTCGCTTATTCCCAATCGATAATGGCTGTTGTTCGGATTCGATTCCACTTAAATCCTCCAAATGTTCCTGCGTTTACTTCAACTTCTTAATCGCATTATTTTCAAGCAAGGATTTCATTTGGGTTATCGCTACTTTATTCTTTTTTCTTCTTGGGTAGTTTTTAGCCGGAGTATCATTGTTTTCCATTCTGTTTGGCAGTGCTTTCGCGTTGAGCGGACTGATAATAGACTTACCTGTTCGTTGCTCCAGATTTTTGCGGGCATCTTTGGCTACTTTTGCTCCTTCCAACGCTACATTTTGGCTTTGGTTAAATCCTTCGGGGTTTTCTGTTTTGCTGATTTCGGTAGCAGAGGCTTCGGCAAGAATGTTTAATGCCAATTCAATGCCTGTCATATTAAGCATAGCAACCCCCTGTTCCGTAAATGCAAATGACAGAAATTTAAGATTCTGACCGCGACCTCGGTTCAAGGTCACAATTTGTGATCTTGAAGGCGCACTTTCATCGATCGCTCCTACTTGATATTGTAAACTCTCCCATTCGGCAGTAGTATCCCGGGATAACGAATAAGATAGGCGGCTGGCAGACTTCGGAGGCGCTGTAATTAATTCGATTGGCGGATCAGGGACTCCACGGTTTGTCGGAATGCGACCAGTTCCTGATTTTGTTCCGTAATAAAGCTATTCTGATCAAATGCGCCCAGGACCGCTTCCATTTCGGCTTCATTGTCGTAGACCATATTTTTAAAGGCATTGCTATAATCCTTCGCTTTAGAACTGAACACGCGCTTGGTTACCCATTCTTTTATTTCCAATGTTTCCTTATATAAACTGTGTAGAAATTCCTGATCCAAGGCTGTCCCTATGGGATAAATATCCAGTAAACTGGCAATAGCATGCCGGAGTTGCTCTATTGGATACGCTTCAGATTGTTCCCTGTAAAAGTCGTGTAACTGTTCCCAACTGGCAATCTCTCCCGACCGGATTTTATCGAAACATCCGTCCAGTGCCGTTTGGGGCATCAGTTGTCCGCCCAGATTGACCCAGGTGTCGCGTTGGGGGCGTTCCCCAGTTATTTCCAGCAGATCGTTCACCCGATGTAAGCCATTATCGGAACAATACCGGATGATACTAACGCCCGCATAATAGCATAACATCTTTTTATATACATTATATGCTTCCAGTACCTTGATGAGTTCTACCGGTCTTTTGGAGTTTTCAAAACCCGAAGCCAGGATTTCCAGTTTGCCGATCACCGGGGAATCATGTTCCAACAGGGATTTGCCACGGGCAATATGTTCCGCATCGCTGCCCACCATTTCATGGAACCGGTAAAAGGCCTTTCCGGTAAAGCGTTCCAGCAATTCCAGGGCCTGGAAGATTTCATTGATGCTGTCCGGAGCCAGGAAATTATACTCCAGGCGCTGCAGCTTTTCGGTTCGTTTGTCCCGGCTGGCGAATTTTCTTTCGTTGCGGGCTATCGCATACATATTATACATCAGCCAGTAAGCGGGCATTACCAGAAGCCGGTCGCGGTGTTCTTCATTACTCAACAGGGCAAAGGGCAGGGGGATATTCAGCTCGGCCGGATAATTGCCTTTGGCAATCATCATAAAAGACGCGAATTTGGAATTATGTTTGAGACTGACGCAGAGTCCCGGCCAGAATCCTCTGCCCGCCTGTATTTCGCCGTCCGCCCCCCGGGAATTATGATTGGAACCAATGGTGGCGCCAGCCGCCATATTGCTCTGACCCATCAACAGAGAGGCACATAGAAAAGAATTATTATGGTGTTGTTCATGCGCCGGGAAGATCAGCGAGTTCAGTACCTCACAGCAGGAAACGGTTGCATTCTCTCCCAGATAAGAGTTGATCAGACGGGCGCCGTATTTGAGTTGGGAAAAAGGCGCCACGATAAAGCGGACGGCTTTTACGCCGTAAAATATCCGGCTGCCGATCCCCATGATGCCATTGACCATCTCACAACCCTCGCCAATTTGCGAACGGGCATTTTCATTGGAATTAATCGTCAGGTTTTTGAGCTTGTTGGCTCCTTTTATATAGGCATCACTGCCGATCTTGACATCCTTAATGATATGGGTATTCTTGATTACGGTGCGCTTGCCTACGGTACCATAACTGCCTCTTAAAGTATCAAAGCGCTCCTGGGTAAATTTTTTGAAAGCGGCCATCAGCTGCTGGTCGCCCCGGAATTTGGTCCAGAGCCAGGCGTCGCCCGGCAGCATGCCGTCATAGGGAAGGACCTTACGGCCACCATTTTCATTGCACAGCTCCAGCCAGATACGGACTTCTTCCTTTTCGCCTTCCTTGATGATGCCATTGCCAAATTTAGCGTGGGAAGTACAGGACATTTCATTGATATTGGCCATGATCACTTCATCCTCGATTATATAGTGGCTGAGAAAGCGGACATTGCTGATCGATACATTGTCACCAATATCGCAACTTACGATCTGGGAATGGTAAAGCCCAACGGGGAAACGGACTTCACTGAATTCCAGAAAAAAGGGACTGAGCCTGCCGATACGCACCAGGCCATAAAAAGTACATTCTTCGATCAGATGGATGTCGATTCCTTCCCGCACCAGTACTTTATCCCAGTTGGAGGAGCGGTTGCGGTTGGCTTTCAGTATGGTGATTTCCTGTTTGGAAAGCGGCCGGTAATCCGTTGCCGGATTTTGTTGAAAACGCAGGTGGTATTCATCCTTGCCTTCCGGTAAAAAGGCTTCTGGAATAAACTGATAGCCCAGGGTATCTACACTGTACTTTTTTATCTGATTCATAATGTGTTTTAGGGTTAATAATTAGCCTTCCACAGCTTATCTGCCATTCGCCACAAGATCCGTTGCTGTTCCCGGAAGCTGGCGCACGGTAAGCGGATCTGCACAATCAGCCAATAATGCGCTGATACTCCGGTGCAGTGTGGGATGTTCCAGACCGGGCGCCAGCTCTGCCAACGGCTCCAGAACGAACCGGCGTTCCTGCATTCTGGGATGTGGCAGGGTCAGCGAATCGGTCTGACAGACCAGGTCATTATAGAGCAGGATATCGATATCGATAATCCGGGAACCATATTTAACCAGACGCACCCGGCCCATACGGGCCTCGATCTCCAGCAGGATCGCCAGCAGGTCTTCAGGTTCCAAAAGCGTCTTTAAAGCTACTACCTGATTGTAGAAAGCGGGTTGATTGGCCATACCCCAGGGTTCCGTCTCGTAAATTGAGGAACTGGCGAAAGGCGTCGCGACTTTTTCGGTAATATATTCCAGGGCCTGGTTTATATTCTGTAACCTGTTACCCAGGTTGCCACCCAGCATCAGGTAGACTGTATTCATCTTAATTTTTGAGTTCAAGGAGGCCAAATATCTTTAATTTTGAGCTTTTTTGGAGAATCCGCACAAAAAAATTAAGCGGAAGGCCGTTAAAAGCTGTTCAATTAGGCAGTTATCAGAAGCTTCTTCTCCCGGTATCAGACCACGAATCAACTGGAAAACTGATTAAGATAATTCAATGAAATCATTTTTAAAGACTTTTTTAGCCGTATTGCTGGCCTTGTTTATAGCAGGATTTTTAGGCTTTGTTTTTTTTGCCGGTATTGTCGGCAGCCTGATGTCCCGGTCAGCAACAGCACCTGTCGCGGAGAAATCCGTATTACAAATCGATCTTTCCACCCATTATGAGGACAACCCTGAAACGCGTATCCAGGAAGTCCTGGAAGGAGGGAAGTTGCAATCAGTTCCCAGTCTATATGATGTGGTGCGGCTGATCGATAAAGCAGCCACCGATGATAGGATCAAAGGAATTTATCTGGTGGCCAATGGCAACGGTAATGGTTTTGCTTCCAGTGATGAATTGCGCCAGGCCCTGTCAACCTTTAAGCAGTCCAAAAAATTTATCCTGGCGCATGGCGATATGATGAGCCAGCAGGCTTATGGAGTGGCGAATATAGCCGACGAGGTTTTTGTCAATCCCGAGGGCAGTTTTGACTGGCTGGGCTATTCGGTCGATTATATGTTCCTGAAAGGCACGCTTGATAAATTAAATATCAAACCCCAGATTTTCTATGCAGGTAAATTTAAAAGCGCGACGGAACCGCTGCGGCTGGAACAAATGAGTGAAGAAAACAAATTGCAGACGACTGCCTGGCTGGGTGATATCTATACGCAACTGTTAATCCAGACAGCCGAAAGCCGGGATCTGGATTCTGCGGAACTACGCTTGCTGGCGGTGGAAGGCGGCATTGAAACGCCGGCTGATGCCCTGGAGCATCACCTGATAGACGGATTGAAATACAATGATGAGCTGCAGGATGCCATCAAGGACCGGCTGGAACTAAAGGAAGATCAGAAAATCAGTTTTGTCAGTATTGAACAATATGCCGATGCCCACCCGGACCTGGGCGGCTCAGGTGAAGATATCGCTTTGATCTACGCCCAGGGAGATATTGTAGATGGCAAGGGGCAAGCCGGAGAAATCGCGGGCGATGTATACCTGGACCTGCTGCGCAAGGCGCGGATGGATAAGAAAATTAAGGCGATCGTGCTCCGGGTAAATTCCGGGGGTGGTAGTGCCCTGGCCAGTGAGAAAATCTGGCGGGAAATGTCCCTGGCCCGCGAGGTCAAACCGGTAATTGTGAGTTTCGGGGATGTGGCGGCTTCGGGTGGTTACTATATCTCCTGCGCGGCCGACAGTATTTTTGCATCGCCCACCACGATCACTGGATCCATCGGTGTCTTTGGCATCATCCCCGATATGAGCGCTTTTTTCAAAGAAAAGCTGGGGGTGACTTTCGATGGGGTACAAACCGGCCCCCTGGCCAATACCGGTTCACCGGCCTATCCACTGGCTGAGAAACAGAAAGAATTGATTCAGCATAGTATTGAGGACATTTACAGCCTGTTTAAGTCCAGGGTCTCCGAAGGCAGGGGTATTGATACGGCAGATCTGGAAAGCATCGCACAGGGGCGGGTATGGAGCGGACTGCGCGCGGTAGATCAGGGGCTGGTGGACGGCTATGGCGGTTTGCAGCGGGCAGTGGAAGCGGCCGCATCCAGGGCCGGACTCACCAGTTACCAGGTCCGGGAATTTCCGGAGCCGGACAACTGGTTTAAGCAGCTTTTTGGTTTGTCGGCTCCATCGGGCGTCAGCAGCCGGATGAAGGAAGAGCTGGGTGAAGAGTACTATAAGGTATTTGTGCAGCTCAGGAAAGTAAAATCCATGTGTCAGGTACCGCAGACCCGGCTGCCCTTTGATTTTGTAATTCGGTAAAATCCGGCAGCCCCATCTGCAGGGGCCCGGTATTATTAACAGGGGCGTCGCCGGCCTGGTTGCGAAGGATCGCTGCTTGTAAAAGCCATCCCGGGGTGAAGCAGCAGTTGGCATACGCGGATTGGACTATTATTCAACAGAAAATTATCAGACAGCAATAGTGGAAAAGAATCAGTTCTCTCAAACGCAACCAGCCTATAATCAGCGCAAAGCGTTATGGGCCATTACCAAGGCCAGTTTTAAAGCCATTTTTAAGCAACCTACGGCCATTTTCTTCAGTTTCCTGTTCCCGATTATATTTATTCTGATCTTCGGTGCTTTCAGTGACCGGGGGCCCGGAAAGTCCAAAGTGGCTTTTGCCGCCGGCAGTGATACCACCAGTGCACTCTATGACAGCCTGCGGCAAAGTGAGCTACTGGAAGTCACCCAATATCCGGATACCGCCGCACAAAATGATGCCCTGCGGAAAGGCAAACTGGTTGCTGTAATCGATATACAGCGACTGGGGGCGGATTCGGCAGGCAGTGGTCAATATACCGTTAAGCTGATTTCCAGTGAAGCCAGCGGCAGTACCGTTTACAAGTTGCAACGGGCCATCGATTACCAGGCCCTGAAAGTACAACTGGAAGACCTGCAGCAGATGCAAAGGGAATACACGGTAATTCCGCAGATTATCCCCGGTAAGAAATACCGGTCCATTGATTTTATTTTACCCGGTCAATTGGGTTTCTCCATCCTGTTTTCGACCCTTTTTGGTATTGCCTTTATCTTTTTTAATTTACGTGAACAGTTGGTACTCAAACGTTTTTACGCTTCACCGGTAAAAAAATTAAATATACTGATCGGGATTGGCGCCAGCCGGTTATTTTTTCAGCTGATCAATGTGGTCGTATTGATATTATTCGGTCATTTTCTGCTCAAGTTTACGCTGCAACACGGCTGGATCACTTTTGCAGAAATGATCCTGATGACCCTGATCATGTTGTTTCTGCTGATGGGCGTGGGGCTGATATTCAGTAGCGTCGCCAAGAGTGATACTTCCATTCCGCTGCTGATCAACCTGTTTGGTTTTCCGCAAATGCTGCTCTCGGGCACTTTTTTCCCGATTGATGTATTTCCGCAGTGGTTGCAGCGGCTGTGTATGCTGCTGCCGCTGACCCCCTTTAATGATGCCATGCGTAAAATTTCGTTTGAAGGCCTTCATATCTGGGACTGCTGGAAGGAAATCGGCATCCTGGGCATATGGATCCTGATTGTTTATGCCATCGTCATTAAAATCATGAAATGGGAGTAGCGGTTCCGGGCAACCCGTCCTGGAATCCCTGGTAGGTCTTATTGAAAATATTTTTTATGCGTTATCTGAAACTGCTAATCATCAGCATTGTTTTTTTCTTCCTGGCTATTTTCGGGGTGTCCCTGCTGATTCCCTCTGAAGTGCGGATTTCACGGGCCATCAATCTGGCGCCAGGCAGCGATACCGTCCTGCGGGAAGTGGCCGATCTCTGTCGCTGGAGCAACTGGTATCCTGGTTTGGACACACTAAACCTGGAGGCTGTCAGTCAGCAGGGCAGTGTGGTAACCAGTGCCCGGGCAGCGGGGGTAACCTTACGGATCCTGCAGGCATCTGACAGCCTGGTAAAAGCTGAGCTGGCTTCTCCCGGAAAGCCTGTGGTCGCGTCCTGGCAGCTGATTCACTATCCCAATACCGATACACTGACCCTGCAACAGTACCTGGATTTCGATATCGGCTGGTATCCCTGGGATAAACTCTCCAGTATGGTACTGGACAAAACCTATGGACCCACGATGGAAAAGGGCTTGCAAAACCTCAAAGCGAATTTGTAAGCTTTGGAACTTCCAGGGCCTTCTATTGTTTTTGTCGTTATTTTTCTATTTAGGGTGCTTTTAGTTGCTTTTTAGATTCCCTCATTATTGCAAGTCTCTCCATCTTTGTTTATGATTTTGTATCCGAATCGTTATTCGTAAGTTGAAATTCACGGGATTGCTATTGAGGAAGACCAAATTTCAAGACCGGGACATTTTAAAAATTCTGTTTTTGAAAACCAGCATTCCCTTAACTTTGACTTTTAATGAAGCTTTCGTCGCAACACTTGCTCGGCATTAAAGACCTCAACAAGGAGGATATTTCCCTTTATTTAGATACGGCCAGTCAATTCAAGGAAGTTCTGCAGCGTCCGGTAAAAAAGGTGCCCTCCCTCAGAGATATTACAATCGTCAATCTTTTTTACGAGAACTCTACCAGAACCCGGATTTCTTTTGAATTGGCGGAGAAAAGACTCTCGGCAGATACCATCAATTTTACGGCATCCGGATCCTCCGTTTCCAAGGGAGAGACCCTGCTGGATACTGTCAACAATATCCTGTCGATGAAAGTGGATATGGTGGTCATGCGTCATAGTGCCAGTGGAGCACCGCACTTTCTGTCCCAACATATTCCCGCGGCCATCGTCAATGCCGGTGATGGTATCAATGAACATCCTACCCAGGGGCTGTTGGATGCATTTTCCATCCGGGAGAAACTGGGCCGCCTGAAGGGCGCCAAAGTGGCCATTATCGGCGATATCATGCACAGCCGGGTGGCGATGAGCAATATTTACCTGCTGAAGAAAATGGGGGCGGAGGTTACCGTTTGCGGCCCGCCCACTTTAATTCCCAAATACATGCGGGAAGCCTTCGATATTCAGGTTAGTTATAATCTGCAGGAAACCCTCCAGTGGTGTGATGTGGCCAATGTGCTGCGCATTCAGCTGGAACGCCAGAATCAGGTACTTTTTTCCTCCTTAAGAGAATACAACCTGAGTTATGGAATCAGCCGCCGATTGCTTGAGGGGCTGAAAAAGGATATTATTGTCATGCACCCCGGTCCGATTAACCGGGGCGTGGAACTGGATAGCGATGTAGCCGACAGTGGCCAATCCATCATCCTGCAGCAAGTGGAAAACGGGGTGGCCGTCAGGATGGCGGTGCTGTATTTATTAGCGAATAAAGGGCAGGCGGAGTCCTGATCCTGTGATCCTTCAAATCAATTACCGAATCATATCTTACCAAATCAATAATCATGTCCAGAATCTGTCTTTTCCCCGGAACTTTTGACCCGATTACCCTGGGGCATGAGGATATTATTAACCGGGCCATACCGTTGTTTGATAAGATCATCGTCGGCATCGGTGTCAATACCAATAAGCAACCCATGTTTTCCACGGAGCAGCGCCTGAAATGGATCAAGGATATCTATGGCCATCGGGATCAGGTCGAAGGTGCGGTCTATGAGGGATTAACCATCGATTTCTGTAAAAAGATAGGCGCCAGGTTTATCCTGAGGGGCATACGGTATGTCAGTGATTTTGAATATGAAAAAACCATTGCCGATGCCAACAGGGCGATGGATAAAAATATTGAAACAGTCTTTCTTACCGGCGAACCCAAGTACACTTCCGTGGCCTCAACCATCGTCCGGGATATCATTAAGAACGGGGGAGATGCCGGACCCTTTTTGTCGACGGTGGTATATGATTCTATGAAGGGCATGGAAAAATTTGAAAAGCGATGATTTGAAATATCCGGAAATCTCCAATCGGATAAATCTATAATATTTTAATAATTTCCCTTTTTAATTTGAACAGGAAGGGCTATAACATATTGAAACGAGCCCTTGAAGAAAAAAAGAAAGAAGTTACTGCTTCAAAAGCAGCTGCCAGCGCTTTTTTTAAAGAAAGCAGGGATCCTTCACTTACTTTTGCCTAAACAAACCACTTCAATATCTGAATCAAAACCAATCAAAAACCGGGAAAATAATTTCTTTGGTTTGGAGTGTTTTTTAAAGGAGAAGTCACGCCCCTATCTTTTCAACGGTTAAGCACTAATTCCGCTTCGGCGGTTTACCTAAATTGAGTTGTGTAAAAAAAGCAGTTTATGATTGACTGCGATTGTTATATTTTAAATTTGTAGTAGCATCCGCCTTCTGGATAAGTGAATTGTCAACCATCCATGGGGTTTCAGAATGATTTTTTCTTTTTTAAACCGGCGCGAACTTTCCTTACAAAATCCACGGATACTCCTGCGAGATCGGCGGTCTTTTGATTATCAAGGTTTAACTTCAGGATGAGGTTTTCAATGAATTCCCGGGACTTTTTTTCTTCCCCTTTGGCTTGTCCTCTGGCTTCGCCTTCCTCAAATCCTTCTTCCCTTGCGGTTTGCAATTGATTGTAGGCGTCCCATTGATCCTTAATATGTTTGTCCGGTATCATAGTAACAGATTATAGCTATTTATAAATCTGGATTGTCTGTATAAGTTTTGAAATACAAAAAGGCAGCTTATCATTAACTGCCATTGTTGTATTTTAAATTTGTAGTATCGTCCACCTCCTGGATAAGTAAATTGTCAACTATCCAAGGGGTTTCTGTATTATTTTTTCTTTTTTAAACCGGCGCGAACTTTCCTTACAAAATCCACGGATACCCCTGCGAGATCGGCGGTCTTTTGATTATCAAGGTTTAACTTCAGGATGAGGTTTTCAATGAATTCCCGGGACTTTTTTTCTTCCCCTTCGGCCAGTCCTTTGGCCAGCCCTTTAGCTTCTCCTCTGGCTTCGCCTTCCTCAAATCCTTCTTCCCTTGCGGTTTGTAATTGATTATAGGCGTCCCATTGATCCTTAAGGTCTTTCTGGTATAACATATATTCCTCTTTTTTAAGTTGAGATAATTCTGCTATATGGAATAGTTTCTGAAAAATCCGTTTATGTAAAATTACTGGTATTTTTTCTAATTTACCCAGATTCCGCAGTACATAGAACCAACGCTCCAGGTCAGATTTGATGTCTTTTTCCTCAAGGTTGAAATTGGGAAGTTCCAGAAAAATGAATCCCAGTTTGTTACAAAGGATTTCATGGGTTTCCTCATGCATTATAGCTGCCCGATGGAAATATTTGCCCGGTCGGCTATTGGGGAGTTTAAAATCCATTACACCAATAAAATACACTTCTTTTAATTGGTAGCTCCAGTGTTTTTCTCCTTTAGGACCCTGATCAACAAAATGGTGGGCGCAGTGAACTACCCATTGGCTAAAGACCAATGGGCTTCGGACTTCAACGCCCTGTGCTCCTTTTCAGAAGTCTTATTTAAGGCTCTGCCCGTGTAATCGGAGAGTTCCGCCCCGATGATTCTTATTCCTTCTGCAAGGATATTTTTACTTGCATTGAAGTCCCTGTCCAAAATATGTCCATTTGGACAAGTCCACTGTCTTTCCGAAAGATGTAGAGTCTGATGGATATAGCCACATTCGTTACAGGTTTTTGAAGATGGATAGAAGCGGTTGATTTTAATTATTCGCTTATCGTTCCAACTTGCTTTATATTCAAGTAACCTGACGAATGATCCCCAACTTGCATCTGCTATATGCTTTGCAAGTTTATGGTTTGCCATCATTCCTTTTACGTTCAAATCTTCCAGACATATGATATCATACGCATTGATTATCTGTGTAGATACCTTATGTAACAGGTCAAGCCTGGTATTGGCAACTTTTTCGTGTATTGCCGCAACTTTAAGCCTTTGCCTGTTTCGACTACTTGAGCCCTTTACCTTTCTTGAAAGGTGTTTTTGTGCTTTTGCTAACTGACTTTCATATCTCTTTAAATGATAGTTGTTTTTAAACCTTATGCCATCGGAAGTAACAGCAAAATCTTTAATTCCTAAGTCAATGCCCACCTGTTTTTTTGTTGGCTTCAATGGTTGATGCTGCACTTCACAAAGTATGGATACAAAGTATTTACCTGTTGGTGTTTTTGATACAGTACAATGCTTCACTTCACCCTTTAATTCACGATGTTCGATGATTTTAATGCCATCTTTAAATTTTGGGAAAAACAATTTCCCATTACTCACTTCAACAAATTGCGGAATTGTGAAACTGCTCTTTTTGCGTTTACTTTTAAATCGGGGAAACTTAGCATTACCTCTAAAAAAGTTCACAAAGGCGGTGTCTAAATTTCGCAGGGCGGTTTGTAATGTTTGACTGTTTACTTCCTTTAACCATTCAGTTGCTTCTTTCTTTTTTAACTGAGTCAAAGCGCCCGCCTGTTTTTGATAATTATCTGATTTTTTATTCTCCTTATACTGCTCAATTCTTTCGTTCAAAAAGTGATTGAATACAAAGCGAACACACCCGAAATGCTTACTCAAAAGCAGTTCCTGTCCCTTTGTCGGCAACAATGCAAAACGGTATGTCTTATGTATTAATTTCAATTATGGATCAATTTAGATATATAATGTATAGAATATACTACTTATATTTTCAATAAGTATAATTAAAGATATATATTAGTACACAAAAATAAGGTTAAAAAACCTTAGAAGCAGTTATACTTCCACAAATTGTTCAATGCATTGCTTAAAATACCACCTAATTTTTATGCAAGTATCCTAAAAGCTGCTGATTGGTGATTGGGATCATGTCAGGAAGTCTATTATGCAGTCAATTACTGCCAAATCTGATTTTGAAATTGAAGTATTTGAAAGCGATATTGACCACATCCATTTTCTTATTTGATACATTCCGCGTCTTTCGGTTACTTCCATTGCGGGCAAGTTAAAGCAGGAAAGCACAATTGCAATTTGGCAAAAGCACAAAAACATATTAACAAAGAACTTACGGAAAGAACTTCCTTTCTGGTCAGATGGTTACTTTGTTTGCTCTATTGGAGAAGCAATTCCTGAAACTGTCCGTCAATATATTCTTTCACAAGGCTAAATTTTTTTTGTGCCTTACATCCCAAAAGCTAAAGACTTTTGGGTTTTGCGGCACGTTTTATAAAACAATCCCCGGTCAACAAAATTTTTCTGGGCTGTCCGTTGCATTTCAATCAAAAATGTTTCACCATCACTACCGGTACAAACCAGATCAAAAATGACTTTCCGATCCTCGAGCAGCCGACCATGGCTTTCCTGGGGTAAGTATACCAGATCCTTAATAATTTTGCGTCCTCTGAATAACTCATTGAGAAAGGCAATCAGCAGTTCTTTCCGGGGTTCAGCTAAGAAGATTCTTTTAAAAGCAAAGTCGGACCGCAAATCCATATACCTCCCAGTTGTGGGAGGGGCAAGCTGTTGATGTTTCATCGTTACACTAATTAAGTTAGTGTAAAAATACTAATAAAATTAGTATTTTAGTTCAGTGGTATGTTAATATTTTCTAAATATATGGCGCTGTGTATTGCAATACCTGCGTTCAGATAAAATTCCAATTTATCTGATATTATCTGATAGTCTCATTTGGTAAGTTCTCATTGCAGATTCAACCTGGTTTTCACATGCAATAGCTGGTCGAAGACCGGCGAAGGCTGGAAATGCGCCGGGTCAGGTTCTTAAAGCTTCAATTACAGCTGCTTTTCTTCTTCGGGACAGTTCGATTTTTGTCTGGTCTGTAAGAGTGAGAAAGCCATCGTGATCTATGAAAGCAATATAATTTTTGTTGACTAAATGAGATTTATGGCTGCGGATAAAATTATACGGACCAAGCAATTCCTCGTATTCTCCCAGGGTCCTGGAAATCAGATGCTGTTTGTTGTGAATCGTGTAGAACCGGGTATAATTACCTTCTGCTACGCAGCGGATAATTTCTGAGGGAAAAAGAAAATGAACCCCTTGTCTTGAAGGCAGTGCCAGTCGGTATTGTTGACGATTCGGAGACTGCATATTAACTGAAATATTTTTGAAAAGCTCCTGTTGCTGGAAATTATCATCTTTGGTTTGGAGAAAGCGTTTAACAGCGAGAATTAATTCTTCGGCATCGATAGGTTTAAGTAAATAATCAAATGCACTGAACTTGATAGACTTAATTGCATATTCATCATAAGCTGTGGTAAATATTACCTTGAAGTTTTTTTTGGGAATACGATCCAGTAGCTCAAAACCTGAAAGGTAGGGCATTCGTATATCAAGGAAAATGAGATCGGGATGTATTTTATGGATAAGCGTGACTGCTTTTACGGCATCATTGCATACCCGGACCTGGTTTATTTCCGGAATAAATTTGTCAATCATTAGCCGAAGGGAGTCTGTGGCCCTTTCTTCATCATCTATTAATAGTGCGGTGATCATAATTTTACAATAAAGGTAAAATCAGGGTGACCCTGGTGCCGCAGGGTGTACCATCTGTATGTTTCAGATCTTCGATGGTTACGTTACTCTTTAACTCCTGATGGGCATTATAAGTGTTAAGCCGTTCTTCCGCCACCGAAATGCCCTTGCCTGCATGTGGCACATTATTTAGTTTTCCGGCTGCGTTTCGACCAATGCCATTGTCTTCAATGCAACAGGACAGTCGGTCTTCTCCGTATTCCGAAATATAGATTTGTAACAGGCGGTCTTCTTTTTTGTGCATTAGCCCATGCCAGATTGCATTTTCTGCAAATGGCTGAATTAACATTGCAGGGATGTTAATTTCATCTGCATCAATGTTGCTATCACATTGAATCCTGTACCCGAAAGACTCTTTAAACCGCAGTGCTTCGAGCGCTATATACAATTCCAGGGTCTCGAGCTCCTCTTTGAGGGTAACGGTTTCTCTGTCGCTATGTAATAATACCAGTCTGAGCATCCGAGAAAATTTAGACAGGTATCTGGTGGCCGCAGTGTCTTCTCCTGACAAAATTAGTTGCTGTATTGCGTTTAAAGAATTAAAAAGAAAGTGCGGGTTCATCTGAAGACGCAGGCTCTTTAGTTGGGCCTCAATTGTTTTTCTTTCCTGCTTTAAAATTTCGAATTGAGCCTTACGTGACGCTTCTTCCGCCCACAGACGTGTGATTTTTTGGGCGCAAACCGAAGCGACTGTACTAAGAATGGAAAGCTGTCTTCCGGTAAAGAAGTTCTTTCTGGAATGTTCGCTGTCAATGACACCCAATACTTTTTGCTTGTAAATAATCGGTACGGCAATTTCCGACAGGCGCCTTTCATCATCTACAATATAGCGTTTGTCCCTAGTCGTGTCGCCGATAATCTCGGGCTTACCATGCTGGGCCACGCTGCCAACAATTCCTTCTCCTACGGGAATTTCCAGTGGCGCAATGATCCTTTTGCCCTCCTCGGATTTGGGCCCCCAGGCGGCTTTTTGCACCAATACATTTCTGCTTTCGTCCGTCAGATAAATAACGCAGTCTTCGAAATTCAGACGACCAATACAGTTTTTTGCCACATCCCAAAGTATATCATCTACCGTTTTTTGTTCGTGCAGAGAAGAGGAAAGGTAGTTGATCGCCCTTTCAGTTTCCAACTGCTCCTGCCGCCGATGGGTTTTTCGGTTCCGTTGCCGGATAAAAATGCCGACGACAATCAAACCTAATAAGGAGGAAGCCATAATAAACCAGAGGTTTTGCCACCAGGGGGCTTTGATACTAAAGGCCATCGGTAGGGAAGCTTCAGTCCAATGCTGGTTATCACTGCTGGCTTTAACCCGGAACCGGTATTTGCCGGGTGCCAGCCCGTTATAGTTCACTTGCTGGGACGAGGTCGTTTTTATCCAGTTTCTATCTGCCCCCTCCAGCATGTATTGGTAGTAGACAGGATCGCTTTTTAACAGATTAACGGCTGAAAAAGAAAAGTTCACGGAGTTGGTCCGAAATGGGATCTCCGTTTCCCTACCCCGGGCAATGGGAAAAAAACGGCCGGCGGTTTCCATGCCCTGGATCAATACCGTCAGGGGCAGGTCTGGTATCCGTATATTTTGCGGCTTAAAATAGCTGATTCCCTGATTTGAACCAAAAACCAGGGTACCCTCTCTGGCTGTAAGGGCCGAGAAAAAATAAAATCCGGAACTGTTGATTCCCGAGCGGCTGTCATATACTTTGAATTTTTGGGAGGCGGGTAGATAGGTTGCCAGATAGTCTCTATTGGCCAACCAGATATTCCCCAGCTGATCCTTAAGCATCGAATAACAATCAATGGGCCAGTTATTGTGGATGCTTTTTTGTGCAAGAAGGCCGGTTCCCGGCCCCAATATATGAAAGCCTAAACGGGTAGCAATGTAAAAATTATTCAAATGGTCGGTCGCAAACCCGATAATATGATTATGAAGCAGTCCGTTCTGGACGGAGTAAGCAGAAACAGCTCCCAATGCAGTGTCCAGCTTATAAGCGCCTTCCCAGGTGCCGATCCATACCACCGAATCGGCGCCAAAGAACAGGGTTGTGCAGTTTTTCCTATTTACGGTGTTCAGTATGGAGCCGGCTTCGGGAAACCTTACCTTAAAGCTCCGGGGATCCATAAAACGGATCCCATTTGAAGTACATAACCAAATCCTGCCATCTGGCGCAATTGAAATATTATTGATGACATCGTCCTTCAGGGCAAACCCATCAGCTGCTGAGGGTCGCTTTACCAGCTTTAGGCCGGCATCATAAACGGACACGCCCTTTGAACTGCCAAGCCAGATTCTGTCCTGCTGATCCACGGAAAGGGTTCGGATTTGACCCTGGGTTTTTGGATAATGGAAAGTCGTTTCATCAGTGTGCCGGTTCCATGCGATTAGAATATTTGGTCCGGCCATCCAAAAATTGCCTTTTGAATCTTCAGCGATACCTGCAATGTATCCATCATAGATCCGACCGGTTATTTTATCCTGAAAGGCCGGTTTTACATGAACCTTATTCGAATTGATCCTGAAATAATCCAGGCCGGATACATGGGTGGTGATAAAGAAGAATCCCCGGGAATCAGCAAAAATATAGGCGGTTGAATTACTGGCGATGGTATGGGGATCAATGGGATTATGGCGGTAACGTCTCAGTGTTTTAGTTGCAGCGTCAAATATATAGACGCCAGCTGTCGCAGAACTGAGTATAAACTTTGAATCTGTTAAATGATAAATACTTCGTGGAGATTTATGCAGCTGCTCTCCATATTGATCTTTCACACCGGAATAATCTTCAATGAGCTGGCCGGAGCGCAGGTTGATCAGGCAAAGGCTATTTATTCCTGCGGTGGTAATGAGTGCTGTATCCTCACCATATTTTACGGCGGCAGTGATCAATGGAACGGACATGGGTTTAGTGGTTTTTAGGGTTTTACTGTCCCATAAGAATAAGAGGTTATCTCCACTGAATACCAACCGGTTTTTGTCCCAGGGATTAATCCTTTTGAATAGATGCTGCAACAGGGGATTCACCGGTGCCTGGACCTGGCTAAAACACAGTGAATCTGTCTCAAACAGCTGGTACAGGCGGCCCTTACTCAGAAACATTATTTTTTCTTTAAGGGGCAGGAGGTAATCCACCGGCACTTTATTGCCTTTTTCCCAAATAATGATTTCGTGAAATTGTCTGTTGGCATCCAGCAGGCTAAGTCGGCCGGTGCCACATTGTATCCATATCCTGTTTTTTGTGTCGCAAACCATCCTCACAATCCCATCACTAGCCAAACCAGGGTAATCCCGGCGGTAGTAGTTTATTACCCTGTTACCGTCATAACTGTTCAGTCCGTGGACGGTGCCGACCCACAGGACGCCATTATTATCGGTTAAGACGCTGTTGGCGCGGTTATTAGTAAGCCCCTGATTTCTATTGAGATGCAAAAATGAAAGGTCTTGCGCCCGGGTCATTTGTCCGGCAGCCAGCACAGCTAAATATAGCCCGGTGATCCATATATGCCTACGCTTTACAATCAAAAACACCGGTTTAGGTAAAAGTAGATTATTGTCCGGATTTTTATAAGCAATCACCGGACTGGACGCCATCACCTTTTTGGGGTATCCTCCTGGTTAAAATAGGAGGCAGGGCCGGGAAGAGTGGATGATTTCCGCTGATCCCGACCTCTCCCGAACCCAGATTGCTTTAGTCTATTTTTCTCTGAAACCAAAGAATAACATCGGAAAAGCCCAGTTTACCGCTGACCGCACGGAAATATACCCGGTTTTTCCCGGGTACCAGTTTGATACCATCAATTGCTTCATGCATCGTAAATAGCCTGGACTTGGATACATCCTTGAAAGTGTACCGGACTTCGGATTTACTCTGCAGCTCCTGCAAGTCATTAAATCCGATCTGAAAGCTGTAATCATCATCCAGGAACCCGCGAATGATAAACTGCAACACCGGTTTAGCAATATTTCTGCCTTTAACATAATCTCCGGGTAATTCGAATTCAAAGATGTGCGGTTGGGCGGGATTGCCGGTTCCGATTTCGAACGGACTATCGCGGATCACCACATAATCGGCAAGTGTTTTCATGATTTTAAGTTTTTAGTTATGAGCGTTTGTTAAATTACCTGAATTCAAAATTTTTTCCAGAAAGGAGCGGTCTGTTTGGCATTCCTGCCGAAATCGCACCAAAAGCAGCACGTATCCAATGACAAACAGCAGGAAGGGTAAAATCAGGGCAGAAGGCAAATCCAGTTCCGGGTTTTGCCGGTAGCGCGTGATAACTAGCACTGCAATTGCGATACAGCCAGTTCCTAAAGGACCGAAGAATACGGCCGCCAATACCAGCACCAGCGCGGGAGGTTTGATGCAAATCTGTATCAGGGTTGTCCCCAGTCGCTCTCTGATGTGGCCCTTGATAACCGGAATCATTGTCTTTAATCTCGTAGATCTATTGTTACTGCCGAAGGCGGGTAAGCGCATCATCACAAACCTGTCGCCCGCCAACGATATTTTACCGACATAATTTTTTCGCATTTCACCCCTGATTGGTTTCCGTCGGTGCGCTAAGGGAGCCATATTTTCCTGCAATCTGTTTTTCAGATCTATCCTGGACATTTCGGTAATTATGTCGTATTTTAAATAAGGTATTAAGCGTTGGTGTATCATTTATTTTTGACATAAATATTCAAGAGAAACTTCGGTATTTTCAGTATTGCCGTTTTTTGTCTCTTTCATAATGTATTTGTTCATCTTTCCATCCGGGTCAAACTGGTAATCGTAAGTTCTCACAAAGCCGTTTGCAGTACTGGTCCATGATTTAAGCAGGTGTTGATTGCTGTAGAATTCTACACCATTGTGCAGGGTCTCTACCAGGCTCCTGTAATCTAACTGCTGCGGTGGCAGATCAGTATAGTAGGTATAGGTTTCGGTATCGTTTTCACCGACGGCTTTTGTCATATTGGTTCCCGTCCAGGAATATAAGGTCGCAGTCTCCGGGTTGTCACCATTTTTAAGCGTGCTTTTTATAAGTTGCCCTTGCCCGTTATACGCAAATAGGACCTCATTTGTATGGTAAATCACGCCGTTGTTATCGTAGAAATCTATGACCATTTTTATTGGCTTACCCTTTGCATCAAGCGCAATCTGCTTTTTGTTTACAATTTTGTTATCGTTCTGCCAGATTTGAATAATCCTGCCGGGCTCATAACTCCAGCTGGCTTGGCTGGTATAACCTGCAAAGTCGTAGGTAAAGTTTGCTGAATCTAAACTGCCATCATCATTGTAGTGGATTCGTGTAATGCTTGGTTGCCCATGCTCTTTTACTGATTTTAGTCCTATTATCTGGCAATTGGATTGGGGTGTCGGCAGTTGGCTTTTATCACAGGACATAATCAACAGAGCGCCGGGTAATATGATGAAGAGAAATTTTAATTTTGTATTCATTTGATTTTTATTTGAAATAGTTTTACGGTTTATAGGTGGTATGGAAAATGCTCATTTTATGGTTTTATACCAAACCTTTCCTGTAATTCCTGGTAGTTGCCCAGGTTCAAGCTTTGTAAGGGGACGCCGTCAGGAATGAGTACGTAACGAACATCCTGGATCCATGCTACTGAAATAGTACTGCCCGGCTCTCCGTACGCACGAAATCTTATCTGGGGTGCAACTGGTGAGGCCTCAAAATAATAGACCGCTGAGATGCTTGTATAGGGTATTGAACGTATGGTACTTACATTGTCCGTTAAATAATTGGGTGTGGTACGTACATAAAACAGTATGACTGCATTTTCTAAAAATGCTTCGGTGATACGCGCATCTTGAATGCCCATTTGCTTGCTTGAGGCAGCGTTTTGAAGATTCCAGTTGGCAGGTATCCAGTCTGAGTAGATAATTTCAGGGCTGTCGTTATTTTCCTGGATTCCTTCCTTTCTGCAGGCGGTCAAAACGGTCAGAAAAATCAGGGCAAAAATCAATTTTAACTCTTTCATAGTCCATGATTTTTTTTTATTAGAATTCGATGTATTCGTAGGATACGGTTGCTGTTTTTGTTGGGGCCTGCGGGACAATTTGTTCAACCTCTATGTTAGATGTGGCCGGCAAGCCATCATCGCTGAATTCGAGTTTGGTCTTTGTTTTATAAGCCGAAATAAGAGCGCCGTTTGCATCGTAATTATGGTATGTTGTACTCGAATTGAGCTGCATGAGATTCATGGATAAATAATCGCCGAGAGCTTTGCGTATTGATGCGATTCTTTTAGGTTCCTGGTATTGGAAATTTTGTTCTAAATATTGATATACAGAGGCGTCTTCCTGGATCATATATCCTTTAATGGCAAGCAGGTTTCCATAAGAATCATAATCTTGGGTTATATAAGAATGGATTTTATCAGGTTCATCCGGAGAATAATAGTAGCGGGCTGCAAGTCTTCCCTCCGCATCATATTCGAAACTGGAGCCGTAGGTCGGATCATCAAACAGGTTTTTATACACCAGCCATCGACTCAATTTCCCGTCATCGCTGTATTCATAGGCCCAGACCACCTGAAAATCTCCATTGGCGTCTACGAACCATTTTTGCGATAACATACCATCACTATCATATTCCCAGGTCTCGGAACCTTCAAATTGACCCTCCTCGTATTGGTTGATAGATTTTATTATTTTAGCCTCACTATATTGAATTTCACTGGTCAGTTTTTGATTTACAAATACTTTACTGAGCAATTTATTTTCAGGTAAGGCTTTGTTGTTTGAGTTTACGCTTGCATTCTTACTGCATCCGGAATCTAAAAGTATCATCAACCCCGCATACAGGATTAAGGGTATTGCATGACGATTTTTCATTGTTTGATTACTTTAATTTCTTCGAAATTGAGCGATGCTGTTTCCATGGAGGATTCATCCGATCCGGAACCGCCGATCTGATAGGAGGTGATTTGTACATTCCGCAGTTCTACCTGCAGATAGGCCTGCTGTGAACCGGCATTCTTGCGAATGGACAATAGGGCTTTCGGTATTGTCCTGCCGGAAGACCGGGCATCTTTCAAGGCGGTAGAGGCTTTATCCTGTAGTTTAGAAAATTTGAAGTCCTGAACCAAGGAGCCGCCCTGGGTGGCTGTACCCGGCTGGCCCATGATATTGACCTGATTACTAACGGAGACTGAAATTAGATCAATCCAGTCTTTATGGTCTTTATCGGCTGATTCTCCCGGTATATCTGCCAGCTTCAGGTACATATAAGCGGCCTTCAGTTCGCGGGGCTGGCTACTGAGTTGCAAAAACTGACCAATGGTCGCAATAGCTGATTCACACTGGCCTTTCCGATCTTCAGGCGTAACCGATGTTTGGTCCTTTTCACAGGAATTAAACAGGAATAGCAGCCCTGAAATTCCAGCGATGAGAAGAAGCGTGTTTTTCATATTGTAATTTTTAAGTCAGTTATAAAATAATTATGTTACAGACAGGTAGGGTTATGGGGCACTGCCGGTGCTTGTTTTTCAGGTTTTTTCTTTTTGGTGCCTGCAAGTAAAAATAGGCTCCCTGCGGTCGGAATATGACAAAAACCTAGTAAACGGTATTTACGGGTTATTGCGCGGTAACCTGATGACCCTGGAGTTGGAGGCGGGGTAAAGCCGTTAGAAAATTAAACTGATAGCATGATGGGTTCAAAATAACCGCATAGGGTGGTATTTCACTAATAGCAAGGTTTATAGGGAGCGCAGTTAATAGGGTAGGTGATCCGTCTTTAAAGCGTTCAGATGGTTGCCGCAAATAGTAAATAGCTTTAGCGGGCGCAATTATGCCTTCCTTTTAACCCACCCATAACCGATGCGATCAAAATCCTGAATCGATATACCTGATATATAGTAACTGCCAAATCGTTGTTGCGTCTTTTCTCATCAGGTTAGAAGGTGATGCTCAGGTATTTGATCTTGTGCTCAGGTCGCTGATAAATTGATCAAGATTATCGTCTTTTTGCAGTTTTAGTTTTTGTTTGATGCGGTAGCGTGCCATCCTGATGCTTTTGGGTTCAACGTTCAGCTTATTGGCTATTTCTTTGCTGGTAAGTCCCATTAAAATATAGGAACAGTATTTCAGATCGAGGCGGGTCAGCTTGTTTTCTGCTCTTTGCTGAAGTCCGGCAATGAACTCGGGCCGTATTTCGGCAAATTCGATCTTGATGTCTTGGTAGTCCCGGTCTACCTCATGGTTTCTGTAGAAAAGGCGATTGAACTGTCGGTATAAGGGGTTATTGCTGTCCAGGTTTTCGAGTTTATCCTTAAAGCTTTGCAGAAGTTTGTTTTTCTCCTCGACCTGCAAGGTACCTGCCAATAGTTCTTTTTCAAGTCGGTCCAGGCGCTCCTGCATCAGTTTTCGCTCAGCCTGCAGGCGGGCGCTTTCTTTGTGCTTCAGATCGGCATGAAGTTTAGCTTCATTTTTTTGCCCAACGAGCAAGAGTTGTTCCTGTCGGGAGGTTTTTAATTTAAAGTGGTACGAACGGAACAGAAAGTACAGGGCTAAACCGCCAACAATGAGCAGCGTCAAATAATAACGGTTCAGTTTTTTTGTGAATGCGGTTTCTTGCCGGGCAGATGAAAGTGCAAGCTCCTTTTTATTAGCCTGGTACCGGGCTTCCAATTTTTGGGTTATGGTAAATTTTTCCTCATCAAATAGTTTTTTATCCAACGCTATATATTGTTTGTAATAGTCAAGGGCTTGGCGGGTATTGTTTTGTTTTTCGGCCACCTGGGCTTGCATATGTAGGAGGCGCGATTGCGTTCTGGTGTCTTTGGTGGGGCTTGAAATGATCTCTGCCAAGGCCTTTGACAATAAGATTTCCGCATCCTTAAAATTATTCTCCTTAAGTGCATATCCGCTTAAAATCCCGTAACTATTGCCAATGATCTGGGTGTTTTTAGTCTCTCTACCCACTTTCAAGGCCTGACTGAGGTACTGTTCGGCAGAATCTTTATAAGATAAGGGGTAAAATTCATAATATAAATTTGCCAGGTTTAAAGAAGCTATTCCGATTGTTCCAGGTAAGGTAAGTTGTTTTTTATGAGCTTCTGAAAAAACAAGTACTTTTTTGGTGTAATATTTTGAGGAATCCAACAAAGTCCTTTGAGAAGTATCCTTTCGGTAACGATACAGGAAACTGACCCCCATGCTCAGATAGGCATTTGAAATTGCGTCAGCATCTTTACTTTTAACTGCTTCGTCAAGACAGCGTTTTGTAAATGTCCACTGTTTCTCCTGATTTTTCCAATATCCTTCAGCTGCAGCCAGATGATGATAAATGCTACTTCTTAAAGTAGCTGCTTCCTTGTCATGTAACCCTTCCAGCAGCTGCAGGGCTTGCAACCAGTATTCATAGGCCTTATCTGTATTTTCCACCATCATTTCCAGCCATCCTTTGCTGTTCAATGCCCTTCCTTTGGTCAGTTTGTCCTCTGATCCTGCCGCAAACCACTGGGCACTGTCTACTGCCTGATAGGCAAGATTCAGACTGTCCTGCAGGGTATAAATTGAAGCTAAAGTAGTATAAATCAATACTCCCTGGCTGTGGTCACCTTCTTTTTGGTGCAAGTTTTTAGACAGGGTTATCCACTGCAATGCCTGGTCAAAGCTTTTATTGACCGCTGAAATTTTTGCCCTTTTACAGAGGGCTTTTATCTTTTCGATGTTTGCAGCAGCGGGGTTGTTGATAATGGCATCCAGGGAATCTATCATTACTGATTGCGCCTGTAGTCCCTCAATCAGGATAAAGCAGGAAAATATAAAACTGACTACAAATCTGGTATTCATAGGGGTGAATTTAGGGCATATGTTCTGTTTTGTAGTTGATTTGTAGACGTTTTTTAAAACTTGTAGACGCTTGATAGTTGCCGGAAATGCTTCCGGGAAGCGGCAAAAAGCTAGTTTTGTCCATCTGGTTTATTATTCCGAACCATTAATTATCACGTACTAAAATTCAAACATTATGAATGCGAAATCCATTGCCATTGTCTCGTATATTACCCTTATCGGTTGGATTGTTGCCTACCTGCAGCATAAAAAAAGCAATCCCAAAAATGAACTGGCCTCCTACCATCTTGGGCAAGCCCTGGGGGTAATCATTTTTGCCCTTGTCCTGAATATTGTGCTGAGCATGATCATCCTAATGGCACCTTCTTTGGGAGGGATGGTCATTTTGGTAGGGATAGTTCCGTTGCTCCTGCTCATTTTCGGAATAATAGCGGCCAGTAACGAAGTGCTGAAACCAGTGCCGCTGATCGGAAAATTCTTCGAAAAGAAATTCAATTTTTAAGGGATGTCACTAAAATCAATAGGAAGATTTTCAGCAGGCAGGTTCGATTCTGTCAAAAAATAAAGATTTTTGAATGAAGCTGTTGCTATTATTTTTGGTAATGATGTTTTTTTCCGCCGCAAAGGCGCAAAATGCCATCGGCAGGGGGGCTAAGATTGAAAAAGACTTCAGAATCAGTTACGGATTTATCAACACCAGGGTCTTGGCGGCGAACATACCTGCTGAATATGATAATGCCAGATCTTTTGCTGAAGACCTGGCTGCTGTAAGCGAGAATGGTAGCTGGGGCTATATTAGCCGCGATAACGAAGTGGTGATCCCCTTTAAGTTCGATTATGCCGGGGACTTTAAAAGAAACCGGGCCATTGTAAAACTTGGTAAGTGGTACGGGGTAGTAGACCGGCAGGGCAGATTGGTGATACCGACCCGGTATTACGATTTAATACCCTATGAACTGGACGATATGTTGTATTTTATTTCCCGGGACAGTAGTTTTTTTGCGGGTATGATCGATGCGAATGGTAATGAAATACTGCCTCATCAATACACTCACTTAATTCGGCTTGATGGATTTTTAATTTTGGGCAGCCCCCAACTTTACAAAAACATCCCATTTTACACGACTTATCGTGAAATTGACAGTACCCAGGGTAGTTTTTACCAACAGTTTACGGCAGATGCCAGCCGGTTTTCGCCTGAAAAAGGCCGTCAGGATATTTACGATGGGCAATTTAATATCGTCGGGTCAAAATACGCCAGTTCGTTTCAGGATGCTTTTAACAGTAATGAGCTGGACACTATCGACCATTGGCTCGAATCTCACCAGGACGCACCGCTTAAGACCAAAAAAAGGATTATACAGCAGATACTCGATTCCGCAATGGAGCAGCCTGTTGTGTCAGGATCTGAACTAAGATCCGACAATCTAATCCGTTCCGAAGCCAAATTAAATCAATTTTTGACCAAAAGGGGATACGAAAAAATTCAAGGGCAGGACGGAAAATTAGGCGTAAAAAAAGGCGACAAAATTATTTTGGAGCCTCAGTTTGATATTCTTCGTTGGTTCGGTGCCGCCATTGACGGGCCCCCTGAAGGGATGCCGTCATATTTGAAAGAAAACTTTGCCGCTGTATATAAGGATGAAAGCAGATCCGTTTTTTTATTCTTTGGTATAATGGCGGGTAATGAACAATCAGGGGTATTGTACACCATGAAAGGCGAAAAATTCATTGATCTTACCCGTAAATGGCCCGAGAAAGTTGTCCGTTCAGGCCTTGTATTTCGAACGATCCACCAGGATACCGTTTTGGACCGTACCTGGTATAAGTATGGATTCGACAATTGGCAGGGTAAAGAAATTCTTCCGCCGCTGTATCAAACCATACGGGTCGGGGACAATGATAACATTATTACAAAAAGGGAAAATGGAAACAACAAAAAAACAGCAATATACTTCGGCCTTTACGACTTCTCCGGTGCGCCGATTATCCCTGAAGGATTGTTTGTAGATATCAAAGCCCTGGAAAACAGCCCCAACCTGTACCTGGCGGAGTACTATGACCTGCCTCCAGACAAGGAAGATTTCGAAAATAAAAGAGCTGAAAACAGGGAATTTGTTTTGATAAAAGTAGAAGCGAAAGCCTACTCGGTAATACATAAGTTCACAGCAAGCAAAGTCTACCACCGGTATTTTAATCCGCAAACCGGCATGTTGATGTTCAGAAAAAACGTTATAGAATAAATACGGGGGTGCTGATGATCAAGGCCGTAGCAACTTATGAAAACGCAGGGGAGGAGGCACTAAAATGGAAATTAATTGACGAAGCGCGTGGCCCGGTAGATTTATAACAGGAGAAAAAGTACCGTTCAAGAACAGACAAATCACTCAAATTTAAAATTCAAAAGTAATCAACCATGTGGATTAGAATAACCAATCTCAGTATTAAGCAATTGGATGCCCGCCATCTGATCAACCCGAGTAATCCGGACAAGCCGATGGTGCTGAATCTCTTTCAAGTGGAAGGAAGAACAGCATTTTGGGTAAGTAAGCATAAAAGGGTGATTCCTCAATTTTTAGATGCGAATAACCGAAAGGTAGTTCCTAAACGCAAATGGACGGAAGAGATGAAAGGTTTCGCTCAAAGTGAGCTGGCACAAATTCCCCCGCAAAAAAGGGTTTTTAAACTCACCGTCTTTGGATGGATTTTCTTTTTGGGCGCATGCGCATTATTGGGGTACCTGGTCTATGACGGGACGGTTAGCGGACCTCAGCGAAAAAAGCAGTTTGAGCAAAGGCAGGCTGATGCGGCGATGGTAAAAGTCGGTGATATTTATCTGGGGCGCATTGAAGTATACAAAGAAAGGCAAAATCCAATCGGAATGGAAGGAGCTTTTGGCTGTTTTAAGGTCGTAAAAATTGACGGAGATACTTATCAGATAGCCAAAAGTTCAGAAATGAGCAAAACTGCCAAACCCCTGGAACAGATGAACAGTACTGATTTTGAACCAGAGACCGTCAAAGTGCAGGCGAAAGAGCTGAGTGCTTATAATAAAACATTCACTTCTGAAGACGGGTTGACAGAGATTTCCTTTCAGGAAAAAAAGCAATAAATTAATAATAGAATGTAAATCTGCCGGGATTAATTTAAAAATTAAGTGCGGAGGCAAACCCTGGTTTCTCCAAGATGGGCGCCAGTTTGATAACTAAAATATTAGCATATGAAAGTGACCAATTTTATTTTTCTTGTTCTTCTGGTGATAGGCATTGGTTCCTGTTCCGGCCCCACACCCCGGAAAGTGGTTGCGCAAACCTGGTTAAATATCAACAATATAACAGCACATTACTCGCCCAGTTTTTTCGAAAATCTGATGGCAGTGAAGTTAAAAGAAAATATTACCATTATCAGGAACGAAGCACCAACAAAGGGAACGGCGGTAGAGTACGTCACTCAAATGGTGCTGGATCCACTTAATGAGTCTTTGAAGAAGGTGGAAAAACTCCCCTTTGATACGGAAACTAAGCCGATAATAGATGCTTCCCTGGAAGCCTATCGATATGCCAGGACAGTTGTTGAAAAAGATTATCTCGCTGTTGCAGCTATGATTGACGAAAATCAACCTGCTGATACCATCGAAATGGCCGTTGCTACCTTATTTGAAAAACATGATACGGCATTGCAGATACGCTTGGATAAATTGGACAGTTACGTACTACCTTACGCTGAAAAACATAAAATTCACATCAAACACTAGACACATGAAATTTAAATATTAAGGCAATCTCATTTTGTTTCCTTATCATATATAAATCGGTATTTGCAGTAAACCCTATGTATGTGTAAATTTCAGATCTTGCTGCCATTAAAATTAATGGAATGTTGCTATCGTTCTCTCAAGACTTTTAAGTCGTTTTCTCCAAATCATAAGCATCACAAATAACTGAAGTAGGAAAAACGAGACAATGAAAATCACAGACAGGAATTTTCCGTACTCCCAATGGATACCGCTTGTTAGGAATAAGAGAAGTCCTATTAAATAGACTTGTCTTGAAATGATGGAGACGAAGGCATAAGTTTTAAATTTAGCCTGGTAATTTTTGAGCGATTCATAGATGCTGCTACCATACACCAGGTTTTTTGACAAGCGATAACCTAATAGGTTATGAACCAAGGGCAATAGGATGGAGCAAACAAGCAGGATATTGACCCAGAATGGCTTTTTGTCGCCGTCAAGCATAGAATAATAGAAGGCGATAAAAATCAGCCAACCAAGGATTTCAATTATAAATTGCTTTTTTAATGATTTCAGGACGGGATGTTTATTTTCTGAAAGCATATTTTGAATTTCGAAAGCTGATATCGTTGGCGTATTTACAGTCGCCCAGATTGATTTTAATTCGTTTAATTCCATTTTGTCAAATTATTTTTTTCTGAATTTTTGTTTTTATTCTGTTTAATTTAACGCCTACATAGTTTTCACTGATCCCCACTATTTCAGCTATTTGCTGATAGCTTAAATCTTCAAGGTACATTGTTACAATGGCCTTATCACTATCACTAAGTTTTTTTAATGCCTCAAACAGACGCTCTTGTCGCAGAGCTAAATCTTCGTTCGGTGTTTCTTCTGGTAAATCCGGCAATTGGGATTTATATTCTACAGGATGCCGCTTTTTTCGAAAAGCAGCAATTGCCGTATTCAACGCGATGCGATATAACCAGGTACTTATTTTTGAGTCGTTCTTAAAACTTTGGCGGGATTTCCAAAGTTGGAATGTAATCTCTTGAAAGAGATCTTCACGATCCTCCTTCCGATCACGGTATAATTGACATATTTTGTAAATTATGCCTTGATGCTCTTTAATAAGACTTAAAAATTGAGATTCATCCATTTTTATTTTTTATTAAATATAAGGACTTGACCTCTCCATTGAGCTACGAGCCCAGTTATTTGGCCATTGGAGTTCTTTTGAAAACTGATTTTTATACTTACTTTCTTACCAGAAAACTCAAAATAGGATGCACTATAAATTTCGAGTACTGGACTTTTTCAAGTTTTGCATACAAATTCATCATCAAAGATTTGAGCGGAGCTATGTTGAGAGCGGACCAACAGATCCATGAAAATCTTTGTTATGTATTTTTTCATATTCCTACTATTTTATTATAGGTAGTCGAAATCTGAAAAAACTTACAGCCTAGCTATATTATTTTTAAAATATTTAGATTAAATAATCCCCTGATTTTTATATTGCATTAGCCAGTAGATAGTGCATTAATAATTTCCGGATTATGTGTTGGGTGCAAACGGGTAGGCTTTGCTGATTGAGGAGATTCAGGGCTTCCGATAGTTCTGAAAAGCGAATCGGTAGCCGTTGCAACATTTAAATGGGGGAGACGGCAGCAGTAGAGCTGCCAGCGCAAGCCAAATTCTCAACTAAATAAATAATGACAAAATGAGTTTTTGCAAAATGCAAGCAACAAACCGGTTGATCGGCTACTTTTCAAAGAAAAATTTGTCAGTTTCGAAAGCGGGTTCCAGTTCGTCCAACCAAACGGCATCAGGATTGTATTTTGCAAAAAAGGGGCGGGCGGCCCAATCAGGGTCTCTTCCCTGTAGAAACCGGAAGGTCATTATTTTTTCATTGCCGGCATCAGACACACCCAGCATTTGTATCTTTCCCGGTCCTGCACTCATACTGGGGCCGCGGACGGTTCTGCAGACCCCGCTGACACGGCTATAAGCTTTTCGGAATATTTCCCATGCCTTAACCAGTGAAATCGAAAAATAATGCTGAGCTCCTGTATCTCTAGCTACGAACATATAATAGGGTATACATCCCATGTCTACCTGCTTACGCCACATTTTACTCCATACATTTACATTGTCGTTGATGTGACGCATGATCGGGGATTGGGTGCGTATTTGTGCGCCTGTACTCAAAGCCCGTTTAATGGCAGCTTTGACAGCTTCTGTTTCCATTTCCCGGTAATGATTAAAATGCGCCATTATCGAGAGGTTGATTCCCTTTTGTACAATACGTTCAAATGTTTTCAGGGTATCCGTTGCGTCATCATCAGTTAGAAACTTATATGGCCAGTAGCCCAATGCTTTTGTGCCAATACGAATGGTTTTTAAGTTAGGAATGTCGGCTTCCAAAACGGCATCAATATAGGTGGCGAAGATTTTGTTTTTCATGATCATTGGATCTCCACCGGTAAACAACAGATCAGTGACTTCCGGATGTTCTTTCAGGTACTGGATCAGTAGTTCCGTTTCCTTCATGGCAAATTTCCATTCATCGATCCCCACAAACTGTGGCCACCGAAAACAGAAGCTGCAATAAGCATGGCAGGTTTGTCCCTGTCCGGGGAAGAACAACACAGTTTCCCTGTATTTATGTTGGATTCCGGTGAGTTTTTGTCCATCCAAAAGCGGCACATTATGTTCCAATTGTCCCGCAGGATGCGGATTTAAAACCGCCCTGATCTCATTGGCCGTTTTCTTTATGTCTTCTTTTGTTGCACCACTTTGAAGCACGGACTTCATTTTTTTGTAATGCTGTTCCAGAAGCATGTCTTTTTGCGGAAATGTGAGAATAAAAATGGGGTCATTGGGCACATTTTCCCAATTGATCAATTCATTTACTACATAATTATTTGTTTTGAATGGCAGGACATGCCCAACGATTTCAATGTCCTGCAATAGCGCTTCGGGTAAACCGCTTAATTGCGGGATCTGTCTGAAATTATGCAGGGAATAGGCTTTATATGTATGCTGCGTTTTATTTCTGGCTACTTCAATCATATATTGTATTTAATAATATTTTCATTCCCTGATGACCTGATAGGATGGTGTGCAGATCGGAACTTAAAAGGACCCCAGTCTATGTAAACAAGGAGATTAAAATTATTAACTGGAGGTTTTGTTTAGCGCCAACTACCTGATTTTGCCTCCGATAAGTGAGATTGTAAAAATACAGCATTTTGCCCGTATATTCTATTGCTGGCTGATAATTTCCTCTGAGCTAACCATCAGGTACTTGTTAACACTCATGTACGGGTAAGTCAGGGCTTAAAGCGATTCCCGGATCCATCCATTTTTTGATCAGCACGATAATTATTTTCTGAATAGTTGCTGCAATTTGCCGGCACTGAATTTGTCAAAGCTGAAAAGCTATAATGGACCTATCTTACAGTTGAACAGCGTATGAAATTTTTTAAATTTTGGCAATGGCCATTAAGAATGGTTAAGATTGGTTCTCTGCTATAAAGTAAAAGTATATGAAGATATCATGTTGGCCAGATCACATACATTGAATCACAAAGGTTCTTTGTATTCCGCTAATAGATTCAACTAATGCAGTCAGACGGGAAACCGCTGCCAGCAGCAACAACGCAGTCCGGATGTACAAAGGGGGTATATTAAGTGTTTCGTCATGCTTTTCGCAACGCCTTATAGTGGGTGATATTTCTGTTCGATTGTTTTCAAACTGCTATTTTGAACTGTTTGTCTGTTGCAAGTAGAATGATTGTAAGCAGGCACATCAAAAGTGCATTATAATAATGATGATACTCATTATGAGCCATATGTGCTGTAAAAGCGCCAACTGCAAATGGGAATAACAGTAAAATGCCTATATTTTTGCACGGAGGTTTGAAAATACCTATTACAACCAAAATTATTCCTATCAGTTCCCCTATACCAATGATAATCGTCCATGTTTTGTTAAATCCTAATGATAGCATACTATGCATCATTGATTGCTTTTGAAATACTTTAAATAAGGAGGCATATCCAAATACATAAATGTAATAAAGAAGCGCTGCCCAATGAATAGCGATTTTTAATGTAGTCATTTGTTATGAATTTATATTTATTGTAAATATATTTTATAACTTGCTATCATGACAGAACATACATTATTGTATGGTACTAACAAAAAAGTAAGTATGGAAAGAAGAAAGCAAAATTCCACGAACACAATAAATGAAAACTATTGGAAAGAACATTGTGGAATAGCAAACACAATGTCTATAATCGGCGGAAGGTGGAAGATTAATATTTTGTCCTATCTTATGAATGAGCAAAAACTGAGATACAATGAACTCAAAAAGCGGCTGGTTGGGATTTCAGAAAGAATGTTGATTTCTAAACTAAAAGAGTTGGAAGGGGATCAGTTAATTAGCAGAACCGTCTATCAACAGGTCCCACCAAAAGTTGAATATAAATTGACTGATCTGGGAAAATCGTTAAAAAGAATCCTCGAGTTAATGGACGAATGGGGGGAACAGCATAGTTAAACGAGTTATAGTTTAGCTTACTAATTTTTGGTATTTTTGGTTTTTACAGCATTGATGCTAACGCTATTTTAGCGGTTCTGCTTCATTAACCCTGGGTATATGTATTGGTTGAAAAAGGAACCAGCCACCCCGAATAAAAATATTATTTTATAAGTTGCGGATGGCTGATTCGCATCCATCAACTTGCCTGATCCCCAGCTTTCTTATCAGATTTAGTGTCCACTGTTACCTGATAAGTGATTGGTTGTTTGCGGTAAGCCTTTACTTCTCTGCCATTCTGAATAGCCGGCTTCCATTTACCTGATTTTTTTATTACCCGAACGGCTTCTTCTTCCATACCGTATCCGACATTGGTTAGGGCTTTGATGTCGGAAAGATTGCCTTCAAGATCAACAATAAATTGGATGATAACGGTATAATTACCGGGAGGGGCACCGTTATCAACTGAGATCTGACCATTCAGGTTTTTTTCCAGAAAACTTCTCCAGTTGCCCGGATAACGGGCATCGAATTCTGTTTTGGTAAAAATTTCCGGCTCATTACTATGGGTGGCTTTATGGGCAACAGCTGTCTTGGTCCCTACATGGAAAGTTACCGGTTGAACCCGATAGGATTTAACCGCAACGGTTTTCCCGCTTTTATTGCTGAGACCCCGTTTCCAGCGCCCGGATAATTTCAGCACCCGGATCACTTCCGCTTCCATACCATAGCCCTGATGGGTGGTGGGCTGAAAATCGGAGAGACTGCCGTCTTCGTTTACAATAAACCGGATTTCTGCCTTGTATGAGCCGTTCGGAGCTCCTTTTTTTACTGCTATCTGGCCATCGAGGTTTCTTTCCAGAAATTTTCTCCAGTCTCCGGGATACTGAGCTTCCACATCTATTTTGGGGGAAGACGCAGATGCTGTAGCGCCACTCTCATCAAATCCGATCACGGTGACCTCTTTCAGTCGTTTATAGGTATGTCCCTGTAGATTTTTATCCGGCGTGGAAGCCTGTTTGCCGGGAACGGTATCTTTAAGGTCCTGATTTTGCTGGTTTTCTAATAAGGACGGTGTATTGGGTTTGTCGGTTGGTTCGTTTTTGGGTGAATAGATACTGGTAACGGCCGATTTAATTTCCGGAATGATTTGATGGATCTGCTGCTGATACCGGAATCCGAACAGTGCCAGCACGGTGACGGCCACCGGAAGTACCAATAGCTTTCTTACCCACTGGTAGCTGGATTTTTTTGATGATAATAGCATGGTAATTCTTCTTTTTAACTGGTTATGAAAAAAGGGGTTGATCAATCGATTGGCGGGACCTGACAGGGTTTGCAGGACCAGCAGTTCGGCATAGCTGGCAATATCACCGTCTTCGGTGGCGTGTTTGTCTGCCAGAAATTCCTGGATGGTTTTGAGTTCCCGGCGGTAGAGATAGAAAAGGGGGTTGAACCAGAACACAGCCAACAGGACCTCGGTGAATAACAGATCGGCGCTATGTCGGTGCCGGATATGATACAATTCATGACGCAGCATATGTCTGCCTTCTGCGGAATCGGTCCTTGTGCGTTGGTTCCAGAACAGCCAGCGGAAAAAGGAGAAAGGCGCATCAGGATCCGTGGTTTGAATCAGGCGAATATTCTCCAGGTGCTCAACAGGGGCGTCTTTCTTCAGGCGGAAGATTCTGGCCAGTGCCCATAGAATCCGGATCAGCAGCGGGATCAGTACCAGCCCGTAGACAAAAAGTAACCAGGCTCCGTAGCTGCTCTGCTGGTTGCCCGCTGTTACGGTAACCGCTTCTGCAGTACTCATGAAAACGGCCATTGGATATTCCGCCACCGGGCTGATCCATTGCACCGGAATTTTTACCAGGGGCAGGCAGATACTAATAATCATAGCCGACAGCAGATAAAAGCGGTTGTAGGCATGGAATTTTTCGTTCCGCAGAAAAAAATGATAGTAGCCGTACAGTATGGCCGAACAGGCGGTCATTTGAAGCATATATTCAAGCATAGCGTTTGATTTTAAGTGTTATCTTTTGGATTGTTGCTTCCTGGCTTTTTCCAGCAACTCCTCCAGCTCTGCAATGCTCAGGTTGTTTTCTTTGACCATAAAAGAGACCACATTGGAGAAAGAGCCTTCAAAATAACCCTTGACCATCTGCCGGATGGTTTTTCCCGAGTAGGCTTCCTTGGTTATGGCCGG
Source organism: Niabella terrae (assembly GCF_054783135.1). NCBI lineage: Bacteria > Pseudomonadati > Bacteroidota > Chitinophagia > Chitinophagales > Chitinophagaceae > Niabella > Niabella terrae. Next base: position 40,492 of record NZ_BAAGRD010000011.1, read on the forward strand.
GTGATACTGATGCTGACGGCCGAATACCCGGATCTCCACAAATTGCTTTTCCACCAGGATCTTGAGAATAGTGGCAACGGTGTTCTGGTGAGGTCGGGGTTCCGCAATGGCTTCAACGATTTCCCTTAAGAACAGGGGCCCGTAGTCCCATAGTACCAGCATAATCTGTTCCTCTGCTTTCGTTAATTGTTTCATGAATGGCTGATTTAAAAAGCAAGGTATAACTAATTATTTAGTTTAACAACTATTTTTTTAGTTATAAGAGAATTTACCGTTAAAGGATGCTGGCAGTGGGTAACGAATTGCTTGGGTGGGGTAGGCTAGTGCTGCAGAGCTATGCGAAATAAGCACAGACCTAACGTTCCATATCGCACGGCACACGTTTGCCACGACGGTCACATTGAGCAACGGAGTACCTATCGAATCGGTGAGCAAGATGCTCGGACAAACGAGCATCCGAACCACACAGATTTACGCCAAAGTGGTCGAACACAAATTGAGCGAGGATATGCAGAACCTACGGGAGCGTATGGCATCGGGAAGCTGAAAGACCGCCGTTTCCTGAAAGCCTCAGATAATTTGTTATAGCAGTACATCTGCTTTTTTTGTTTTCTTTAAATCAATGGTTAAAAGCTGTTAAATAACAAATGTTTTTCGTTATAAATGAACACTTTTACAGCGTGAAAAATTTCTTTATTCTCCTGTCGATTTTTGTTCTCAGTTTCCCAGATATGGCTTTGGGGCAATTCCGCATTACAGGTCAAGTCGTGGATTCCGAAGAAAAAACACCTTTGAGTTATGTTAATATCGGGATTAAAAAGAAAAATGTAGGAACAGTAACTTCTCCGTCTGGTGTTTTTGAACTCGATATTCCGAAATCGTATAGCAGGGATACGTTGACTTTTTCTTTAGTGGGCTACTCTGAATATAACCTTGCGCTCGAGGACTTGAAAATAAACACCCCGTTGAACATTAAACTTGAACAAAAAAGTACGGCTTTGGAAGAAGTAGTCGTTTTGGGAAAACGCCCCAAAGAACATTGGTTCGGAATCAAACGTAGGGGGCTTTTGCTCCATTTTTCCGACGGCATGTTTAATCCAGATGATAGTTTTGAAATCGGCCAATTAATCAAACTCGGCGACATCCCTGTAAAGCTAACAGCTTTGAATCTATACGTGCTGGAATCCTCCCGAGATGACAGTGCGACGTTTCGGATAAATTTCTATCGATACAGTGACGGCGAACCTACGGAACGTTTATTGGAAAGAAGCATCATACAGCGACAGGCTATTAATAAAGGATGGCTTAGGTTCGATTTGGCAAATGAGGGTATCCACCTGTCGGGAGATGTGATTGCCTCACTTGAGTTTCTACCTGAACCTACGGATAGTCAGAAACCTATCAGCTATGAAGTCAAGTTGGGAGGTTCTTCCAAAAGCTTCTACAGACGCAATAGTTTAGGAGACTGGAATACACCACCCCATCATTATTGCCTGCATGTGACTGCATTAGTCAATCATGAAGCGCCTGAGCTTCCTGACGAGGACGTTGAATCATTACCGGCATTTGTGCATTCATCGGAGACTGTCGGTGACCGTTTCCACATATTTGTGGATTTGCCAAAGGGTTATGACCATGATACAAGTAAAAGATATCCCGTGCTTTTCCTTTTGGATGGGAATGCCTATTTTGACCATGTGAAAGATGCTGTCACCATATACGGCGATAAGCACAGCCAACTGACAACCCCTATTGTAGTGGGTGTCGGCTACGAAAACGCTTACCTCATGGATTCTCTTCGTGTCCGTGATTATACTTACCCTAAGGCGCCGGCTATTGACAGTTTCGCCACAAGTGGCGGAGCAGACCTTTTTTATTCTTTCATCACGGAAGAACTAATCCCACATATAGATAGCTGTTATCGTACAGATACCACTTTGCGGGCAATTATGGGGCATTCGTTTGGTGGTTATTTCGCCTTGTATTCGCTTTTACGTGATTGCAATTCAAATGGAAATGAGCGCCATGGATTCGATTATTATATATCCGCAAGCCCTTCAATAAGTTACCATAAAAACTATATCGTCGAAGAGTTGGAGAAAAAATTAAAGCATTTTCCGCCAACGGCATTTAAGACAAAGAAACTCTATATTACTATGGGAGAGCGTGAATTGGATACTGACACGAACCACCTCTTCAGAATGCTGACGAATACTTTGAAAGAACAGGAACCTTTTCTTCTAAAAACCAAAGTATACCGAAATACAGACCATTTAGGTACAGCTGTTCCATCATTTGAGGATGCCATTCCATTTATATATAAATAATCACCTGAAGTTTATTACAAGATGTTTCTCATTTTGTCGTATATCATTACGGGGGCAGTCCTTATGCTTGTGTCGGTTTTTTCTCTTTTCGCCAGCTTTCAGCTTTGACGGTCAAACTCGGCTCTACAAGACAGCGACATCAAAATCCGTATGGTGAGATTGTTTTATCCCGATGTGTCATTGGATATTGATTCCATCTACAACAGCAACCCCAAAGAACTTAAAATATGGTAAACCTCTAACGAGGACGGCCACTGTTTTCTGATTTGATGCTTTTAGATTTGATATTCATTTTCAAAAAAGGATATCAATGAATGAGCAAACATCAAGTCCTGCAATCGTTCGCCGCAGTTCTG
>NZ_BAAGRD010000012.1:0-277595 GCF_054783135.1 Niabella terrae
GCTAACTGATTTTCATATCTCTTTAAATGACAGTTGTTTGTAAACCTTATGCCATCGGAAGTAACAGCAAAATCTTTAATTCCTAAGTCAATGCCCACCTGTTTTTTTGTTGGCTTCAATGGTTGATACTGCACTTCACAAAGTATGGATACAAAGTATTTACCTGTTGGTGATTTTGATACAGTACAATGCTTCACTTCACCCTTTAATTCTCTATGTTCGATGATTTTAATGCCCTCTTTAAATTTTGGGAAAAACAATTTCCCATTACTCACTTCAACAAATTGCGGAACTGTGAAACTGTTCTTTTTGCGTTTACTTTTAAATCGGGGGAACTTAGCATTGCCTCTAAAGAAGTTCACAAAGGCGGTGTCTAAATTTCGCAGGGCGGTTTGTAATGTTTGACTGTTTACTTCCTTTAACCATTCAGTTGCTTCTTTCTTTTTTAACTGGGTCAAAGCACCAGACTGTTTAATATAATTATCCGATTTTTTATTTTCCTTATACTGCTCAATTCTTTCGTTCAAAAAGTGATTGAACACAAAACGCACACACCCGAAATGCTTACTCAAAAGCAGTTCCTGTTGCTTTGTCGGCAACAATGCAAAACGGTATGTCTTATGTATTAATTTCAATTATGGATCAATTGATATATATAATGTATAGAATATACTACTTATATTTTCAATAAGTATAATTAAAGATAACTATTAATACACAATAATAATGTTAAAAAACCTTATAAGCAGTTATACTTCCACAAATTATTCAATGCATTGCTTAAAATACCATCTAATTTTTATGCAAGTATCCTAAAAAGCTGCTGATTGGTGGTTGGGATCATGTCAGGAAGTCTATTATACATTCAATTACTGCCAAATCTGATTTTGAAATTGAAGTATTTGAAAGCTAAAGCAGGAAATCACTATTGCAATTTGGCAAAAGCACAAAAACATATTGTCAAAGAACTTACGGAAAAAGCATGCTTTCTGGTCAGATGGTTACTTTGTTTGCTCTATTGGAGAAGCAAGTCCTGAAACTGTCCGTCAATATATTCTTTCACAAGGCTAAATTTTTCTTGTGCCTTACATCCCAAAAGCTAAAGACTTTCGGGTTTTGCGGCACGTTTTATTATAAAGATTCGGGGCCGCCTCTTGCAGTTGTTGGTATTCCCGTTGCAACTCCGCCGCTAACACCCGGGACAACATATCCTGTGCCTGCAGTACGGGACGGAATGGGATCGTTAGCAATAATAGCAGGATATATTTGGCGGGGGATTTCATAATGGAACTGGCGGATTTGTAAGTTTAATTTCCATTGGAACGAAGTAGCCCGACACTCCGTCCTGCAATTGCTTTTGGCAGGGATGCGCCTATTTAGGAATTACATAACTTTCCACATCCGAACCGGCAATGGTTTTACCACTTAAAATCACCAGTCTTTCCACCACATTGCGGAGCTCCCGGATATTCCCGGTCCAGTTATAGGATTGCAGCATTTTCAAAGCAGCCGTATCGATGCTTTTTTTGTTGATTCCATAATCAACGCAGATCTGTTCCAGAAACTGATCGACCAGCATGGGAATATCGTCACGGCGTTCATTGAGCGAAGGCACATGGATCAGAATTACACTGAGCCGGTGATAAAGATCCAGTCTGAAGCTTTTGAGTTCCACTTCCTGCAGGAGGTCTTTGTTGGTGGCAGCAATCACCCGTACATCGACGTTGATATCCTTGTCAGCGCCTACACGGGTAATCTTTCCCTCCTGAAGTGCCCGCAGCACTTTGGCCTGCGCACTCAGGCTCATGTCGCCGATTTCATCCAGAAACAGGGTGCCGCCATCAGCCTGCTCAAATTTGCCAATCCGTTGTTTCACCGCAGAAGTAAAAGAGCCTTTCTCATGACCGAAGAGTTCGGACTCGATCAGCTCTGTCGGAATGGCTGCACAGTTGACTTCTACCAGCGGACTGGCATTCCGTGCGCTTTTCTCGTGTATCCACCGGGCGACAAGTTCTTTACCAACGCCGTTCTCGCCGGTAATCAGCACCCGCGCATCCGTGGGTGCTACTTTATCAATGGTATCAATAATCTTTTTTATGGGTTCGGATTCTCCAACCATATCCTGTACCCTTGATATTTTCTTTTTAAGTACCCGGGTTTCAGTTACCAGATTGCCTTTTTCCAATGCATTCTTGATAGTGATCAACAGGCGGTTCAGATCCGGCGGTTTGGATATGAAATCATAGGCGCCCTTTTTAACCGCCTCTACAGCGGTTTCAATGGTACCATGCCCTGAAATCATAATCACCGGCATATCGGGGGTGAGTTCGGTCGCTTTCTTCAGGAACTCGACGCCGTCCATTTTGGGCATTTTTATATCACAGAGCGCCAGATCATATTTGTGCTGTTCCAGGAGTTTCAGGGCCTGTTCACCGTCCGCTGCCTCATCGATTTTATATCCTTCGAAGGATAAGATTTCGGTAAGGGTCTTTCTTATCGCTGCCTCATCATCAATAACGAGGATATGCGCACTGGGTTCGTTGTTTTTTGCTTTTGACACTCAAAAAAGTTTTTTCATTAAAAAGCCCATGGACAATGCAATTGCACCATGGACTTACAAAGATTGCTGTATTATAATTACTTGACCTGATACATGACTTCCTTGACCAGTTTCACGGTACGATTTACATCCGGTAACGCGGCTGCCACCAGGTTCGGTGCATAGTGCAGCGGGGCATCGGCGGCTGTGATCCGTCGAATCGGTGCGTCCAGGTAATCAAAGGCATCTTTCTGAATATTATAAGAGATTTCAGAAGACACTGAACCGAATGGCCATTGTTCTTCCACAATAACCAGCCGGTTGGTTTTCTTCACACTTTCCACAATGGTAGGAATATCCAGCGGACGGACGGTTCTCAGATCGATCACTTCCGCCTGTATGCCTTCCTTTTCCAGTTCAACTGCGCTGGCCAGCGCCACTTTCATCATTTTGTTAAATGAGACAATTGTGACGTCCGTTCCTTCTCTTTTGATATCAGCTTTGCCCAATTCAATATAATATTCTTCCTCAGGCACTTCCATTTTATCACCATACATTGTCTCGCTTTCCATAAACATTACCGGATCTTCCTCATAACGAATGGACTGCTTCAACAGTCCCTTGGCATCATAAGGATTACTGGGAGAAACAACTTTGATGCCGGGAATATTGGCGTATAAGGATTCAAAAGCAGTACTGTGCTGCGCACCCAGCTGACCCGCAGATCCGTTTCCGCCCCGGAACACGATGGGGCAGGATACCTGTCCACCACTCATGGCCAGCATTTTGGAAGCAGTATTCAGTATCTGATCCAGGGCCAATACGGCGAAGTTCCAGGTCATAAATTCAACAATAGGTCGCAATCCGTTCTGTGCGGCGCCTACACCTACGGCCGTGAAGCCCAGCTCAGAGATCGGCGTATCCAATATCCGGTTCGGGCCAAACTCGGCAAGCATCCCCTGACTCACTTTATATGCACCATTGTATTCCGCCACTTCTTCACCCATTAAAAACACCCTGTCATCTCTGCGCATTTCTTCTGACATCGCTTCTCTTAAAGCCTCCCTGAACGGTATTATTCTTGACATATTCTGATTTTATAAATACTTTTAAAGTGCAGCAAATTTAAGTGAGATGCCGGATACTACCAAAGTCAGTTTTTCAGCCGAAAACAGGCCGGATCAAGATGACAAAAACTAAAAAAACGGCGGTCATTTCCTTGAAATTTGCTTATTTTCATTAATTCAACGATGAGACGATTTGCCGTGTTCTCAATTTAATTATTCTTAAACTTAAATTCTTGCATTTATGAAAAAGTATTTAGCGGAAGCTTTCGGAACATTCTGGCTCGTTTTCGGCGGTTGTGGCAGTGCCGTTTTTGCTGCCGGCGTTCCTGAACTGGGCATCGGACTGTTGGGCGTAGCCCTGGCATTCGGCCTGACAGTACTCACCATGGCTTATGCAGTAGGTCATATTTCCGGAGGACATTTCAATCCTGCCGTTTCCTTTGGGTTGCTGGCCGGGGGAAGATTTCCCGCCAAGGAGCTGATTCCCTATATCAGTGCACAGCTGGTAGGCGCAATTCTGGCTGCCGGCGCCCTGTATATCATCCTGAATGGTGCAGGCGCTTTTTCCAGTGAAGGTGCAGGTGCCTTTGCCACCAACTTTTACGACAGCCCCGTGTATAATAACCGCAGTTTCAGCATTGGAGCGGCTTTTCTCGCTGAATTTATTTTGACGGCCTTCTTTGTCATTGTAATCATGGGCGCCACTGATAAATATGCAAATGGCAAATTTGCCGGTATTGCCATCGGCCTGGCCCTTACGCTGATTCACCTGATATCCATCCCGATCACGAATACATCGGTAAATCCTGCCCGTTCCACTTCACAGGCATTATTTGTAGGTGGACTGGCACTCAAACAGCTCTGGCTGTTTTGGGTCGCCCCCATTCTCGGAGCCGTGATTGGCGGACTGCTTTACAAAGGACTGCTGGAGAAAAAAGAACCAGCAACCACCTGAGATTCTGTTTAAATTTTTCAAAAATCCCGGCGTCCTTCACCGGGATTTTTTTTACCCCTTCGAAAGCGCCTGTAAGTAAGCCCGTATCTTTGTTGCATGCAGGACTATGATATCGTTATTATTGGTGGCGGCCCGATTGGTATGGCCTGCGCCATTGAAGCCCGCAAACATCAGCTCCGGTATATTGTACTGGAAAAAGGCGCCCTGGTCAACTCCCTGTACCATTATCCGGTCAATATGACTTTTTTCTCGACCTCCGAACGCCTGGAGATCGGTGGGGTACCCTTTGTTTCCAATAACGCCAAACCTACCAGAAACGAGGCCCTGGAATATTACCGCCGGGTCGCACAGAGTTTTGAATTGAATATCCACCTCTTCGAACAGGTGGAAGCTGTTGATAAAACAGCAGACCTGTTCCGGATCCGCAGCTCACGGGCCGTTTACCAGACTAAAAATGTCATTATTGCCACCGGATTTTATGATATCCCCTACCTGTTAAATATACCCGGTGAAAATTTACCCAAGGTCACGCATTATTACAGTGATCCACATTTTTACGCTTTCCAGGACCTGGTCGTTGTGGGGGCGATGAACTCTGCCGTCGATGCTGCGCTGGAAACCTATCGTAAAGGTGCCCGGGTGACCATGGTCATTCGGGGTGAAAATATTGGTTCCCGGGTCAAGTATTGGGTAAAACCCGACATTGAAAACCGAATCGCTGAAGGCGCCATCCGGGCTTTTTTCAACGCTACCCTGGAAGAAATCCACCCTTCTACTGTGGTAATAAGGGATCCTGAGGGCACGCATGTCATTGAGAATGACTGGGTAATCGCCGCTACCGGCTATCAGCCGGACCTGCGTTTTCTGGAGTCCGTAGGTATCCGGCTCAGTTCCGATGATCAGCGTACGCCCGAAATTGATGAGCAGACGCATGAATCCAATATCAGCGGTATTTATCTGGCCGGGGTGATATGCGGAGGTATGAATACCCACCGGCTTTTTATTGAAAATTCCCGCGAACATGCGGTGATGATTGTTTCCGATATCCTTAAAAAGAAAAAGGTATGAACTTCGGCTCCGATCAGATAAAAGAACGGCAGCTGAAAAAGCATAAACGTGTCGCCACCGGACTTTTTCTGCTGATGGTACTGCTTTATATCGGTACTACCTGGCTGCTGCGTACCCATCCGATGATTGGCCTGCAATATGTCAAGGCATTTGCGGAAGCCGCCATGGTAGGCGCGTTGGCAGATTGGTTTGCCGTCACCGCCCTGTTTCATCACCCGCTGGGTATCCCCATTCCCCATACCAACCTGATTGAAAACCGCAAAAAAAGTATTGGCGCAAATCTGGGCGGTTTTGTGGTAAATAATTTTCTGAATGCCCGTACGATCAAACCTTATATCCTGAAACTGGACACCAGCCGGTTGCTGATTCAATGGTTGCAGCAGGACAAAAACAAATCCCTGCTGCTCACGGAAATCAGCCGGTTACTGCGTGACCTGATCAGCCGGACAGACGAACAGCTTATCAGCGGCTTTATCGCCCGCAAATCCGCCCAATGGCTGCAGGAGCTGCGTTTAACGGATGCCGTTGCTTCGGGTATGGAACTGGTTATACAAAGAGGTGATCAGGTCCGGATATTGGATTATCTGGTCGGTAAACTAAAAGTCTATGTCACCGATCATGAAGCACTGGTACGGGAACGGGTCAAAAAGGAAAGTCATTTCCTGATACCCGGTTTCGTGGACAACCTGATCGCTTCCAAAATAGTCAGCGGTCTGACCAGGTACCTGAGCGAAATAGAACAGGATCCCCAACATGTGATCCGAAAAGACATCGACCGGCAACTTCACCTCCTGGTGGATCAATTGCGCACCAGCTCAAAATGGGAAGCGCAATTTCAGGAAATTAAAAATGCCCTGCTGGATGAAGCACGCCTGAAGCGGTATGCAGGTGCGATTTGGAAACAGCTGCAGACCGCGATCATTAGTGATCTGTCCGATACGCACTCGATGATACGTAAGTACCTGGAACAGACCCTTACCGAAATGGGTAGCAACCTCGAAGAAAATCCGGATCTGCAGGAAAAAATCAACCGATGGGTTCGTTTAAATGCTTACCGCTACCTGCTGAGAAATACCGAAAAAGCCGGCGAACTGATCAGCAATACGGTGGGCAACTGGGAAGGTCGGCAACTCAGTACCAAGCTGGAACTGGAAGTCGGTAAAGACCTGCAATTTATCCGTATTAACGGCACCCTGGTAGGCGGCCTGGTCGGTCTGCTCATCTATACCATCACCCGGCTGATCGAAACGATATAATTGAAATTTTCATGAACGACAAAACGATGTACATACAAATCAGTTTCCAGGATATCGACAGCGATCAGGCCGCTTTGCTGATCGCCAGGCTCGAAGCAGCAGCCGAGGGTTTTGAAGAAACCGAGCGGGGGCTGCAGGTATATTTCCGGGAATCCAATTTTGAAACCCCGGAGACCAGCCAGCTATTATCAAATCTGCAGCTGCCGTTTCGTGAATCGAAGCTGCCCGAACAGAACTGGAACCAGCTTTGGGAGTCGAATTTTGAGCCGGTGACGGTTGATGATTTCGCCGGCATCCGGGCGCATTTTCATCCACCCCTTCCTGGTGTGCAACATGAAATAATCATTACCCCCAAAATGAGTTTTGGTACCGGTCACCATGCGACAACTTTCCTGATGATGCAGGCCATGCGGCGGCTGGATTTCAAAGGAAAGGCGGTGCTGGATTTTGGAACCGGTACCGGTGTACTGGCCATTCTGGCCCATCAACTGGGTGCGGTGGAAGTACTGGCCAATGATATTGACAACTGGAGTATTGAAAATGCCCGGGAAAATTTTGCCGTCAACCAGGCAACAGCTATCCGGTTATTCCAGGCGGATCATTGTCGCACCGGACAAAGTTTTGATATCATTCTGGCGAATATCAACCGCAATGTATTGCTGGATAATATCAGCGATCTGGCAGCACAGTTATATCCCGGCGGCAAGCTGCTGCTCAGCGGGCTCCTGGAATCCGACCAGCAGCGATTAATAGAGGCAGCTGAAACTGCGGGACTGATTCTTAAAGAAAAAGCTAAAAAAGAAAACTGGATTTGTCTGTTATTCAGCAACTTATAATTCGCGAAAAGCAGGGTTCGGTATAATATTTCAATTAAACCCTTATATTTGAATTTCATTGTCCATCTGATTAATTTATATATCTAATAATGCTGGAAATTTTTCTCGTTTTATGCGCTTACTGTCTCGGAAGCATACCAACTTCTGTGTGGGTGAGCCGGTATTTTTTCAATATCGACATACGGGATTACGGCAGTGGAAATGCCGGGGCGACCAATACGTTCCGTGTGCTGGGACCACGCTGGGGTAGTTTTGTCATGGTTTGTGACGTACTCAAAGGATTTCTGGCTGTGAAACTCATTTTTTTATTACCCCCCTTTCATAATGAAATAGCCTTTCTGAACATGCAACTGATTCTCGGCATCGCTGCTGTTATTGGTCATGTTTTTCCCGTCTGGGCTGATTTTAAAGGAGGTAAAGGGGTTGCTACACTTTTCGGTTTGGTGATTGGCATTTCGCCCTGGACGGCGCTGGCCTGCTCCGGTGTATTTTTGCTGGTATTGTACCTGACCCGTTTTGTCTCCCTGAGCTCCATACTGGCTTCCATTGCTTTCCCGGTATTTATCCTGGTAATTTTTAATGTCGACAACTCTTTTTACAGAGTATTCGCCGTTGCGGTGGCACTGCTGGTCATCCTGACCCATCAGAAAAATATCGGCCGTATTTTAAGAGGCGGAGAGAATAAAGTCCCAATTTTTAAAAACAGGGACCGCCGCAGACAACGTGATTAGTTAACTGATCGTCTTTTTTCCCGGGATTATCTATTGAAACAGGTTCTTTACAGAAACATATCTCCCATCCTGAAGATTTGGTATAATGATTGATCTATATAAAGTCAATAACTAAAATCAATGCTATGTTCAAGAAACTTTTCGCGTTTATTATTCTGGCATCCGCTTCGCTGTCCTGCTCCACCAACGCCATTACCGGACGCAGTCAGTTAAAATTATTGCCCGAATCGCAATTGCAGCAGATGGCGGTGACCGAATACCAATCCTTTTTATCTACGAATAAGGTAGTTGCCAACTCATCCAACAACCGGGATGCGGCGATGGTCAACCGGGTAGGTCAGCGGATTGTGAATGCGGTAACCCGCTTCTTCAAGCAGAACAATATGTCGCAGGACCTGCAGGGTTACCAATGGGAGACCAGACTTGTTCAAAGCAATGAGGCGAATGCCTGGTGTATGCCGGGAGGTAAAATTGTCGTATATACCGGCCTGTTGCCGATTACCCAGAATGAGGCCGCACTCGCCAATGTCATGGGACATGAGGTTTCGCATGCCCTGTTTGGACATACCAATGAGCGGATGAGCCAAAGCATTGCCGCCCAGTACGGCACCAATATTCTTGATGCTTTTATGGCCAATAAGACCTCTTCCGGAATGCGCCAGCTTTTCGGTACCGCTGTCGGACTTGGGTCCCAGGTCGGTATCCTGGCCTTTTCACGTAAGCAGGAATTGGAATCCGATCATTATGGTATGATCTGGGCCGCCATGGCGGGATACAATCCGGAAGAAGCCATTGGCCTCTGGCAGCGGATGCAGGCCCAATCCAGTGGCGGTCGCCCTCCGGAATTCCTGAGCACCCACCCTGGTCCGGAAAGAAGGATCGAACAACTGCGTAAATACCTGCCGGAAGCCATGAAATATTACCAACCGGCCGGTAAATAAGTTAAAATAATTAACAATTCATAAACCATTATCATTCAGTTGATAATGGTTTTTCTGTTAAAACCCTGGCTGCTTTAAACATTTAAGCGTAAATTTGCAAAGCGTTTAAGGGCTTGTTATTCAAATTTACCTCTCAAGGGTGACATTTTTCTAATAAATTCAAAAGTTCTATGATTCAAACAGTTTTCGAAAAACTTCAGTACGCAGACGAAAAGAATCTTTTAATTCAAGGCCTCCCTTCCTCCATCGAAAAACAGTTCAGCAAACTTTCATTCGCCAAAAACATGACGCCCCTGCTTAGATCAAGGAAACTTGATTTTGCACTGGTATTTGCCGTTAATGAAAACCAGCTGAATAGCATTCTGAGTGATGTGATGCCTTCTTTAAAGGAAAATACGAAATTTTGGGTTGCGTATCCAAAGACCACCTCGAAGATCGTAACTGATCTGAACAGGGAGCGGAGTTGGAACAGGCTGACGAATGAAGGTTATGCCAGCATTGACAATGTGGAACTGGATCATGTGTGGACCGCGACTCGTTTTGAAAGACCGGTGGAAGAGCGTAGTGCTGCTTCTCCCAAAGAACGAAAAAGACAGCCGCAAATGGCTTGATTTACAAACATTTAACTAAAGGAAAACCGGCTATTATGGCCGGTTTTTTCTTTCGGCATAGTTATTGGTTCAGCTATTATAAATCAATATTTTATGAAAAAGCTAGTATTAATGGTAACGGCATTATGTATGACCGGCATTATGGTAAACGCACAGACTGAAAAAGGTAATGTTATTGTTGGCGCCCAATTGGCAAATATCGGCGCCAATATAAGGGAAGGCAGCAGCAGCTTCAATTTATCCCTGTCCCCCAGAGCGGGCTGGTTTATTAAGGACGACTGGGCCGTGGGTGCGGAAGTGAATCTAAACATGACTTTCCAGGAAGGTGATGATCCCATCGGCTGGGGTATCGTTCCTTTTGCAAGGTATTATTTTCCCGGAGAGGGATTTGAAGTGGTAAAAAAGACCCGGATTTTCGCTGAAGCAGGCGCCGGCGTCGGCGGTGAAGGAACCGGTGGTGAAACAACCACAGGCTTCAGGGGTTTTGCGGGTGCAGGTGTCGCTTATTTTGTCAGTGAAAATATCGCCCTGGAAACCGGAGCCCGGCTGGGGCTGATTGCCGGCAGCGGTGCAACCACCTTAAACCCGAATATCAATCTGGGCTTCCAGATTCACCTGCCTACCAAAAAATTACAGGAGATGCGGGGGGATGTTCAAAAATAATTCCGGAAAAGTTATATTAAAAAGGGCTTCTGATGCAGAAGCTCTTTTTTTATGGGGCGGCTACCGCCTCCTGCCCATACATCTGGTCCTTATATTTTAGTGAGGGAGAAGTAATAAAGGGTCCAATATTAAGTGCCTCCCATTTCTGATCTACCGCTTCAATGGTCGCATCATCCGCCACAATAATATTGGGCCAGTCACGTTCAAATCCATCCAATTCCCGGGTCTTAATGGTGCCATCCAGCCCCATTATAGCCTGATACCGGCCTGCCTGTTCCTTTCTGTAGATAAAATGATCCCTGCGGGGGTCGAGGTTATTACAAAAACGCCATAAAGCGGTCGCCAGATCGGTCGCATCAACCGTATGCTCCACATAAAGAATCATCTTTATACCGTCCATTTCAGGTAGGGCGGCCAGTTGGCGGTGCAGCTCCCGGACATGTCCTTTCCTGTTCTTGGCCACCGACACAATCAGGCAGGGGATTTCCGAAGAAAGCAGGGCTGCATTTACCGCTTTGATCTCGGCAAAGGCCTGCAGGATTTTTTCGGTATCCAGGCTGCCGGGTACCGGCAGGGCTTCATACAACTCATCTTTTTCCTCCTCGAATTTATAAGTTCCATCCAGGCAAAGTTTTCCACCAAAGCCCATTTTACTGCAGCTGTGGTCCAGCACATCCATCGGCCCCTGGGAGAAATAAATATCGGTTGCCGGATTTAAATGCTGAAATACGACACGGGCCAATTCCCGGTATTGACTTAGCGACAATTTTGTTGCACCATCCGGCCTGTCGGAGGCCAGAACCAGCATTTTATTAAACATCATCTGCCCGGCACCCCACATAGCATTCATTACCTTGGCGCCCTGACCGGCATACTGTTTATCAATTTTTGAAATCACCAGGTTGTGAAAAACGCCTTCCACCGGCATTTCCATGTCGACTATCTCCGGAACCAGGGTCATTTTAATCGGCGCCAGAAAAATCCGTTCAGTGGCTTTGCCCAGCCAGGCATCTTCCTGGGGCGGAATCCCGACGATCGTGGCCGGATACACTGCATTTTTCTTATGTGTAATGGCCGTAACATGAAATCGGGGGTACCAGTCAGGCAGGGAATAATATCCGGTGTGATCTCCAAAGGGACCTTCCCAAATCAGCTCCTCTGTCGGATCCAAATAACCTTCAATAACAAAATCAGCATCGGCAGGCACTTCGACATCGGGCTGGGTAATACAACGTACCAGTTCGACCTTACGTTTGCGCAGGAAACCGGCCAACATGTATTCATCTACATTCTCCGGCAAAGGTGCTGTCGCCGCGTAGGCATAAGCGGGATCTCCACCCAGGGCTACCGCTACCGGCATCCTTTTACCCAGTTTTTTATAGGCTTCAAAATGCTTGGCAGAGACCTTATGTTTGTGCCAGTGCATCGCGGTCAGTTGCGGACCAAAAACCTGCATCCGGTACATACCCACATTGCGCACCCCGCTTGAAGGGTCCTTGGTATGAATAACGGGTAGTGTAATAAATGGACCGCCGTCCTGAGGCCAGCAGGTAATTACCGGCAATTTACTGAGATCAGGCAGCCCGCCCCAGGGTTCTCCGGAAGCTAAGGGTTTTTCTGTCAGGATGATTTCCTGACAGGCACCACGTCCCTTTTTAACCTTCGGCATCCAGGAGGCAAAAGCACCCAGTTTTGGCAGCAGTTTCAATTTATCTATAATATGCTCCTTGGGCGCTGAAAGCAGTTGGAAAAGCCCTTCAATCTCCTTTGCCACATCGTTAAGGTCGGTCACACCCAAAGCCATACACATCCGTCGCTGACTGCCATAGGCATTCATCAGCACCGGAAACTCATAGCCCGTATTTTCAAACAGCAGGGCTTTGCCACCACCGGGTTCCTTGCTCATGCGGTCTGTAATCTCCGCTATTTCCAGATGGGGGTTCACATAGCTTTTGATACGGATCAACTCCCCTGCCTTCTCCAGTTCACTGATAAAGTGTTGCTGATTTCTATATGCCATTATCCCTTTTTGATTGGTGCGGGTACGGACCCTACTGAGCAGCCAGATCAATCATTACCGGCAGTTCCTTCACCAGATGATCCTCCCCGTTAAAACCAATAGATTTAAATTTTAATTTGCCATCCCTGCCAATGACGAATTTTGTCGGTATTCCGGATACATCAAAATCCTTCACCACTTTATCCTGCTCATCCAGCAAAACATGAAAACTGCTGTAATTGTTCTGCTCGATAAAGTCTTTGGCATTTTTCAACTTGTCTTCTGCATTTTCCCAGGTATTAACAAACAGAAAAACAACGCTGCTGTCTGCTTTATAATTTGCTACCATTTTTTTCATGCCCGGAAAAGAAGCTTTACAGGGACCACACCAGGTAGCCCAGAAATCCACTACGACGACTTTATCCCTGAGATCGTCGAGCTGTACGGCATGACCTTCCAGATCTTTCAGCGCAAAATCCGGTGCTTCGGAATTCAGCACCTGATTCTCCAGTTCCTTACGCATTTTGAGTAGGGCCTCTTTTTCCAAAGCCCCCAGGTACTGGTCGAAATTGCCGTTGGGATGCTTGCTGAGGTACCCGGCACGCAGCAACTCATTCATCTCCTGATCGGATTTACCGTCTTTCACAAACTGTTCCAGCATCGGAATGTATTTTCTGGATGACAGGGCTTTGGCGGCCACTAAGGCATAGGTCTTATTCAGACCGGTCTCCTGCCCTTTATGAATATCGATAGCAGCCTCTTTGGCATAGGGCAGCGCTTTTTTGGCTTTGCCTGCTTTGTACAACACCATTGCATAAGTGTCCGCATAGGTAGCATAGGCAGCCTCCCTTGCATCTGCCCATTTCCGGGCGGTCAGCATATCAGGTTTGGGACCTTCCGGATCCTTCCACTGCTTCCTTGCATACCGGCTCGCAAATGCCGCCAATTTCTCTGCCCGATCCAGGTTCTTTCCGGATTCCTGCAACTTCCAGGCGATGCTGTTATAGGCCTGTGCCAGCTGCTTTTCTTCCTTGATAGTAGCAGCCAGCTTATCAAACAGGTCCCACTGCGCTTCTGCGGCATAGGCGCTCAGCAGGCTTCTCTGGAAATAACCAATATAGGGATTGTAGGCCTCTTTATTCGCCGAGGTATCAGCTACCGCCAGCGTTTCCTGAAGAATTGCTGCCTTTTCATTATTGTCTTCCGCACCCTCAAAACGCTGGTAGTATTCCTGAGGCCCCGGAGCGGCATTGGCAGCCCCCGGAAATTTTTCATTCCCCAATTGTGTAAAAAACATGCGTTGCTGGCGCAAACCGGCCAGGCTGTACAGATTGACCAATTCGGTATAGTCCTGTTTGGCAGTCAGTCCTGCCTTGATCTTATTTTCTATTTCAAGCTGAACGGCTTCTGCACCTTTTTGTTTATCGACAGCCATCAGGGTACTCAGATACTCCATAATATAGGTAGATCTGGACTCCGGATAAGCTTCAAATTCCCGCTGGTAATAAGTAACTGCTTTCTGTGGGTCACTGCTGACGCCAAAAAAATTGTCGCCAAAATGCCTGTAAAAAGCAGCAATACCAGCGTTACTGCCCGCTTTTGGATGGCCCTCCTGGTAAAGCGGCACCAGGTAACCACTGTCCTGAGCATCATCGATCTTGTCATCTATGGCAAACCCGAAGGCCAGCAGACTGGCAGCACTGTCCGATTGAAAACTGCCCACCAGTTGACCATTGGAGCGTTTCAGGGGAATATCGATGATCTTATTACCCTTGCTGGAAAACTGCAACACATAGGCCTGAGGCAACTGCGGCAGTCCCGAAAGATCCCCGGACTGGCTGTATTCAAACCGGATCAACTCCCCGGCCCGGGGCTGCTGCGGCTGTATAACCAGACCGGTTTGACCTAAGGTCTGCAGCGTCAGCAGGCAGGTAATGGCGGTAACGAATTTTTTCATAATCGGTTGTAATTTTCAAATGTTTATAGGGAACCGCTGTTGTCGGAAAAGAAATCAGAGCGCTGCGATGGCAGCTTTTACCTTACCCAACACATCCGTATGCAGCATTTTTACCGCTACATCTATCATATTGCTGAAAGCCACTGCATGGGATATACCGTGTCCGATAATGACCGGCTTTTCCACGCCCAGTACCGGCGTCCCGCCGTAAATCTCAAAATTAAAGCGGTTCAGGTAAGGGTTGTCCAGTTGCTGGTTGGAGGAAATATCATAAATAGATTCGGCCATTTTCAATATCACATTCCCGGTAAAACCTTCACATACCATCACGTCGGCCTTATCGTTAAACAGGTCCCGTCCTTCAACATTGCCAATAAAATCAATGGCCTCGTTTTCTTTCAGGAGTCCGTAAGTTGCCTGGGCCAGGATATTACCCTTCCCTTCTTCTTCCCCTACATTAATCAGCCCTACACGGGGTTGGTCTACCCCCAGAATATACTTGCTGTATACCGCTCCCATAACCGCAAACTGATTGAGCTGTTCCGGCTTGCAGTCCGCGTTCAGGCCGACATCCAGCAAGACGCCGGTACTGCCATTCTGTTTGGGTATAACCGAGGAGATTGTCGGCCGCATTATGCCTTCGACTGTTTTGATGCTGAACATGGCACCTACCAGCATGGCGCCCGTATTACCGGCACTGATAAAGGCATCGGTTTTCCCTGCTGCCAGGTACCGGAAGCCCACTGAAATTGAAGCATCCGGTTTTTCTTTCAGCGCTTTGGTGGGGTGCTCATGCATACCAATTAACTGCGTCGTCGGCACAATCTCATACAAACCTTCGTCTACCTGTTCGCTTACGAGTAAGGGTTGCAGCGCTGTTGCGTCGCCAAAGAGCAGTAATTTCAACTCATGTATCGGGTGCGCCAGCAGGTATTCCTTTACCCCTCTCACCGCTTCCAGGGGGGCATAATCGCCGCCCATCATATCTATTCCTATAATCATACAGGGCTTAAAAATAAAAAAATTCCAGATACGGACGCCAGTAAAAACCAGCATCGTATGTGGAATTCAATAATATTATTGGTACAGAACTTTAATATCAGGCTTTCGCAGGTGCCTTTTCTGCAACTACTTTACCTTTATAGATCAACTTTCCTTCGCTTACGTGAGCGCGGTGACGCACATGGGTTTCCCCGGTGCTGGCATCCGTAGTTAAAGTCTGTGCGGTCGCTTTATAATGTGTCCTGCGTTTTGCGCTTCTCTGCTGGCTGTGCCGGCGTTTGGGATTTGGCATAACTTTTTATTTAATGCGGTTAAAAATCTATTATAATCTTGCTGTTCCTTGTGAATGCAGCTCCAGCCCTCACAAATTCAGTCTTTTTTATCTTTAAATTTTTCCAGATCCTTCCAGATCGGATTCTTTTGCTGGCTGGGAGCCGGTTCATGTTCCAGCCGATCCAGTACTTTCAGCGCTTCCTCATTACAACTGCCGCCGTTTTCATTACAGGTCTTATGCATCGGGATACTGAGGTTGATGAACTCATAAATCCAGTTTTCCAGATTCAAATGACTTTCCGTGCGACTGATATAATAAACGTCCGGATCGCCTTCCTCCTCATTCATCTGTTCGGGATCCTCTACCATCTTAACGGTAATATTGAACTCATCCCAGAGATCCAGTTTCAGGTCATTATTACACCGGTCACAGGTCACCATCAGACTGCCACCGATTTCGAATTTCAACATCATAAAACTGCTTTTCTTGTCCAATTGCAATTTTACATGTGCCTGACAATCAGTGAAATCCTGCTGTTGAAACGCCTCAAAGAACCGGTCTGTAATCTCATAGTTGTATTCATGGACACCGGGTTTTAACCCCACAAATGCGATATCATATTCCCTTCTGAATACCATAATACTACAGTCCTCAAATTTAGAGCGTGCAAATGTAGGAACATTTTCTTAAAAAACCTTAGATTCAGGCATTTATTTAGATCGAACCCTTCTCCTGTCCCGCTTCCGGCTCCGGTGGCTCCTGCCAGCCGGTAAAATTTTGAACCACATCTGCCATCCTGTCATTAACCGGCTTAAAAAACTTATCTTTGCCAGCTCATTTTATAAAGGACTTACTAATGCTTGATTTAGTTGCGAATAAGGTACATGACGAGGCAAAACAGGGGACCGCTTTCAGTCCTTTTGCCCATGATCCCAATGATTACAGAAAGAAATTTTACATAGAAAGCTACGGCTGTCAGATGAACTTTGCAGACAGCGAAGTAGTTGCATCCATTTTACAGGAGCAGGGATTTGGCGCCACCCGCGACGCTGCAGAGGCCGACCTGATTTTCATCAATACCTGCTCTATCCGGGAAAAAGCGGAGCAAACTGTCCGTAAGAGGCTGAGTGAATTCAAAAAACTTAAAAACGAACGCCCGGGCACCCTGGTGGGTGTACTGGGTTGTATGGCGGAGCGGTTGAAATCTAAATTTCTGGAGGAAGAAAAACTCGTGGATATTGTTGTCGGGCCGGACGCCTACCGCAGCCTCCCGGTGCTGGTGGACGAAGCAGGTCAGGGGCAAAAATCAGTCAATGTGCTGCTGAGCCGTGAAGAAACCTATGCCGATATTGCGCCCGTCCGTTTGAATACCAATGGTGTCACTGCCTTTGTGAGCATTATGAGGGGTTGCAATAATATGTGCTCCTTCTGCGTGGTTCCTTTTACCCGGGGCCGGGAACGGAGCCGGGATGCAGAAAGTATCCTGAACGAATGCCGGGAGTTATTTGAAAATGGCTACCGTGAAGTCACTTTGCTGGGACAGAATGTTGACAGCTATTATTACAGTCCTGCACCCGACAGTACCACGGACAGGCCTGCTCCCGTTACTTTTGCCGGATTGCTGGAAATGGTGGCAGGGATATCCCCCTTACTGAGGGTCCGGTTCTCCACTTCCCATCCCAAGGATATTACCAGTGAGGTTTTGCATACCATGGCGGCCCATGAAAATATCTGCAAATGCATTCACCTGCCGGTACAAAGCGGTGCTACCCGCATCCTGCAGCTGATGAACCGCACTTATACCCGGGAATGGTACCAGCATAAAGTGGATGAAATCCGTCGGATCCTGCCTGATTGTAGTATAACTTCTGATATCATCGCAGGATTCTGCACTGAAACGGAAGAAGACCACTTGCAGACCCTGTCCATTATGGATTACAGTCAGTACGACCTGAGTTATATGTTTTTCTATAGTGAACGACCCGGTACCCTGGCCCAGCGACGTTATAAAGACGATGTGCCCCTGGTTATCAAAAAAAGAAGATTGCAGGAAATAATTGAAAAACAAAACCAGCTTTCACTGACCAATTATCGCAAAGACCTGGGTAAAACCTTCCGGGTGCTGATAGACGGCGACAGTAAAAGAAGTGCCGACAATTGGGTGGGACGCAGTTCTCAGAATAAAGTCGTCATCTTCCCTAAAGGGGATTATTCGTTTCAAAAAGGTGACTATGTGGAGGTACTGATCAATGACTGTACACAGGCCACTTTGTTTGGATCCATCATAGCCTGAGCCTCTATTCATCGAAACCCAAGGTTCTGGAAAGCATATAATTAACGATCAAAACAGTGGCAGCCAGGGAGGCCGGCCCTCATAATCAAAGACGAAATGGATTTACAAAGTATAAAAAACAGATTCGGAATTATTGGCAACTCGCCGGGACTGAACTATGCGTTGCAGGTGGCCATACAGGTAGCCAATACCGATCTTACCGTGTTGATTATTGGTGACAGTGGTGTGGGTAAAGAGGCTTTCTCCAGCATCATCCATGCCTTGTCTGCCCGTAAACATAATCCTTTCATCGCTGTCAACTGCGGTGCGATCCCCGAGGGTACCATTGATTCTGAATTGTTCGGTCATGAAAAGGGCTCCTTTACCGGCGCATTCGATGCCCGAAAAGGTTATTTTGAAACCGTCAACGGCGGCACCATTTTTCTGGATGAAATCGGAGAAATGCCACTGGGCACCCAGGCAAGACTTTTAAGGGTACTGGAAGCCGGTGAATACATCCGGGTGGGTTCCAGTAAAGTCCAGCGAACCGATGTTCGGGTCGTAGCAGCCACCAATAAGGACCTGCTGCAGCTGGTCCAGCAAAATAAATTCCGTGAAGACCTTTATTATCGTCTGAGTACAGTACCGATCCGGGTGCCTTCCCTGGGCAATCGCAAGGAAGATATCGTATTGCTCTTCCGAAAATTTGCCAGTGATTTTGCAGATAAATACAAGACCCAGTCCGTGCAACTGGAAGAAGACGCCCGCGCCCTGCTGCTTTCTTATCCATGGCCCGGAAATGTGCGGGAACTGAAAAATATAGCCGAACAGGTTTCCGTCCTGTCCCCAGACAAAAATATCAGCGCCAAGGAACTGGGGCGCTACCTGCAGCCTTATTCCAACAACCGGCTGCCGGCCGTCGTGGACCATGGCCACCAGCATGAATTCCAGAATGAAAGGGAAATTCTGTATAAGCTCTTTTTCGATATGAAAAAAGACGTTAATGAATTGAAGAAAATGTTCCTGGAAGTACTCCAGAATCCGTCGATTGCAGAACAGAACCCTGCTTTTATTAACAATTTAAAAGACTTAAAAACCGGTCCGGAAAGTTTCCAGCACTTAACTTCACCCTTGCAAATTGAGATGCCGGGTAATCTGAACCCAGTTCATGAAAACACACCGGTGATCATGGATCATGATATTCAGGACCACGAAGAAGTTGAGGAAAGTCTGAATATTGTGGACAAAGAAAAAGAACTCATTATCAAAGCGCTGAAAAAGCATAAAAGCAAACGGAAAGATGCGGCACTGGATCTCGGAATCAGTGAACGTACGCTTTACCGTAAATTAAAAGAATATGATATTGAAGAGTTGTAAAATTTTTGCCCTGTTAATGCTCGGGACACTGGGGATCCTGCTGACTTTTACACAGAGCAGCTGCGGGATTTACCGGTTCAAGGACGTGTCGATTCCCGATAGCATCAATGTGGTCAAAATCAATCAGTTTACCAATACAGCTTCTTATGTGAATCCGGCGCTGGCGCCGGCGCTGACCGATAAATTGAAACAGAAGATTGTGAGTCAGACCAAATTACGTCAAACCAACGGTGATGATGCTGACTGGGAAATTAATTGCAAGATCACCAGTTATTCTTTCTCGACCGCCGGCATATCCAATCAGCAGGTGAATACCAACCGACTGAACGTTGGCGTCCATATAGAAATCAGGGATACCCATACCCAGAAGACAGAAAAATATGATGTCAGCACTCCTTTTGATTATTCAGGAACCCTTTCGCTGCAACAGGCGGAGGAGGGATTGCTGACACAAATGCTTCGGGATATTCCGGACGCAATTTTTAACCGCATTTTTTCCAACTGGTAGTCGCTTCATTATGGAATCATTATTAAACGCACTCGCTGACAGCATCCTGGCAAAGCCCTTTGCCAGCTGCAGCACGCAGTCGCTGGAACAACTCTGCCGGGAATATCCATACGCCACCGCGCTTCAGCTCCTTTATGCCCGCCGGTTGCAGGCAATTGACAGCGATCAGTATGAAGCCCAATGGCAAAAAACACTGCTATTGGTTAATAATCCGCTGTTGATCAATCATTTATTCCAGGCGCCACCCCCGGCGGCCCTGCCGGCTGCCAACCTGACAAATGATGTGGGGACAGCCACTGCGCCAATCTTGCCTGCGGATTCCGTCGAAGTTCCGGCAGCTACAGTGATTGAAGTTAAGACGGCCACCCCGGAGGACAAGCATGATCCGGAACCCGACCAGCCCGACAGCGGGCTCCAAGCATCCGAAGCAGCCGAAATGCCTCCCTTACCAGCATTTCGCCTGGAGACCATCGATCCGGCCGCTGCCGAACTAAGTTTTACGCCTTACCATACCATTGATTATTTCGCCGCCCAGGGAATTAAACTGGGCGCCGAGAACCCGGGTAATGATCATTTCGGTAACCAGCTGAAAAGTTTTACAGAATGGCTCAAACACATGAAACGGTTGCCTGGAACGGTCCAAAAGAACGCCCTGTCCGCCAAGGACGAACAAAATATTGAAAAAATGGCGGCCGCCTCTCTGGCCGGCGAAAATGCCGACACGGAAGCCATGGCCAGGGTATGGATCAAACAGGGCAATAAGCAGAAAGCACTCGATATCTACAAAAAATTAAGTTTGCAAAATCCCGCTAAAAGCGCTTATTTTGCAGCCAAAATTGACCATTTAAAAAATTCAATATGATCGTTTTATTTGTCGTACTCATCATACTGGCCTCTGTAATTCTGGGGTTTATCGTGTTGATTCAAAACCCGAAAGGTGGTGGGTTGGCCGGAGATTTCGCCGGTGTAAGCAGCCAGTTTATGGGCGTGAAGCAAACCAATGACATTCTGGAAAGAGGTACCTGGATTTTCGCCGGCCTTATTGGTGTCTTAAGCCTGCTGTCGACTTTCTTCATTCAGGGAAAATCTACCACGGATGGCGGCGGACGTCTGGAGGATATCAGTAATACGCCGGTACAGCAACCCCAGCAGAATGCGGTGCCGTTTGCTACTCCTGCTGCACCAACAGCACCTGCCACCAGTGATTCCGGAAAATAATTATCGGGTAATTACCTGCAATTTATACAAAAAACCCGCGAGGTAAGATCGCGGGTTTTTTATTGCTTTTGAGGGTCACCAGCAAAGTATTGCGATTTTAATTTTGTAGATTTAACCGGTAGTATTGATCATTAATGGGACGCGGTCCCCGATCTGAACCTTAGCACTGAGAATTTCCATGCAGAAAACAAAAATCATAAAAGGAATACTCGTGGCTGTCATACTGGCTGCTTTATTCATCGTTTTCAAATGTCTGGGGCCGGCAACAAAGAAAACAGCGGACGGCTTCTACTATGTCAATACCGGTACCGGGACGGCAGCTTTGAAACAACAAATGGTCAGGGACGGACTTCTGGGCAGCCTGACCTGGTTCAATCTCCTGGAACGTTTTCTGCCGCTGAAAAAGCCCCGGCCGGGCAAGTACGCCATACCGGCGGGAACCAGCGTGTTGCGGCTGCTCCGGATGCTGCGTAACGGCTCTCAGACGCCCGTGAACCTGGTGATTACCCGGATTCGCACCCGGGAACAGCTGGCCGGCAGACTGGGCAGGTCCTTTGAATTTGATTCCATCGCCGCATTGCAATTTCTCAACAGCAATGATTCGCTGCGGCCCTACGGTCTGGATTCCAATACCGTGATGGGCGCCGTGCTGCCACTTACTTACAAAATCAATTGGGCGACCCGTCCCAAAGCTGTATTTGACAAATTTTACGACGCATATCAGCTGTTCTGGACCGCGGAACGCAGGCATCAGGCTGAGAAAAACGGCCTGACTATTAATGAGGTTATTACCCTGGCTTCAATCATTGACGAAGAAACCAATGCCAGACAGGAAAAAGGGCAGATTGCCAGTGTCTATCTCAACCGGATCCGAAAAGGCATGCCGCTGCAGGCTGACCCCACCGTAAAATTTGCCTTAAATGATTTTGCCATTAAAAGAGTGCTCAAGAAACACCTCCAGGTAATTTCGCCTTATAATACCTATATGCAGAAAGGTTTGCCTCCAGGGCCCATTAATACACCCCAGGAACATACCATTGACGCTGTACTGAATGCCCCCGAAACGGATTACCTATATTTTGTAGCGAGTCCCGCATTTGACGGCACCCATATTTTTACGACTAATTATCAGGATCATTTAAAATACGCGAAGGACTACCAGCAGGCATTGAACGATCGATTCGGCAACCCTGCCCCGGCAAGCAAATGAGTATCGGCAAAAAAATAAGATCCATTATAGGTGCATCCGGATTCTGGAAGAAATTGGTGGAAGAAAGCCGCAAAGAAAACCTTCCGGGATTTCAGCAGGTATCGCTGCACCAGGCCATTCAACGGTTCAGAAAACATGTCATCTGGGACGACCTGATAGAAAGAGCGTCGGCTATATCATTTAATTCAGCGATGGCGCTCCCCCCCCTGCTGTTGTTCCTGTGTACCCTGATCCCGGTTATTGCCAATTTTAATTTCATTGTCGATCTGCAACTTATGGCGCAGTTGCGTACCCTGATCACTGATATTATACCTGCCCGAAACAATTATGAACCCATTCTGTCTTTTATCGATACCATTGTCGAAAAACCCAGAAACGCACTGTTGTTTTTCAGTATATTGATGTCTGTCTTTTTTTCTTCGAACGCCATCATGGGGGTCATGCGTTCCTTTGACCAGAACTATCCCGGATTTACCAAACGAAAAGGATTAAAAAGAAGACTGATTGCAATTCGCATTACGCTTACGCTGGTGTTTCTGTTTATACTTTGCCTGGCTTTATTGATCGCCCAGGGCTCAGTACTGAGCTGGCTGGGAATTAACAATGAATGGATCACTTCCGTCTGGTCCACCCTTCGTTGGGGCCTGATTCTGCTGCTGGTATTTTTCATCATATCCTATATTTACCGCCATGCCCCCAGTGTAGATAAAAAATGGAAACTGATTACACCCGGCTCCGTGGTAGCCACCTGTCTCGTGATTATCTGTACACTGGCTTTTACCTGGTGGGTAAGTCGCTTTGGCACTTACAATAAACTCTACGGGTCCATTGGTACCATAATTTTTATGATGGTGCTGATTTTTCTCAATTCGCTGATCCTGCTGATCGGCTTTGAATTCAACGCCAGTATTTACTCGCTGGCGAATACCAAGGAAGACCGGAAGATGCTGGTTGATGAATGACCTGGCCGCGGTTTCTCTGGTGCCAACCGCTTATTACTATTCTTCCTGGAAAGTAAATTATAATGAATAATTGAATTAACTTTAAAAAGTTATCCGGTAGGATTGCTTAAATCAAGCTGTATGCAAATAGACCTACATAGTTTTACAGCCGCGGCCCTCGGTGTGGCACTGGCTGCCTGTTGCGGGTTTCGGGTTTTTGTACCCATGCTGGTCGCCGGCCTGGCCGCCCGGTTCAATATTTTTCACTTTTCTGAAAATTTTCAGTGGCTGGCTTCTACTCCTGCACTGATTTGTCTGGGGGCTGCCACCCTGCTGGAAATCGTGGCCTACTATGTTCCGTTTATTGACAATATTCTGGATACGATTGCCGCACCACTGGCGGCGATTGCCGGAACTTTAATAGCAACATCCGTCATTCCGATAGATGCAGAATGGCTGAAATGGGTCATCGGTATCGTTGCCGGCGGTGGAAGTGCCGGACTGGTGGCTTCCGGAACCGGCCTGCTTCGTTTGCTGAGTAGCAAAACAACCCTGGGCACGGGCAATGCTGTTGTTTCAACGGGAGAAAATGCTGCTGCTATCACGGGTTCCGTCCTGAGTTTTGTCGTTCCCATAGCGATGGCGCTGTTATTCGTACTGAGTTTTTTCTGGTTGATCCGCAAACTGATGCAAAGGATGCGCAAGGGAGGTAAGCTCCGGTCTGCGGATGGAGATGCTAGGTCAACTGGCTGATATACTGTTGTATCAATCGGATTTCGGCGGGATCATGACTCAATGTCAAAGCCTGATGATAATGCCGCTCAGCCTCCTGTTTATCAAGACCGGTGAAGAGCCTGCCCAGCAATACATGGTAGAACCGGTTACCACTTAAATCGAGCGCAAGGGCTTCCTTCAGGGCTGTTTCCTGGCCCGCGACCTGTGCCAATGCATAAGTACGGTTAAGGGCTGCGGTCGGTGTATACTCCAGGATCAGCAATTGGTTATACAATTGCAGAATCTGTTCCCATTTTTGAGGATCTTCCTCCTGCCGGCTATGGCAGCCGGCTATGGCCGCTTCGAGTTGGTACTTGGAAAGCTGCTTCGCCGAAATTGACTGGCGCAGATAATAACGGCCCTTGGCAATTAGGGAACGATCCCATAGATTGCGGTCCTGGTCCTCATAAAGAATAATGTCACCTCCCACAGTGGTCCGGGCTTCAAAACGGGAAGCGTGAAAACAAAACAGTGCCAGAACTGCCTGTGTTTTTGGCTGCTTGGTCAATGGATTGGATACCAGCAAATAAGCCAGCCGCATTGCTTCCCGACAGAGGTCCCTGCGCAGTACCTGGTTGGCAGAACTGGAATAGTAGCCTTCGTTAAAGAGCAGATAAATTGCGGCCAATACCGTATCCAGCCTGGCCTCAATTTCCGCAGGTGCCGGACATGCAATCTCAATCTGTTCTGATTTTAAACGTTGCCGGGCCCGTTGAATGCGCTTATAAATCTGATCCCTTTGGGTAAGAAAGCTATCCGCAATTTCCTGTACATTAAAACC
The DNA here is from genome assembly GCF_054783135.1 of Niabella terrae. Taxonomy (NCBI): domain Bacteria; kingdom Pseudomonadati; phylum Bacteroidota; class Chitinophagia; order Chitinophagales; family Chitinophagaceae; genus Niabella; species Niabella terrae. The sequence goes on from NZ_BAAGRD010000012.1 coordinate 24,981, forward strand.
ACAAAGCAGGTTCAGGATCAGGGCGACCTGCGCTTCCTGACTAATCGACGGATGTACTACCGCAAACATCATGGCCAGCTGACTGTCCCGGATGTTCTGATCCGACAGATCAATTTCAGGCAATACGGGTTCTGGCTGCTGATGCTGTAAAGCCGGCGCAATACTGTTGTGAAAACGTTGGTCTCTTTTTAGATAATTAATGGTTTTGTTCTTGGCAACAGTATAGAGCCAGGCGGTCGGATTCTCAGGCAACCCTTTCAGCCCCCATAATTCTGTGGCTGCCAGAAAAGTATCGCTGACGATATCTTCGGCGGATTCCATGTTTTTGAGTCCGAATAAAGAACAGAGTACAGCTACAATCTTGCTGTACTCTGTCCTGAATAAATGCGGTATCAGTTCGCGATCCTGCATAATTAAATACTGGCTATGGCCCGAATTTCGACGTTGCCCTTATAACCCAATACCGGACATCCTTTGGCTATCTCTGCCGCTTCTTCTAAACCGGCTGCCCGGATCATTATATAACCACCGATCGATTCCTTGATCTCTACAAACGGGCCATCGGTTACCAGACCACCGCTGCGAACCACCTTACCTGAACGCTCCAGACGATTGCCGCGATCTACCAGCTGGTTGCGGGCGGCAATACCACCAATCCAGTCCATCCATTTTTTAAAATCTGCCTGCATTTCTTCAGGCGACTGTTCAGGTATCTCCTGCTCATCTCTCCTGAAAATCAATAAGAAGTCTTTCATTTTATTTTTTTTATATGATAATCAAACAACGGATACACCCCAGGTGACAGGGTAGGCCAACCCTTTCAACTTCCTGGTTGCCGGGTACCTTCCCGAAACTTAATTTACTGCAAACTGTCCGGGCTGGTAGCTGCCTACGGGACCACCAAAAGCGATATTAAACCGGTTATAGGTATTGATCGTGGTTATGGCCAGTGTAAGATCCACAAGTTCTTCCCTGGAAAATTGCTTTTGGGCTGCATCATAAATGGCGTCGGGCACCAGCGTAGCTTCCAGTTTGGTCAGGGCTTCAGCCCAGGCCAATGCCGCCTGCTCTCTTTCGGTATAAAATGGCGCTTCCCGCCAGGCATTCAGCAGGATCAGCCTTTGCACGGGCTCCCCGGCTGCCAAGAGGTCTTTGGAATGCATATCGAGACAAAAGCCACAACCATTAATTTGGGAAACCCTCAGATACACGAGGTGGAGGAGCTGGTCTTCCAGACCGGATTTCTTTAAGTGGGCGGCAACGGGATAAAGCGCTTTCAGGGCAGGTGCACCATCTGTCATAAGATTAATTCTCTGTGTCATTTTAAAATATTTAATTGTTTAAAAACCTATAACAATTAAACATATTGACATTGGACATACTGCATTAACTTTTTTTCGCTGACTCCATCACCCATTCATAATCCAGCTGTCTTTTTTCCAAATGGGCAGCGGCTACTTTGATCCGCACTTTATCTCCCATGGTAAATTTGCGGCCGGTACGCATCCCTACCAGGGCATAATCGGCTTCCGAATGACGAAAGCTGTCGTATGCTGCCAGGCTGGTAACAGAGATCAGCCCCTCACAGAGATGATCCACCGTTTCTGCCCAGAAACCAAATTTCGATACGCCACTGATGATGGCATCGAATTCGTCACCAATGAACTGTTGCATAAACTGCACCTGTTTGTATTTATTGGAAGACCGTTCAGATTCCATTGCAGCACGCTCCCGATCACTGCAATGTTTGCATTTCTCCTCCATTTTCTTATCCGGCTTCACCCGGTCCTCCAGTACTTCCTGCAGAATCCGGTGCACCATCACATCCGGATAGCGCCGTATCGGAGAAGTAAAATGACAGTAGTATTCAAAGCCCAGACCATAATGGCCCACATTGCTCTCGGTATATTTTGCCTTGGCCATGGTTCGGATGCCCAGTTGCTGCAATACGGCTTCCTCCGGCCTGCCTTTCACATCCTTCAACAGTTTGTTAAAGGAAGCTGCGATGGCTTCTGCACTGGATATATCGAATTTGTAACCAAATTTATTGGCAAATGCGATAAAGGGCAGTAATTTTTCCTCGTCCGGCGTATCGTGGATCCGGTACGGAAAAGGTATGGCTTTATTGTTAATCTTGACCTTTGACACATGCTTGGCCACATACCGGTTGGCCAGCAGCATCAGCTCTTCGATTAACTGGTGCGCCTGCTTGCTTTCTTTAAGTACAATGCCCAGGGGGGTCCCCTGTTCATCGAGTTTGAATCGAACCTCTGTAGAATTAAAATTGATCGCCCCCTCATCAAAGCGGTATTTCCTCAGGGTCTGTGAAATTCCGTTGATGGTCGCTATCACTTCCGCATGATCGCCCTGCCCGGATTCAATCACTTCCTGCGCTTCTTCATAGGTGAACCGCCTGTCAGAATGAATAACCGTTTTGCCGAGCCAGTATTGTTTGACTTCGGCCTTGTCATTTACCTGAAAGATTGCTGAAAAAGCAAGCTTGTCTTCGTTGGGGCGCAGGGAACAAAGTACATTGGAAATTTGCTCCGGCAACATGGGATTGACACGGTCAGGCAGGTAAACTGATGTCGCCCGGTAATAAGCTTCCTCATCCAGGGGACCACCCGGCGTTACATAATGGCTGACATCGGCGATATGAACGCCTATTTCATGATTGCCGTTTTTTAACTGTCGGTAGGATATAGCATCATCAAAATCCTTGGCGTCGGCCGGATCAATGGTAAAAGTCAATACCTGGCGAATGTCCTTGCGTTTGGCAATATCTTCCCGGGTGATCTGTTCCGGCAGCCGGGCCGCTTCTTCCATGGTTTCGTCGGAGAAACTGAGCGGGAAACCATGTTCCAGTAAAATATTACGCATGGCTTCATCTGCAGCGTCGTCTCCGCTAAGGATAGACACGATGGTTGCTGCGGGTTTCTTACCGTTACCGCCCCAGTCTATTACCCGTGCGATCACGGCATCCCCATCTTTTGCACCGTTAATAAACTCCTGGGCAACATATAAATCGGGAATATTCTTTTCTGCATCACCCAGCACAAAGGCAAATCCCTTGCTCATCTGTACTTTGCCGATAAATTCGATCCTTTTTCTTTGTATAATTTCTGTTACCCGGCCCTTCAATTTGCTGTCATAGCCGCTGGTAAGTTTCACCCGTACGGTATCGCCGTGTAAAGCACCGGCCAGGTTTTCGGAAGGTACCATTACATCTTCTTCCTGGCCATCAACAATGACGAAGCCCCTGCCTGACCGGGTAATTTCCAAACGGCCTTTGAGGGTCGTTTCCTGCGCTCTCCGGCTGCGTTTGGCCTGCTTTTCAGACTTGGTTTTCTTTTTAGGTTTATTTTTTTTACTCATTTTACTTTATTTATCGGTGCCGGGTCCTGTAGTGTTAACAGCCAGATATTCGGATACGGCTTTACGTACAGCTGGCTCATGATTAAATAGGAAACGATGGGCTATTGGCAGGACAAATACAGGCAACTGCATTAGCTGCGGCCAGACACCTAACCGCATTGCATCCTTTTCGGTGGTTAAAATAATTTTATTTTCTTTATTTACCGCATCAAACACCCTTAAAATTTCCCCAATCTCCTTTTGGCTGAAATCATGGTGATCTGAGAACGCCAGATGCTGAAAGTCTATATGAAGGTTTTCGAAGTAGGTTAACAGGGATTCCGGACGGGCGATCCCGGTTACCAGTACCACCTGCTGTTCTGTTGACAAGGCCAGGGACTGACCCGTCCTGAGATGATAGGGTGTGCCATAGGCGATACTGGAAAAAAATACCTGCTGATAATCCAGCGGCCGGATGACCTGAACCATCTCCGCCGCCCGGGAAGGGCTCAGATCAGGATCGGCTTTTGTCACAATAATCAGATCTGCTCTCTTATAACCGGATTTCATATCCCTGAGACTGCCTGCCGGCAGGTACCAGTCATTGGGGAATAAATTATCTGCTGCCGTCAGCAGAATATTCAATCCCGCCCTGACTTTGCGATGCTGAAAAGCATCATCCAGAATAATCAGCTCCAATTGAGGGAATTGCTGTTGCAGCTGACAGATCGCACCGGTCCGGTCCTCACCTACCGCTACCCGAAGGTCCGGATACTTCTTAAAAAACTGTAAGGGCTCATCGCCTATATCGGCGGCGGTACTTTCTGGATCAGCCAGTAAAAAACCTCTTGTCTTGCGTCCGTAACCACGGCTCAGCACCGCGATTTCGTACCGGTCCTTCAGGACCCCGATCAGGTATTCCACCATAGGTGTTTTTCCGGTACCGCCGGCGGAAAGATTGCCCACACAGATCGTAGCGATATCCGGAATACGGGATGGCAACACCCGCCAGTCATAGAGACTGTGATAAATAAATGCCCCTGCTTTATACAGCCATGAAAAGGGAATTAATAAGAAATTTTTTTTTGTTAATCTGCTAAAACTCATAGATCCTTTCAGGCGTGATACAATAGTCTAAAGGTACATCAAATTTATTGCGATCAGTTAGACGCTCCAGCGGCTCAAAATAAGACAATCCGATTTTAAGGGTTTCTGCACCGGTTCCGGCCAGGAAGCGATCATAAAAACCTTTGCCATAGCCTACCCGGTATCCCTGGAGATCAAAGCATAGCAAGGGGACCAGAACCAGATCAATATCCGTCACCTCAAGAACACTTCTCGGTCCCTGGGGTTCGTAGATGCCATATGCATTCCGGTCAAAGACAGTAGCGTCGTCTGCGAGAACAGCCTGCATCCTGCCACTGCTGAAATCAGCCACCGGATAAGCGAGCTTCAGACCTGGAAAACGGAAAAGAAGGTAGTCTACGATCGCGTCTGTTGGAACTTCCTCGGGTGTAGCTGCATAGGCAAATACGCTATGCAGATCGGGTAAAGGCAGTTGCTGAAACTGAATCAGGATCAGGTCATCCCATTTCATTCGCCGGGCAGGTGGTAGCTGGCTGCGAAGTGTCCTGTATTTATTTCTGGCATCTGATTTTAACATAGTTTCCGGATCTGGCAGCTGCCTGCGGTCGCGACGCAGTACTGTGCTCTTGCAAAGATGCGGAATTGCGGTTAAACCAGGTTGGAATGACTAAAAACAGAAAATATGGTGGTGCCGTAGTTTTTCTCAAAACGATAATGATCAAACTGTTTATAATCGTTACGAGGCGTGTGCTCCAGAACAAAGATACCGGCATCGCTCAACCAGGGCTGTGCCGTTACGATTCGCGGTAGCTCATCGATTTCCTGTAATGCATATGGCGGGCCGGCGAAAATAAAATTGTAAGCAACAGGCGTTCCGCTGAGAAATTTAAACACGTCCATTTTAACCAGTCGGATTTGATCGAGCTTCAGGTCCGCGGCTGTTTTCTTAATGAAAGTTGCCATACGATGGTCTTTCTCTACAATGGTCAGATCCCCGGCACCCCTGCTGGCCAGTTCATAACTTATACAGCCAGTTCCGCCGAACAGATCCAGGGTACGAATGCCGTCAAAATCAATACGGTGCTGCAGGGTATTAAAAAGACCCTCTTTTGCCAGATCCGTTGTAGGTCTTGTATAGGGCATCTTTGCCGGAGGATGAATCTTACGTCCGCCTAAGCTTCCTGCAATAATTCGCATATCGTCAATTCATTGAGGGAGGTAAAATAATGAGCCGGCAGCCCTGATATCCGGTCAATCCACTGTACCTGTTTGAATGTTACATTCAGAAAATAGTCGTAGACTGCTTTATATAATTTGGAATCAGCGTCAATCAGCCCCGAAATCTCCAGCTGCACCGTCTCCTGAGAGAGGCCGAAGGATGCGGCAATTTTCAGCAGGTAAAAAACCATATCTTCCGGTGAACCGTAAGTATATGTCCTGGCCAGTTGCAGGGTGGATTCTTTAACTACAATACAACTGAATGCCTCAGATTGAACATCGATCGAAATAATTCCGGGGGCGCCGGCATTTTTAATATTCTTAATCCGGACAGAATAAGCATGTAAAAATCCTGAGGAGGGAAAATGTTGCACCATCCAGTTCAGGATATTAAAAGGTACGGTATACAGGTGCGTAATCTTTTGATCGTCCAGGTATTCCCTGATGACATGATCCTGTGGATCGGCCTGTTCAAGGTACATCAAAGGGGTGCTGTCTCCGGTACTTAATGCCTGGGGCAGCAAAGCACTGATACCAAAATCAAGCGCTGTCATGATCTTATCAAAACTTCCTTCCAGAATCGGATTTGCCACCATAATCTGATCCAGTATATCTGTATTGAGGAAATCAAAATGGTATCTTTTCAACTGCAACAACTGTTGCGCTATCGGATCGTAAATACAAAAACTAAAATGATAACGACCTAATTGCATCGCCAGATAACTGTCTTCCGGTTCTATGTCCGCCGATTCCCTGATGTCGAACTGTTCGATCAAAATATTTCTTTTTAATACGGTATGCCGGCAAATATATCATGATTATCTTTAATTTACGGATAAGTCCGGCGGCTAAAAATCTTATAAAGTTTACGATATTTGCAAATTTGCATATGCCATCCAGCCAGCCAACATCCCTTCAGGTCAGGATCAGCACCCGGCAGATCCTAAAAATCGCCCTGCCGATCGCCCTGGCCATGTTGGTACCGCAGCTGAATTTTATTGCCAATACTATCTTTTTGAGTCACTTAGGTGAAACGGAACTGGGCACAGCCGGTATTACAGGCGTTTACTATCTGGTTTTTGCGCTGGTGGGCAGTGGGCTGAACAGCGGTTTACAGGCGCTGATTTCGCGACGGGCCGGCGAAAACCAACCCCGGGAAATCGGCAGGCTGTTCATGCAGTCCCTTTACATCGCATTGACATTTTCAATTTTTATCATCGGGATGAATGCCCTGATCGTAAATAGCTTTCTGGCCGCCACACTTGCCAGCGAAAAAGTGCTGGCGGAAGCTGTCAGCTTTCTGCACATCCGGGTCTGGGGCCTACCCCTCTTGTTTATATTTCAAATGGGGAATGCCCTGTTGGTAGGTTCCAATAACAGTAAACTGCTTAAATATGGCTTTATGGCGCAGGCCCTGGTTAATATTTTTTTTGACTATGCCCTGATTTTCGGACATTTTGGGTTTCCGGCCTTTGGCTTTAATGGTGCTGCCTATGCTTCCATTCTGGCTGAAGCAACCGGGGTTATCATTGTTTTCTCTATCCTGATCCGAAAAGGATTTTTCGGCCGCTTTTCAATTGGGGAATTTACCCGACCCGACTGGCGGACGCTTCGGATCATATTTAATCAGTCCCTCCCACTGGTATTGCAATTCGTGCTCAGTGTAAGTGCCTGGCTGCTTTTCTATATTCTGATTGAACATTTGGGCGAGCGGGAACTGGCCATCAGCAATACCATGCGTAACTTCTTTGCCGTCTTCGGTATTTTCACCTGGTCCTTTGCCAATACCACCAATATGATGGTCAGTAATATTATTGGTCAGCAGCAACAGAATCAGGTCATCCGGCTTGTGAAACAAATTGCCCGGCTCAGTTTTGTTACGGTGGCAACACTTTGTTTTCTGTTGAACCTGTTTCCGGAACACTGGCTGGGAATCTACGGCGTACCTGCTGATTTTATCCGTGAGGCAATTCCGGTCCTGCGCATGGTTTCTGCCGGGCTCCTGCTGATGTCTGTCGCTGTGGTCTGGCGGAACAGTATTACCGGAACCGGCAACACCCGCGTAAATCTGCGGATTGAGCTAATCACCATTCTGATTTACAGTATATATATCTATCTGGTCATTGAGATACTGCAGGCTTCACTCATGGTCGCCTGGGCTGCAGAACTTCTTTACTGGGGCGCAACCTTCCTGCTGGCCCGGGTGTATATGCGCGGCAACCGCTGGAAAGAAAGGAATATCTGGACCTGAAAAAAAGGCCTTCTGCGTACAATGCGGAAGGCCTTTATAAGGATGTTGAATAGTTGTCTTTTACTGGGGCAATAGCACCTGATCGATGCGATGGATGACGCCATTGATATGATTGACATCCTGGGTCGTACTGGGTGGTGCACTGATCTGAATATTAGCAGCCGTAGCATTCCCCACCCCCTTCACTGTCGCTGCAGTAACCCCGGTAGCCCCGAAAACCGCTTTTAAAGCCAGGCCGGGATGGGTTTCATAGCCTGCCCCGGTATTCAATAAGGTAGGTGTACTTACCCCTGCAGCCGGGATATTGACGGTATAAGCTTTTTTGCCCAGGATATGATAGACCACCAGGCCTTTGACCACGGTTGGTGTCAATACGGAAGCGAGCATCGGATTGCTGAATACATCCGGCGTGGAAGCCAGAAGCCCGGCCTGTTCTATGGCACCGTTGGTAATATTGGTGGCATGAGGTTCGGTAGCTGCCAGCGCAGTAGCCTGGGTAAGGGCATCTTCATCTGAAATGCCCGGGTTGGCTGCTTTAATGGCTGGTACCAGATAAGTAGCCATATACTGTTGTTGCACCAGGGGGCGAACACCCTGGGCAATCTGTGCTGTCAGCAAGGCCTGAAACGCAGCATTGGTCGGTGCAAATACCGTTAAATTAGCTGCTGGATTACTCAGTGCATTTTGCAGGGTTTTGGCTTCATCACCTTCATCTGCCTTTAGTACCGCTGCCCGAAAATAACTATAACTATTGTCCGTGGCAATTCGCTGCCATAATACCATCTCGGGTGGTAATAAGGCGATGGCGGTCTTATGCATGACGCCATTGGAAGCCATCATATCCGGTCCGGTAACCGGCACATTGTTCACAAAACTGAACGAGCCTTCCCGGTCCAGAAAAATCGGCATCCGTAGTCCCGGCGGTAGTTCCGCAGAAGGGGGCGCCAGTACCAGACTGCTTTGCAGGTACAGATTGGGGAAGGTCTCGGTAATTTTTGCACTGGTCAGTGTTTGACCGCCAATAATATGATACTTCAGCAGGGTATCCAGTCGCCCGGCACTGAACAGATTGAGTGTCGAAGGGTCTGCCGGCAGACCCAGCAAGGCAAAGGAGGTAAGTATGGCCGTATTATCCGGTGCAAAAAAAGTAATTTCTCCTTCCGGATTACCCAGGATATCAGAAAGCTTCCCTGTACTGCTCGCAAAGCCACTGGCTTTCTCTACAGCCGCCTTCAAAATGGAAAACTCATCTGCATTCAGTTTTTCCAGAATAGTTTCCGTGCCTTCAGTTGGTGCCGGAGTCAAAGGAACCGGCTGCGGTAATTCCTTGTTACAGGCTATCAACAGCCAGCACAGTATCAGCAATCCCGCGCCCCATCTGAGTAATCTATATATAGAAAAGTTCATATGCATCATTTGTTTTTGGTAAGCAATATTGTTATTGTAGATTATAGGTAAAGGCCAGGTAATACAATCCGCCAATACTCGGATTACCAATCGCATTGGTATAGTATTGATTGAACAGGTTATTGGCGCCCAGTTTCAATTGTGACCGAATTTCGGGCAGTTTATACATCAGCGCCAGATCCACTACATGAATCGGATTCAAATGGCCGCTGGCAAAATCACCTTCAAAATCTACTTTATCCTGCCAACGCCAGTTCAGGTTGAAACCGAAAAGATTTCTGGGACCGAAACCGGAATTGCTTAAGCCGAGCAGGGTTCTTAACTTGGGCGAATTGAAGGAGGACCGGAAATTATCCGGCACATCCTGGATCTGATCCGAGGAGATATTCCCGTTCACTGCAAAATTGGAAGGCAGCCGCCAATCCAGACTCAGCCCCCAACCGAAGGTCTTGACCTGAGCATCGGAATTCACAACAACAGAAATACCCCGGTATGCGGTGGGGTCCTCGCTATCATAAAACTGCACGACATCCCTCCGGCCAATAAAGTTTTCATATTCCGCCGTATATACATAGGCATCCAGCAATAGTTTTTTAGCGATCAGGGCCTTATAGCCCAATTCATAACTGGTCACGGATTCGGGTTTGATTTCCTTATAGTTCACGGGAACTCTGTTGCTGGGATCAGCAATAAATTCCGGTGCGGAATAACCCGGATTATTGATCAGGTCATAGGCTTCCCAGATGGCCCGGTTGCCCCCGATCAGTGTACCTGAACCCACCGACAAATCAATCCATTGTTGCTGGGTACTGGGAAAACGGTATGCGGTCTGATAGGACAGACGAATATGATGATCCCGCGCAGGTGTGACCACAGCAGTAACCCGGGGTGTGAAACGACCTTTGAAATATTCGTTCTTATCATAGCGGCCCGAAGCAGTCAGCTTTAAACGGTCGGGAATCAGCTCTTTACCGACTTGGAGATAGGCGCCCAGTTCATTGATTTTAATCGGTCCATTGACTTCATAAAACAATGTTTTTTCACTGTTGAGGACGAACTGGCGCCAATTTCCGCCGGCCAGCAATTCCACCACATTATTCAACAGAGAGGAAAAATTGTACTGCCCTTCTGCAACATACAGATCGGATTTATCAAGAAATAGTCCCCCATTTTGATAAATAGGTTTCAGGCGCACTTCATCCCATATCTGCTGAAATGCTGCAGTGCCTGCTTCCGGCCGTCCCTGATCCGCCACTGTACGGGCCTGATTATGGGCGACGATATCGCTCAGTCCCGCCATTTTCGCATTCATATAAGCAAAACCATATTCCTGATACCATTGGGTGCTGGGCTTCCAGACTTCATTAAACTGACGAGCGGTAGCGGTCAGGTTATGGGATTCTCCGGCATTTTCCTGGGTGGTATAGCCCCGCAGAAACCAATTGTCCGCTTTGAATTCCAGTTTATACTGGGCAATTTTCAGATCCTTGAGTGAATACCGGTCGCTGCCTGTATATATGGTGTTACCGGACCCGAATTGCCCCATCAGGATGGCTTCAATACCGGGTGTTATTTTGTAATGAAGCGCCGCGGATAACTTATAATTGATGGTATTGGGATCCACCAACTCGTCCTCTGTGTATCCGGTCCTTGACACCGGAATATTCTCAGGCATCTGACTGATATAGGATTGCCAGAAAGGAACCTGTGCCCCGATAGCATCCAGCACCAGGGACCTTAAGTTGATGGTGGTTTCATCGCCGTACACATTGATTCCATCGTAATTCGGATCGGTATCACGTGTTCCATCTTTGATGACTCCGTTGGTTCCCACCCGGCCATAATTGCGGTAATCACGGGCCAGCCAGTCTTTGGCATGTACATACTCCGTAGTGATCTTATAGGCAAATTTCTCTGAAACTTTCTGTGCCCATCTGAGTGACAGGTTATAGTAGGGCGAGGCGCTTCTATAGTTATTGCCCACATTCATGATGCCGGTCTTGGCCTGAAAAGAAAGACCGGTATGGGTAAAGGGACTCTTACTGGTAATTAAAAGTGTGCCGTTCATTCCGCCGGAGCCATACAGGGCGGAAGAGGCACCGGGCAACAGCTCCATGCTTTCAACATCCAATTCCGAGAGTCCGACCACACTACCGACTGAAAAATTCAGGGCAGGCGCCTGGTTGTCGATGCCGTCTACCTGCTGGTTAAACCGGGTACTGCCGCTTCCGGCAAATCCCCGGGTCGTCGGCGAGGTAAATGTAAGCGAGGCATTCACCACATCTACGCCTTTTTGCTGGGCTACCAGGTCATAATAGCTGGCTACCGGCGTATTCTTGATTTCAAGGGCACTGATTCGTTCCACCGTAACCGGTGATTCAATCAGGCGTTCACTGATTCTGGAGGCCGAAACCACCACTTCCTGTCCCATCAGCGGCCGCAAGGAAATGGTCAGAAAGGCATCACTGTTAATGGTGATGTCCTGAGCTTCAAAATTGACAGAACTCAACGTCAGGACGGTAGGCAGAGATGGCAGGACGATTTCAAAAGCACCCGAAGAATCGGCAACCACACCAAGGGTACCCCCCTTTACTACTATTGAAGCAGCAGCAATTCCTTCACCGTTCTCGGCATTCTTCACCACCCCTTTGATGGTTTGGGAAAAGGCCATCTGTGCAAAAAACAGCCATGCCCCTATAGCAAACAATCGTAGCATTACTCTCATAGAATATTGTGTTTTGATAAATTATACTGTTAAAATAACACTTGTTAGCTTACAAACAAAAAAATATTAATCCGGATCATGCCGAAATCGAGCGCCAAAAATCTTTTCGATATAAAATCAAAGCAGGCCGGTCTAAGATTTCTGAATACTGCCTAATTTCGCGGCATGGCTAAATTCAATTTCCCCGGACAAACCGCTTTTTATCAGGGCAAAGTCAGAGACGTGTACACTATTGCTGATAAATGGCTGGTAATGGTAGCTTCAGACCGCATTTCAGCATTTGACGTCATTCTCCCCCGCCCCATTCCATACAAGGGCCAGGTATTGAACCAGATTGCGGCTTATATGCTGAATGCCACGACCGATATCTGTAAAAACTGGTTGTTAAGTAGTCCCGGCCCTAATGCGTCAGTTGGCATAAAGTGCGATCCTTTCAAAATCGAAATGGTGGTCAGGGGATATTTGACAGGCCATGCCTGGAGAACTTATAGCAGCGGCAAGCGAACCTTGTGCGGAGTACCACTTCCTGAAGGTTTAAAGGAAAATGACCCTTTCCCAACACCCATCATAACACCGAGCACCAAGGCAAGTGAGGGTCATGACGAAGACATCAGTAAGGAGGAAATTATTAATCAGGGGCTGGCGACAACGTCAGAATGGGAACAACTGGAAAAATATACACTGGCCTTGTATTCCCGAGGCCGGGAACTGGCATTTAAACAGGGACTGATTCTGGTAGATACCAAGTATGAATTTGGCAAACTGGGTAATGAAATTATTCTTATGGATGAAATCCATACCCCTGACAGTTCCCGGTATTTTTATGCCGAAGGTTATGCCGAACGGCAAAGCAAAGGTGAAAGGCAACGTCAGCTGAGTAAGGAATTTGTCAGGGAATGGTTGATTGAAAATGGTTTCATGGGAAAGGAAGGCCAGCTGGTACCGGAAATGACTGACGAATGGATCCAGACGATTTCTAAACGCTATATAGAATTATACGAGAAAGTGATTGGGGAACCATTTCAACCACGGGACATCGATGAAGCAACACAGTACCATCATATCACCGAAGCTTTAAAAATGTATATTTAAATACCCGCAGCTCCTGTTGTTTCATTTGCCCTAGTTATTTTGTCAGAATATGAAGATCGTCTTGGAACAATTGATATACAATGGTCGCTCAAAATTAAATGTCTGCTGATGAAAAAGGTGTCGTCGATTGGTCACATACAAAGTTGGGAAATTGGCGATGAGACAATATCCATTGAGTCTTCGATCCGGAATCAATGTGATTAAAGATATATTCTTTAGCTGTTTGCTGGTTTCCCCGAGATCAACTTTAATAATTTTAGTCCAGGTTTTGTTATTCTGTATCGTTGTTTGGGATTAGTTGCGTTCTTACGATATTCTTTTGCAATCCAACCATTATTGATAAGTGGATCTAAATACCTTCTCCTATTTTGTGTATTATTGCTTAGACTTACCAAACTAAACAAGTCCCTCCTATTAACCCATTTTAAAGTCGCTTTTAAAAACTTAACAATTTTACTATGCACAGACTCTTCCACCATTAATTTAATATGCTCAACAGCTCCGTTTATAACTCCGTCTACAGCTCCGTCTAAATTACTATTCAGATATTCATTTAATTGGCTCAACGTATTTATATTCATTTCATTATCAATTACACCTACTCGTCTATTTTAATAAAATAGTTTTCAAATTGGGAATGCACATGCAGTGTCACTAAAGTATAATTCTTATCATCCGTCTCAAATACGGGCGGGGGAGAACCATTATCCGCCATGGCATCATAAATGGCCGGAAATCCTGTACCCCGACCTTCTGTTAAATGCAACTCTTTCAAAAAATCTCCAATGCGCCTGTTCCTATATTCCCTGGCTAGAATTTGTCGATTATTCTTGAGCATATACTCGTCTACCGGAGGCATTGGTCCTGGATAACTCAATACGGTAATTTTATCAGGAAATACCTGGATTTCAATTGGAGATCCCAATTCGTAACTTTTATGAAAAATCGCGTTGGACAACACTTCCTCCAGCGCCCGAAGAGGAAAATTATAGAATCGATCTGCTTCTGCCCTGTCCGGTTGTTTAATCACACGTTCAGCAATAATATTAGTTCTGAGAAAAGTTAAAGTATCCCCGATCTGTTTATGGAGAGGCCCTTTAAAATAATATTCATCAAAAGCACTGCCAGAAATATCCCGAGGAATTGACTTACTTGACAAATCTATTCGAGGTAAAAATGATTACAATAATGTGTATCCCGAAAATAACGATTCCCCTACCTGGTCCCGCAGGAATACAGGACTCTTTTTAAACTTGCAATAATTAGTTAGATGGATACCCGGGCTCCATAAGTTAGGATCCGGGTATCCTGATATTACTTCTTCGAATTTAGTCTCTCATTCATCTCGGAAATTAGCGTTTCAGGTTCATTTACCACAGCGGCAATCTCCGCTACCGATAAGCGTCCCTGAAGTAAAAGTTGTCGGGCAATCATTATTCTGGCAGACTTTGAGCCTTTTTCCATGCCTTTTTCTTCAGCCTCCGCTTTAAGTGACTGCATGACTGCATTATAGTCCCGTTGTGCTTTAAGTTCGCTTTCGTATGACATATATTCCTCCTTTTTTAAATTTGCAATTTCTGCTATTCTAAAAAGTTTTTGAAATACGTTCTTATGCAAAAATACCGATTTTTCTTTCATTTCAGAAAGGTTGCGAAGTAGATAGAGCCACCCGTCCAACTCCGTTTTCAACTGATCTTCAGGCAGATTGAACTTAGGTAATTCAATAAACAAAAGACATAATTTAGAATAGAATACATTGCAAGTCTTTTTGTTAATTAGCATCACTTCCTGAATATATGCATCCGGATCAGAATCCTGAAACTTAAAATCCATTATTCCAATAAAATATACCTCTTGGAGCTGATAATTCCACCCCGCGGGCACTTTTTGAACTTGGTCGTTAAAAGGTCTGGTCGCATAGAAGACAGCACGATCCTTGAAGTAAGTTTGTCCGGTGCGTTGCATCTCGATAATGAAAGTTTCCCCATCTTCGCCGGTGCAAGTTAGGTCAAAAATAACTGTTCGATGTTCTTTGGTCGAAGCCTGTTGCTCTTGTGGGTTATATACCAGATCCCGGACTACCTTCTTACCTTGGAACAGAGCATTTAAGAAAGATATCAGCAGATCTTTATTCGGTTCGGAACCAAATATTTTCTTAAATCCTGTATCACTAAGTGGATTCAGATACCGGCCCATTCTTGGTCCATTCGTACTTGTCTTTTTCATATCATCTTATTATGGTTACAAATTCGGTTAAAGCTGCGGCGCCCTAATAAAACATCAGGACTGGCGAATCAAAGCTTTTCAACTGATTTCACGGTAGTGCAAATTCCTCTATTAGAAATCTGAACAGGTTCATACCTGTTTATTGCAAATTATGTATGCTTTGAAATCTTAATCGTTATAGGTTTAGCGATGTATAGGGCGACATGCCGATTACATCCTTATCGGCCATTCAGCAATGCAATACTAATACTTTTAGCAAGTTCTAACAAAAAATACAGAACGCAATTATGCACATTTTAAACACATTTCCTATTCATAATAGGTATATATTATAAATATACAAATACTATAATAGTAATTGTATTGTTTTTATATACTTATGGTATTTATAGGTGTCGGGGAAATTTTTTGGTCGTTAACGCACCAATGAGCCCTTTATTCGCAGAAGTTCGGTTTCGGCCAGTTTCATATTATAACGCGCATCGATCAGACGGTCATAAGCCTGTGCCAGGCTGAGTTGGGCTTCTCTTAATTGCACCAATGTGGCAGCGCCCAGCTTATAGGTCTGAAATACAATGTCTACATTCTCTTCTGCCAATAGTATATTCTCTTCTTCCAGCTGCAGGGACCGCTCCTGTTGTTGATACTCCTTAAAAGCATTGGCAATCGTCAGGTCTACCAGCGACCGCTGGTTGTCATAGTTCAGCTCCTGTAAAAAAATATTCAATTTGTCCTGTTTGATCTGACGTTTAACCCGGAACTGATTCAGAATGGGTATATCCGCCGTAAAACCATAATTATAACCGTTGACCCGGTTAAACAGCGTGGAAAAATTATTCAGCACTTTCCGGTTACGGGTGCGACTATAATTATAAGCCGAGCCGAAGGAAATGGTAGGCCATAAATCGGCTTTGGATTCTTTAAGACTGTACCTGGCAATCTCAATATTGGATTGCGCCAACAATAAGGAAGGATTGGTTCTTTCTATACCATCCTGAATATCCCCCAGAGCAATCTCATGATTAATGGGGATGGTATCCGGTATCTCAAACTCGTGCGGCCGGATCTTGCTGTTCATTTGCTGCAGCAGTTGTTCCTTGAGCTGGGCAATATAAGTCTGCTGTTGGATTTTAAGCGCCCGCTGCTCATTCAAATCCACCTTACTCTGTAAGACATCCGGTTTGGCGCCACTGCCGATATCCAGCTTGTACTGGGCCAGTTTGGCCCGGTCGGTATTCAGATGTATCTGCACGTCGGTGGCCTTCACCAGTTGCTCCTGACGGGCAATATTATAATAAGTATTGATCACCGCTGCAACGGTATTAATAACCTGCTCTTTGGCTACGATACTGCCCGCTTCCACCAGCGCCCTGGCCTTATCCCGGGTCGCAAACATTTTCAGCCCGTCAAAAAGCACCCAATCCAGTCCAACCCGGCCCTGTACATTCTCCGATCTGATGCGATTGGATTTACGCTCACTGCCATCGGCCAGTGTCTGTTTCTGATTATTATTATTGAAAGTAGTGGTAGCCGAGGCATTGACGGCCGGCAAAAAAACAGCATTGCGGTAACTGTAATCAATGGATGCTACAAGCGAATCACTTTTTGCCAGCTGTATCTCATAATTATTTTGCAGGGCCGTGGCAATGGCTTCTTCCAAACTGAGCACCCGTTGCGCATCAGCCTGCATATAGATTACCGGCCCACATAAAAAAAGAAAAACAGCGCGCCATTTATTGACAAAACACATGCGTATACAATTTTACTTAATAGCTGGATGCCCCGCTACCGGATCCTTTGCTTGCTGATCCATCAGGAAATCCGGGGTATCGGCGGGAGCCCCTTCCGAATGATTTCGTTCCGTCGCCAGTACTTCATCAAACTCCCGTCTTTTCTTCCTGGAAGAAACATCACTATAAATACAAGGCAGAATATACAGGGTCAATATCAGTGAAAAAACAATCCCGCCTACAATAACGATACCCAGCGGTATCCGGCTGGTAGCCGCCGCCCCCAGTGATAAAGCGATCGGCAGGGCACCCAATGCCATCGCCATACTGGTCATCAGAATGGGGCGTAGTCGTTGTCCCGCTGCATGAAGCACCGCTTCATTTTTGTCCATCCCCCGCTTGCGGCTCTGATTGGCAAACTCCACAATTAAAATTCCGTTCTTTGTTACCAGGCCAATGAGCATGATCATACCAATCTGCGAAAATATATTCAAAGTCTGACCGAATATCCATAGTGAAATAAAAGCACCTGCCAGCGCCAGTGGCACGGTAATCATAATAATGAACGGATCCCGGAAGCTTTCGAACTGGGCTGCCAGGATCAGGTAAATCAAACCGAGCGCCAACAAAAAGGCAAAACTGGTATTGCTGCTGCTTTCAGCAAAATCCCGTGAGGTACCGGTCAGTGAAGAAGTGAAAGATGGGTCCAGCACTTTTTCAGCGATTCGCTGCATTTCGGCAACACCGTCGCCTACAGTATGGCCTTCTGTTAATCCTGCCGAAACGGTGGCCGACTTATAACGGTTAAAATGGTAAATAGACGGCGGTGTCGTAGATTCTTCCACCCGCGTAATATTATCCAGACTGATCAGCTGGCCGTCATTATTGCGGACAAATATTTTCTTCAGATCATCGGGATCATCCCGATTGATCCGGTCCACCTGCGCCATCACCTGATACTGTTTCCCGCTCTTGGTAAAATAACCCAGCCGCTGATTGCTGTAGGCAGTTTGCAGCGCCTGGGAAACATCTTCGATGGAAACGCCCAGCTGCGCAGCTTTCAGACGATCCACATGCACCCTGAGCTCAGGTTTATTAAATTTAAGATCTGCATCCACCTGTTGGAGGATACTACTTTTACCGGCTTCTTCCAGGAACTGGGGCAATACTTCGGATAATTTCTGAAAATCATTGTTTTGTATAACAAACTGGATATCCTGACCACCCCTTCTGTTCACCTGAATCGTCTGGTCCTGCACCGCAAAAGCCCTGCCACTGGTAAATTTTGGAATATTCCGGTTCACGTACTCCACGATTTCTTTCTGGCTGCGGGAACGTTCGTTTGGCCCAACCAGCCGGACCCGCGCAAATCCGCTGTTGGCACTGCCACTTCTACGGGAACCGGCCAGCGACAATACAATTTCATTCTCCGGAACTGAATCAATAATGAACTGAGACACTTCATCCACATATTTGTCCATGGCTTCGAAGGAAGTGCCTTCGGGCGCCGAAAAGTTCAGTCGAAACTGGCTCTTATCTTCCAGCGGAGCGAGTTCGGATTGCAGGTTCGTCCCGATCAGAAAGATAATGGCGAAACAAGCGAATACAAGTGTCCAGGCCAGCCAGTGAACATGCCTGCCCCGGATGGTGGCTACCAGCCGCATAAAGGCGCCGAGACTGCGTTCATAGCCCTGCTCCATGCCCCGGAAAAATGGTTCGGTCTTTCTGTAGAACCAGGATTTTTTGTGGACATCTTTTCGGGTAATGAAGACGTTCAGGACCGGTGTCAGGGTCAGGGATACAAAGGCAGATATTAATACCGCTCCCGCTACGACAATCCCGAATTCCCGAAACAGCCTGCCCACAAATCCCTGCAGGAAAACAATCGGCAGAAAAACGACTGCCAGTGTAATGGAAGTCGCGATGACCGCGAAATAAATCTCCTTGGAGCCTTCCAGTGCTGCCCGTCGTTTGCCCATTCCTTTTTCGAGCTTCTTATATATGTTCTCTGTTACCACGATACCATCGTCTACCACCAGACCCGTGGCCAATACAATCGCCAGCAGGGAGAGCACATTGATGGTATAACCCATGATATACATTATAAAAAATGCACCTATCAGTGATACCGGGATATCGATCAGGGGGCGGATGGAAAGCATCCAATCCCGGAAAAACAGGTAGATGATCAGCACCACCAGTCCAATGGCGATAAAAAGCGTCTCCTCTACTTCGGTAATCGATTTCTTAATGTATTCCGTCTGGTCCATCGCGATATTCAACTTGATATCGGCTGGCACTTCCTTCTCTATGTCTTTAATACGCTTGTAAAATTCATCAGATATCGAAACATAATTAGCCCCGGGTTGCGGAATGACCGCCAGGGCAATCATCGGGATCGCACTTTCTTTGAGCTGTGATTCTTCGTTTTCCGGTCCCAGTACGACCTGCGCAATATCCCTGACACGGATATCGGCACCGCCTATATTTTTAATTACAATATTGGCAAATTCCTCTTCGGTATCCAGGCGCCCGAAAGTCCGGATTGTCAGCTCGGTATTGTCACCGGTTAATTTACCGGAAGGCAGTTCAATATTCTCACGTTGCAGGGCCGTTCGAATCTCATCGGGTGTCACACTTAAGGCCGCCATTTTATTGGGATCAAGCCAAAGCCGCATCGCAAATCTTTTCTCGCCCCAGGTATCAATACTGCTTACGCCGGGAATGGTCTGGAGCTGATCTACCAGCACGTTGGTGGCGTATTCGGTCAGTTCCATCGGGTTTTTGGTATTGCTCTGTACCGTCATGGCCAGAATGGGTTCCGCACTGGCATCCGCCTTACTGACCGCTGAAGGTGCATCCAGATCATCCGGCAGCTGTCGCTGGGCGGCCGCTACTTTATCGCGGACATCATTGGCGGCTGCTTCCAGGTCCACACCTACTTCAAACTCTACATTGATACTGCTGTTGCCATTACTGCTGGAAGACGTAATATTCCGGATCCCCGGCACGCCATTAATCGCTTCCTCCAGGGGCTCGGTAATCTGGGATTCTACGATATCGGCATTGGCGCCTGTGTAGGTGGTCCTTACCCCGATATTCGGAGGATCGATGGCGGGATAGTCTCTGACGCCCAGAAATTTAAAGGCAATAATACCGAAAACGATAATCACCACATTCATGACGATTGCCAGTACCGGTCTCCTTAAACTTAATTCTGATATATTCATGTCGAATCGTTAACGGCGGTATATACTGAAACCCGAAGGCACTGGCCTTCCCTGCCGCTTTTACTGAATAATTTTCCCGATGCTTACATCGGCATTTTCCCGCGTCGTCATCATGCCACTGGCCAGAATTGTATCACCGGCTTTCACGCCACGGGTAATCTCCACCCTTGCCGAATCCCGTCCGCCGATTTCCACTTCATTGAAAACCGCCTTGCCGTCCCTTACCAGAATTACCTGCTTGCCACGGGCCGTGGGAATCACTGACTGAGAGGGTACAAAAATCGCGCTATTATTGGGATTAAAACCCACCTGAACTTTGGCGAATGCCCCGGGTACCAATCCCTTTGTTTTGCCAAATACCCTGGCCCTGAGTACCAGACTCCGGTTATTGATTTCCACATTGGACTGGGTAGCATACACTTTGGCGGCATAAGTTTCGGGACTTCCCTGGACGGTAAAATGAACCACCTGCCCTTCCAGTATCCGGCCGACATATTTTTCGGGAATTGAAAAATCCAGTTTCAGTTCCTGTACCTGATTGATGGTAGCAATGACGGTAGCAGGAGTCACATAGGCGCCCGGGCTAATATTTCTGAGACCCAGTCTCCCGCTAAACGGCGCCCGAACTTCGGTACGGTCGATCTCGGTCTGAATCAGGTTGATATCTGCCTGAATATTATTGAGGGTAAGTAAGGTGGCGTCATAGTCATTCTGACTGATGCCCTGTATTTTAAGTAACTGCGCAGCCCTGGTTTCGTTGGACCGGGCGATCGCCAGTTGCGATTTAAGCTTATTGAGCTGGGCTACCAGGTCACCGTCATAGATTTTGGCCAGTAATGTACCCTTGCCCACGGTTTTGCCTTCGGCCACATTCAGCCGCACCAGTCGACCCGAGACTTCCGGAAATATTTCCGTGACTTCATTGGCCATGATGGTGCCGGGTACTTCAATCAGTTCCGCATAAGTTTCCGTTCTTACGATATAGGCGTCCAATGCAGGACTGGGTCTTTTGGAGGGTCCGGATTTTTTAGGAGCTGGTTCTTTACAGGCGGAAAAAAACAGGCCCATTACAGCGCTCGTTATAAAAATATACCTTAAATGCATTATACGTCAATTTCAATTATGTTAAGCCGGCATCAGTACATAAGACGTCTAAAAACATAAAACCTTGCAAGCATCTCCTATTTAATATCAGTTACCCGATCACAGTGATCTGATGAAATGTCATTTAGCAATCTGCGACATTTCCGGATAAAGTCAGGTACAGGCGATGGCGGTTCAGGAGGACGGTCTATTTGCTGACGACAGCAAGGTTATGCCGGATCTTGTTCGCATAGTACAACAAATCCGCCTTTGTCTTACCTATAATCGTAACATGGCCCATTTTACGTCCGGGCTTGGTTTGCCTTTTACCATAAATGTGGAAAAAAGCAGTTTCAATCGCCAGTAAATCTTTGAGGCCCTGATAAACAGCTTTACCCTGATAACCCTCCGCTCCCAGAATGTTCTGCATCAGGGAAGGCATGATGGCTTCGGTACTACCCAGGGGATAATCCAGCAATATCCGCCATATCATATCAAACTGGGAACAGAAATGAGCTTCTATGGTATGATGTCCGCTATTGTGTACCCTGGGGGCGATTTCATTGATCAGCACATCCCCCTGTTTGGTAACAAACAATTCTACCGCGTATAAGCCGGGCGCTTCAAAATTTTTCACTGCCGTCAGTGCAATGGCTTCTACTTTATAATAAGTTGCCTGATCTATTTCTGCAGGACATAACTGAAAACTCAGCTGGTTCAACTGGCGGTCAAAAAGCATTTCCACGGCTGGATAAATAGCTATTTTACCATCCCGGGCTACGGCGACCATCAGGGCTATTTCCTTTTCGACATCAATCATTTTTTCCAGCACACTCAATGTATCAAAACCCAGCTCCAGGTCAGCAGGTTCCTGGAGTAACTGAACCCCCCTTCCGTCGTATCCGCCTTCAGCCAGTTTATGGACGGCTGGTAAAAATGCTTCCTGAGCGGCCAATTCTGCCTTATTCCGGGTAAGCACATAGGCGGCTGTGGGAATCTGATGCTGGCTGTAAAATTCTTTCTGGCTGGCCTTATTGCAAATAATGCGCAATACGCCCGGTCGGGGTAGGATGCATTTTCCTTCCCGTTCCAATTGTTCCAGTGCTTCAATATTGACGTTTTCAATTTCTATGGTCAGTGCATCCAGGTCCTTGCCGAACCGGTACACATCCTCATAGGAGCGGATATCACCCAGTACAAAATGATGACAGAATCCGGCCGCCGGACAATCAGCATCATTTTCAAGGATATAGGTCTCGACAGGGTAATTGGCGGCAGCTTGTAACAACATGCGGCCCAATTGGCCACCCCCGAGTATTCCTATTTTTTGCATGCCGCAAAGATAGGCAGTGACCCGATTAAGCATCGATATATTTTAGACCCGGCCCGGCCCGGCCTAAGCGGCTGAAGCTCAAAAATTAGGATCTCTTTAAAATACAGGAAACCCGGGCAGTATGCGCTGTTATGCCAGCGCCAATCGGGTTGCCGGTCGCATCCTTCATCTGCGGCCGGGGACCGGATTTCCACCCATTTTCACCATTTGGGCTGATCACAACATTTGATTAATATTTTTTTAACATTTAAAAACTAATTTTGTATATTATTATTACTGGCTCCCCGGGAGTTACTAATTGATATTATTTAATCGGGAATTTTATTTTGACGATGAAAAAAATTATCTGTGGCTTTGCTATTTTGATTGGCGCTTTTAACGTATCAGCACAACCCAACTCCTACAACAGTCCGGCGGCAACTTCCTTTGTAGCCTACCAGATGGGATTTCAGCGACCACGAGAAGCTTTTGCAAGAACGGAATCCAACCTGAAAGCCCTGTTCGCTGCAAAAAACCTTAATTGGCCCGCACGGTATATGTACATCCGGTCTTTTAAATATGACAGTCAGCTGGAAGTATGGGTAAAAAACACAATTAACGAGCCCTATAAATTATTGAAGATCTATAAGGTCTGCGCCCTGGCCGGATCCCTGGGACCGAAAAGATTTGAAGGCGATTACCAGGTTCCGGAAGGCTTCTATCATATCAATGAATTCAACCCCAACAGCAGTTACCGGCTCTCCCTGGGTTTGAATTACCCCAATGCATCTGACCGGATGCTGAGCGATCCTGTAAAACCGGGTGGTGATATCTTTATACATGGCGGATGTGCAACGGTAGGTTGTATCCCCATTAAGGACAATCAGATTGAAGAATTATATGTACTGACGGCCAGCGCCAAGTCCGGCGGACTGGATTTTATTCCGGTACATATTTTCCCAATCAACTATAATGTGAAGAGAAGCTATGAGTACCTGGCAAAACTTACCAAAGACGACGCGCGTTTAAAATCTTTCACTGACCGGCTCGAACAGGCTTTTGACTATTTTGAAAAATACAAACAGATTCCTATTGTAATGGTAAGGGACAATGGTGAATATACCATTAACGATGCCCTGCCCAAGGTATTAAAATTCCAGCCAAAACTCAGACCCAAGTCCAACCATAAACCCATCGTCCGTCAGATTGATTTCGTGGCAGACGCCGTGGCTAAATGGCCCGAATTCCCCGGCGGTATGGATGCTTATGAAGCCTATCTGTCCCAACTCGGCAAGGACCTGGTAAAAGAATTACCTGATGAAGTAATGCGGGCCTACGTGCAGGTGGAATTCATCGTGGATACGGATGGCGCACCTGTCAACTTCAAAGTCCTGAAAGGTGTTGACGATTATCTCAATTCGAAGGTCGTCGAAAATATGGAGCAGATGCCCAAATGGACCCCGGCGATATACCACGAAAAACCAGTAGCCAAAAAAATGGTTCAAACGGTTACGATTGGCAATTAAAAACTTCCGGCATCAGGGGTTTGTAACCTATCGGCGCAGTTCCAGTACCCGGGTGCTGGCAGCCGCTATACGCATGGAATCTGTGATCGGGAAAGTCTGACCTGTCGCGATATCCGTCGCCTCACGGAATCCCTCCAATCGTTCCTGAAACCGGTCCGTCACTACGGAGACGGGTTGATCATTGGTATTCATTAAACACATTACCGTCTGGACACTGTCATACCTGAAATATACATAGACCCCGTCATAGGGTGCATACTGCATCATTTTTCCTGTTCGGATGGCCGATGAATGTTTCCGGAACTGCGCCAGACTCCGGATATAATTAAAAATGCTGTTTTCCTTTTCAGTACGGCCTGCTGAATTGAATTTGTTCCGGGGATCTCCCGCCCAGCCGCCGGGAAAATCCTGACGAACATAGCCGTCATTGGGTGAAGTCGTGCCCGTCATCAGGATCTCGCTGCCATAATACATTTGCGGAATGCCGCGACAGGTCAGCAACCAGGCCATGGCTGCCTTGTACCTGGAAGTATCTTCCTGCAGTACACTGTAAAACCTCGAAATATCATGATTATCCAGAAAAATGACCTGCCGCATCGGATCCTGGTAGACAAAATCCTGGGCCAGGGTGGTATAGAGCTTATTGACGCCATTGGTCCATCCGAACGGCTCGGTCAGGGCCGGCTGTATGCCATAAAACAGGGTTTGAAAATCTGTTGTCGCCTGTAAATTGCTCTTGAAAGAAATATCGGTGTAATTATTCTGACAGAAAAAGCTTTGATTGGGCACGCCGTGTACCCAGGTTTCTCCGAACAGACTGATTCGTGGAAAATCATCATAAAGTGCCTGATTGCATCGATTCATGAAATCCAGGTCATTGTAAGCATAAGTATCGATCCGCCATCCATCAATACCAAAATTTTCAACCGTCCAGATCGCATGCTGAATCAGAAAATTCTGCACCATGGGATTGCTGTGGTCCCAATCCGGCATGGAAGGAACAAACCAGCCATCCACCATGCGTTGCTTATCTGCGGTAGCGGCGTAGGGATCAAAAAGCACCTGGTCCTTATAGCTGGTCTGGGTAAAACGGGGCCATCGGTGAAACCAGCTGCTGTCCGGCTGGTCTTTAAAGAGAAAATGTTCGGTACCCACGTGGTTGTAAACGGCGTCCTGAATGATCTTCATACCGCGGGCATGCACTGCATCAACCAGATTCCGGTAGGCCTGTTCACCACCGATCCGTCTGTCTATCCTGTAGTGATCGGTAAATGCATACCCGTGTTCGGTACGTTCGGGCATATCATTCTCAATGACCGGATTCAGCCAGAGCGCTGTTACGCCCAGGTCCTGCAAATAATCCAGATGCTGTTGAATGCCGGAAAGATCGCCGCCATGCCGGTTGAATACCGTGTCCCGGTTCAGGCTCTGGTCCCGCATCCCGGCAATCCTGTCATTGGAGGGATCACCGTTACTGAAACGGTCGGGCATGATCAGATACAACAGGTCTTCCGAACCTACGCCATTGGCATAACTGCTGCCATTGCCGGTACGGCGGGCTTTGAGTTCCCAGTCCCGGCCGTCTTTACCGATAAAGGGGAGTCGGACCGTCCCCGGCTGCGCAGTCGGTCCGATTTCGATATCGTAAAAAATATAATTCTTATTGGTCACCCGACGGATATTTCGCAGGTAGACACCCCTGGCCAGTTCCATACCTTCCGGTTTCATTTTAACCTGCGGCACCGAAGCCGCAATGTCTTTTGCCCGGATCATCAGTTGCACCCGATTCCATTTCATGCCGGTCCACCAGTGGGTCGGATAGACATTGATTTGTGCGCAAAGCGTCAAGCCTGCCAATAGCAGACAGAAAAGCAGTCCGCTGCTTTTTTTCTTCATATACAATAATTTTTGCGTTAACGTCCCTGGGTGCTGGTCGGCTTGTCTTCCCTGATAAACAGGACGATGACCGCTCCCAGTATCATCAGTATACCGGCAACCATCAAATAATAGATCGCATGATTATTAAATAATTTACTGACGATCGGTCCGCCAATAACACCATTCACAATCTGCGGTATGACGATAAAAAAATTAAATATGCCCATAAATATCCCCATCTTTTGCTGGGGAATGGCTTCAATTAACATGGCATAAGGCATGGACAGGATGCTGGCCCAGGCAAAACCGATCCCGATCATCGGGATCCATAAATAACCCAGATCCTTTATAAAATACAGCAGTAAAAGCCCGATCCCTCCGGATAATAAAGCCAGGGAATGCGTTTGTTTTTTCCCGATTCTGGCGGCCAGGGGAATCAGTAAGAAAGCTGCCGGTATGGCAAAAAAATTATACAAGCCGAACAGATAACCTACCTGATCACCTGCCTGATTGAAGGCTATTGAATGGGTATCATCGGGTGTGAGCCCGTAATGGTGGGTGGCTATCGCACTGGTCGTAAATACCCACATCGAGAAAAGCGCGAACCAGGAAAAGAATTGCACCAGTCCCAGCTGACGCATCACCCGTGGAATGCCGGCAAAATCCCGGAGGATACCGGAAATTCCTTTATGGGTCTCCGACCTGGGCTCACCCGAAAATGCCGCCAATTGCTCGGGACTGTATTCACGGGTTGTCGCCATGGTGTACAGAATCGTTGCAATCAGCAGGAAGGCGCCCACATAAAAAGACCAGATCACATTGGGTGGTACAAAACCCTGTGGAGCGGTATTGGGAACTCCGGCCCAGCTGAGTAGGGCGGGCAGCGAAGAACCAATCACCGCACCAATGCCGATGAGAATGGTCTGGACACTAAATCCCAGTGTACCCTGTTCCTTGGGCAGCATATCCCCTACCAGCGCCCGGAACGGCTCCATCGACACATTCACCGAAGCATCCATCAGTGTCAGAAATATCACGGCCAGTAATAAGACATTTGCCCCAATAAAATAGGTGATACTTGCGGAATTCGGCAAAAAGACCAGGCCCAGGGCACAACAGACGGCGCCGATCAGAAAATAAGGTTTTCGGCGGCCCCAGCGCCCCCAGGTATGATCGCCCAGGTGACCAATCAATGGTTGTACAATCAGACCGGTTACAGGCGCCACCAGCCAAAACCAGGACAACTGATGCACATCGGCACCGAAATTCGCCAGGATACGGCTCGCATTTCCATTCTGCAGGCCAAATGCCATCTGAATACCGAGAAAACCGATACTCATATTGATGATACGGCCCAGCGATAACAGGGGTTTTTGTACTTGATGCGTTGCTGACATATGCAATCCTAAATTATGGGGCAGTTAACCGGTTACAAATATAGTAATATGTATTTAATACACATTAATTTTCTTTACTGGCAATGGCAGGCCTTAATAGGTCAGCAAATACTGCAGTAAGGAACCGGCTGCCGGAGTACTTATTGAACCTCCGGTGCGCCTATACTGCGCTTATACCACAAAACCGTTAGGAAATACAGCGCCTTTCTTGGTAACGATAATCCCCTCTTTAATCGTATATAAATCCGTATCAGAATTTTCCAGGTGTGGGCCCCCGTTGAGCCGGACATCGTCGCCGATACGGCAATTTTTATCTATGATACAGTTGCGCAGGTAACAGCGTTTTCCGATACCGATGGGCGGCAGCCCCCGACTCTGGTCATTGGAGATATCGTCAATCGTTTCATAATAATCGCTACCCATGATATAACAACTGACTACGGTGGAACCATAGCCGATTCTGGACCGGATACCAATCACACTGTGCTCGATCCTGGAAGCATTAATGATACAGCCATCCGCGATGACCGTTTTTTCCAGTGTCGTTCCGCTGATCTTGGCGGGTGGCAACATTCTCGGTCGGCTGTAGATAGCCTTGGTATTGTCAAAAAGGTTGAACTCCGGAATGTCGGCTGTGAGTTCCAGATTGGCCTCAAAGAAAGAATAAATATTTCCGATATCGGTCCAGTAACCATCGTACTGATAACTGGCGACTTTATAGGTTTCTATGGATGCCGGGATAATTTCTTTACCAAAATCAGTTGCTTCAGGATGAATCTTTAACAACAGATCAAGCAGCAGTTGCCGGTTAAATATATAGATGCCCATGGACGCCAGATAATTGCGGCCTTTTTGCTGCATTACCGCCCCGGTATCACTGACCCAGTCGGCGAGCAGTTCTTTAGCGGGCTTTTCAACAAAGGAACTGATCATACTGTTTTCATCCGCTTTGAGGATGCCAAACTCCGGCGCTTCCCGATCTCCTACCGGAATGGTGGCAATAGAAATATCAGCACCGGTCTGTTTGTGATTATCCAGCATCTTATTAAAGTCCATCTGGTAGAGCTGATCTCCCGAAAGTATCAGCACATATTCACTGGGAAAAGCCGAAAGATGCCGCAGGCACTGTCGGACGGCATCTGCCGTACCCTGATACCAGGCCGGGTTATCCGGTGTTTGTTCCGCTGCCAGAATATCGACAAAAGCAGTACTGAATACGCTAAAACTGTAGGTATTCTTGATATGCCGGTTGAGTGATGCCGAATTAAACTGGGTCAGTACAAACATCCGGTTAATGTCTGAATTAATACAGTTGGAAATTGGTATATCCACCAACCGGTACTTACCCGCAATCGGAACCGCCGGTTTGGATCGGCTGCTGGTTAAAGGAGCCAATCTCGTTCCTGCCCCACCGCCTAAAATCATCGCAATAACTTCCTGGGAAAAACTCATAACATTATTTTAAAAATATAATAAAATTTCCGGTAGCTTTTAATGGCAAAAACTTCGTTCCGGCTTACATAATTTCAAGGTTGATATTTTCAGGCATAAATCTACAACACTGTTTGATATAACTCAATATATTTTTTCGCTGATTGGTTCCAGCTATGATCAATGCCCATTATCTGCTGCACAATCTCGTTGTACCGTTCCGGTTTCTCCTCATATAATTCGATGGCCCTCTGTACCGAATATACAATATCTCCGATGCTGGATTGTTCCATCGTGATACCAAAACCACCCGGTTCACCATAATCCAGTACGGTGTCCTTCAACCCGCCGATGCTTCTGACAATGGGGATGGTGCCGTACCTCAGGGCATACATCTGATTCAGGCCACAGGGCTCAACACGGCTGGGCATCAGCAAAAAATCGGCACCGGCATATATCTGGTGACTCAGCGGTTCACTGTAACCGATATAACTGTTGACATAGCCCCGCAGGGTACGGTTCATTTCCGCCAGTGCGGCTTCCACATAAGGATTACCAGACCCCAGTACCAGAAAGGAGGCTTTGCCGCCATGCTGATATACGGACTGACTAATGGCTTCGGGCAACAGATCAGCGGCTTTCTCATCCACCAGTCGGCCGATAAAGCAGATCAGGGGCTTTTTAGGATCCAGCCCAAACTGTTTGATAAGTTCCGTCTTGTTCCTGGCCTTGCCTGTTTTGACATGGGCCGCTGTATAATTTTTGATAAGGAACGGGTCTGTTGCGGGATCCCAGACCCCGGTATCGATTCCGTTTATAATACCGCTGCATTTACCTTTTTCATACTCGAAAAGCGCTTCCAGTCCCGCTGCCGAATGGCGCAGTTCTTCCATATAATTGGGACTCACGGTCGTTACTTTCCAGGCACATTTGACAGCAGAAGCCATCGGATTAATCAGGTGATTCCAATCCAGATACCCCCAGTTCCAGGTATCGTAAGCTGGAATAAGATAATATTTATCCCAGCCAAACTGGCCCTGATACTCGCCGTTGTGAATGGTAAATATGGTCGGTACATTTCCCAATTGATAGCGGAACACATAGGCATGCCGACACAAAAAAGGAATAAAACCCGCCTGATGATCGTGACAATGTATCAGATCGGGTTTGTCCACCCAGTGACTGATCCAGTCGCAGACAGCCAGCTGAAAAGCAATAAATCTTTCTGTATCATCATCATAACCGTAAATTTTCTCCCGGTCCAGCATTCCATTGATGTCCACCAGGTACAAATCAAAACCGAGTTTATTGGTCTTCTCCCGGATAATACTGTATTTAAACCAGTTATTACCCAGTGACTGTCCTCCCTCATGAACCAGCTCCCATTCATTATCGTATAGGAACTTCGTACGGTACATTGGCATCACCACTTTTGCGGTATGCCCCAGTTCATTCTGGTATTTTGGCAGCGCTCCCACCACGTCGCCCAGTCCGCCGGCTTTAGCCATCGGATAACACTCTGCTGATACGTGAATTATTTCCATGCGTAATTACTTGGTTAGCTTAAAAGTAGGATAATTTTGCTAATAGCGACAAAACCACCCGATCTATTTAAAACTTTTTATTTACAGCAGATCTTTTTACATTTACCCGCATAATATTTTACTAAAACGATTGACATGAATACACAAACCACGAAGTGGTCGCAGTTCGGAACACTAATAATAGTGTTCTTTTTTTGGGGCTTTGTAGCCGCAAGTAACAGCATCTTTATTCCTTTCTGTAAGAAGTTTTTCCACCTGGATCAATTACAGTCGCAACTGATCGGATCTGCTTTTTATGGTGCTTATTTTTATGGATCGCTTCTTTTATACCTTTTCTCCTACCTCAGTGGTGTGGACATCCTCAATAAGATCGGTTACAAGAAAGGTATTATTTATGGCCTGTTGATTTCTGTGGTGGGTGCCGTGGCACTGGCGCTGATCAGTACTTCCGCCAATCCGACATTTGGTTTGATTCTGGTTGCTTTTTTTGTCATTGCACTGGGCTTTTCCCTGCAGCAAACGGCGGCCAATCCCTTTGCCATTGCGCTGGGTTCTCCTGAAACGGGTTCCCACCGGCTCAATATGGCCGGGGGTGTCAACTCCTTCGGTACCCTGCTGGGCCCCCTAGCGGTAAGTTTTATGTTATTTGGAAGTGTTACCAGTCAGACCGAAGCAACACTCGGCAATATCGAAACCGTGTATTTTGTACTGGCAGGACTGTTTACGCTGGCGGCTATCATATTTGCTTTTTCCAAACTGCCCAAAGTCACCAGCGACGAGAAACTGGAGAAAAGTCCCAAAGCACTGCGGGTACTGCTGATCATTGGTATCGTCTTCCTGCCTATTTTATTTGCTGACGCTATCCGGGAATCCACCGGTATTCCCAAATCCGCGGTAATTTATGGCTCATTGATTATCATCCTCGGCCTGCTGTTCAGCAGTATGCGCCTGGCAAAAAAAGACAAAACAGGCTGGGGTGCGATGCAGTATCCCCAATTGGTGCTGGGCATGATTGCAATATTCGTATATGTGGGTGTGGAAGTCACCATCGATAATAATTTCGGCGCCCTGCTGCTGCGCCGCGAGTTTGGCGGATTTAACGAAGAACATAATTCTCATCTGATCGCCCTTTACTGGGGCAGTCTGATGATCGGTCGCTGGACTGGTGCCGTTAGTGTTTTTAATATCAGCAAATCTGCAAAAAGGATTTTGGTGATCCTGATGCCATTTATCGCTTTCGGCATCATTTGTCTGGCCAATTTCCTGAAAGGCAATCCTATCAGTGATTTCAAGTACTATCCGATCTTCCTTTTGTTCCTGGTTGGTGCCAATCTGTATGCGCAGGAAAAACCCGTCAAATTATTATTAACCGTTGCGGTAATGGCCGTTGGTTTTGTACTGGTTTCCCTGTTCAATACCGGCATGCTGGCCAATTATTGCCTGATTGCCTGCGGGCTCTGCTGTTCGGTCATGTGGCCGGGTATCTTCTCTCTGGCCATCGCCGGTACCGGCAAATATGCCAGTCAGGGTTCCGCCTTCCTGATCATGATGATCCTGGGAGGGGCGATCATCCCACCGGCACAGGGCGCCCTGATTGATCTGGACCTGGGTACAGAAGTTAACGGCGTAACAACGGGTCCCTGGACGCATATGTCGTATATTGTGCCACTTATTTGTTTTGCTTATATCGCCTGGCATACCATCAACAGCCAAAAAGCGTTGAAGAGTCAGGGAATTGATTTTGACAATCCAGTGAGTGGCGGCGGTCACTAGCGACCAAAAACTACAGTAAATGCATTTTATTTTCAATATATCAAATTAAGAACATGGGGGTATATGACCTTTCAAACGAGATGGTGATAGGTATTGACATCGGCGGCACCAATACCAAATACGGACTGGTAAATCACCGCGGAGAAATTCTCGACAAGGGGGAGATCAAGACCGATGATTACCCGACCATGAAACAATTCATCAACGCGCTGCATAAAGCGCTGAAGCCCCTGCTCGACCAATACCAGAAGACCCATCGATTGATCGGTATCGGCGTCGGCGCTCCGAATGGCAACTATTATACCGGTACCATTGAATACGCGCCTAATCTCCACTGGAAAGGCATTATACCCATTGCCAAACTGATTAGTGATAAATTCGGTGTCCCCTGTACCCTGACCAATGATGCGAATGCTGCTGCGGTGGGCGAAATGATGTACGGAGCCGCAAGAGGCATGCGGGATTTTATAATGATCACCCTGGGTACCGGTGTCGGCAGCGGCATTGTGAGTAACGGCCAGGTAATTTACGGCCATGACGGCTTCGCCGGCGAACTGGGACATATTATCGTACGCCCTGGCGGACGTACCCATTGGAGCACCGGAGCCCACGGGTCCCTGGAATCCTATTGCTCTGCAACCGGCATAACCATCACCGCCAAAAAACTCCGCGCGGAATATCCTGATTCCCTGCTGAACCAGATTCCTGAAGAAGCCCTGGACTCCAAATCGGTATTCGAAATGGCCCGGAAAGGGGATTCCACGGCTTTGGAAGTATTTCGCTATACCGGACAGATTCTGGGGGAAGCCCTGGCTAATTTTATCATGTTTTCTTCTCCGGAAGCCATCATACTATTTGGCGGTGTCATTAAAGCCGGTGATTTCATCATGCAGCCTACCAAGGAACATATGGAAAAAAACCTGCTGCCGATTTTCCAGAATAAGGTCAAACTGGTATTCAGTGAGCTCCGGGAAGCGGATGCTGCGATCCTGGGTGCCAGCGCCCTGGTCTGGGAGAATTGAACAGGGTTGATCCGGGTTGAGGATTCATTTTAAATTTAAAACCCATTAAGATGAAACAGGCAATTGTTTTTCTGCTCTTGGTCTCAGGTGTAATGGCCTGTAGTCCCAAACCCTATGCTACGGCAGATAAAGTCTATAAAAAACAGGCAAAAGCATATAGTGAACTGCTCCGGCAATACCCCCTCCGGGATTCAGGAATGCAATTTGTCGGCACGACCAATTTTACCATGCGGCGGCCTAATTTTGTCATCATCCATCATACCGCCCAGAACAGCTGTGAGGAAACCCTGCGAACATTTACCAGAAAAGGAAGCCGCGAAGTAAGTGCGCATTATGTCATTTGCCGGTCCGGCACCGTCTATCATATGCTCAATGACCTGCTGCGGGCCCATCATGGCGGCGTCAGCCGTTGGGGCACCCTGACCGACCTGAACAGCAGCAGTATCGGTATCGAAATCGACAATAACGGCCATGAGCCTTTTACCGAAGCCCAGATAAACAGCCTGCTGGTATTACTGAATAATCTAAAGACTACCTATAAAATTCCGGAATCCAACTTTCTCGGTCATGCAGATATCGCGCCGGGACGTAAGGTAGATCCCAGTCGCTTTTTCCCCTGGAAGCGCCTGGCAGATGCAGGCTTCGGGTATTGGTATGACACAACTGCCGTTGCGGTAAAACCAGACTTTGACGGGTTGATGGCCCTTCGCACCATCGGCTATAATACCGCCCGCCCCGCCGATGCGATTCAGTCCTATAAGATCCATTTCAATCCCTCCGATACGACAAGGGTACTGACGGCAACCGATGACCGGATCATCAGCAGCCTGCTCGAAAAATATAAATAGGTGAAGGATTGACCCGCGCCACCTACATTGAAAAATTGCCGGTACGGCGGATCTAAATCGAAATGTCTAAGGTAACCGGGCGATGGTGGCTGCTCAGGCAGGTGTATAGGTTTCCATTGCCTGCTGTTCCAGCCACTCTTTTCTGCCCAGCCCTTCCAGTACATGTCTTTCACTATGGTAGGAGGAACGTACCAGGGGGCCACTTTCCACATAATCCAGCCCCATTTCGTAGCCGGCATGACGGTAATATGCAAATTCATCGGGATGTACAAAGCGCTGCACCGGTAAATGCTTTTGGGTGGGTTGCAGGTACTGACCGATCGTCACAACATCACAACCATTATCCCGGAGGTCCCTCAGGGTCTGTACAACTTCCTCCCGGGTCTCACCCAGTCCCAGCATAATGCCGCTCTTGGTCCGCATACCGCCCTGTTTCAAAGTCCGGATCACTTCCATGCTGCGCCAGTATTTGGCCTGGATCCGTACCTGTCGGGTCAGCCTTTCCACGGTCTCTATATTATGGGAGACCACTTCGGGCGCTGCATCCATGACCCGTTGAATATCATCGGTTTTGCCTTTAAAATCCGGTATCAGTGTTTCCAGTGTGGTGCCAGGGTTCAGCGCCTTGACTGCTTTAATGGTATTGTGCCAGATCGTAGAGCCCCCGTCTTTGAGTTCGTCCCGGTCCACGGAAGTAATTACGGCATGTTTCACCTTCATTAAGTGAATCGCTTCGGCTACCCGCTGGGGCTCATCCCAGTCCAGTTCGGTAGGTCTTCCTGTCGCTACGGCACAAAAACCACAGCTGCGGGTACAGATATTGCCCAGAATCATAAAAGTCGCCGTACCGGCGCCCCAGCACTCCCCCATATTGGGGCAGTTGCCACTTTCACAGATCGTATGTAATTTATGGGTATCCACCAGATTACGTACATGCTTGTATTCCTGACCAATCGGCAGTTTCACACGTAACCAATCCGGTTTCTTCACTTTGGTAGTAACTGGTAATTCCGTCATGCTGCGAAAATAATGCTTTTTAAAATGCGCACCACCGTGTTTCGACGCAGCAGTCAGATGGCTGCTGGTGGCTGCGCAGGGCTTAAGGTTAACAAAAGGCCCTGATCAATTGTTCAAGAACCTTTTCTCAGTATCATAGGATGGTTAATTACCCCTCATCCAATGACCGGTGCGGCCGGATGCCTTCAATCAGCTATCAGGTTTTCAGTGAAACCAGGCCCGGTCAGTTATACATCGCCGGTTCCCGGCATGGATACGTTCCGCAACGGTAGCCATCTCCGTGCATCATGTGCCTTCAGAGCAGGCTGTTGAGCAACAAAACACCGATCAGCCCCGCCAGGCCAATCACGGATTCCATCAGGGTCCAGGTTCGGAAAGTATCTTTCAGGGAGAGGCCCAGGTATTCTTTAAACATCCAGAAACCGGTATCATTGACATGAGAACACATCAGCGAACCGGCACCTATGGACAGAACCATGAGCTCAGGTCGGACATGCAGGCTGGCCACCAGCGGCTGCACAATGCCGGCTGCAGTCAATCCCGCAACCGTAGCAGAGCCGATGGCAATTCTCAGAATCGTGGCGATCAGCCAGCCTAACAGCAGTGGCGGTAGTCCGCTCCCGGTAAAAAAAAGTGTGATGGCTTCTCCGGTACCACTGGCGATGAGTACCTGTTTAAGGGCGCCTCCGGCGGCAGTGATAAAAACGATGGATGCAATCGCATTGATGGCCAGACCACATCGGTTCATCAACTCGCTGATTTTTACACCGCTGGGCAGTCCCAGAAAAAGCAGGGCCAGGACAAGGGCGATCAATAGCGACATCGCCGGATCACTGATAAAGACCAGCAATTGTCTGCTGGTTCCTGAGGGCTGACCCAGTTGAAGTATTAACGTAGCGGTTGCGAGCATCAAAACCGGTGAGAGAGCAATCAGCAGACTGACAAGGAACCGCGGCGGGCGGGCCGTTGCGACCGGTGCGTCATTGAACAGCCCTGCAGGCGGCCGGGCTTGCACTTTTTTTATCCATTCCGGAAACAGCACAGCAGCCAGGATTAAAACCGGAACGGCCACCAGAAGACCATAGAGCAGTGTCAGTCCGATATCCGCCTGAAATATACCCGCGATCACCGTAGGGCCCGGATGGGGCGGCAGGAATCCATGCGTCACAGAAAGTGGGGCAGCCATGGAAATCGCCAGATAGGTCAATGGTAAACCCGTTTGGCGTGCGACCGTGTAAACAAGCGGTATGAGGACAACGAAACCTGCGTTGTAAAATAAAGCCAGGCCCACGCAGAAACTGGTAGCGGCAATGGCAATTTTTGCACGGCGGGCGCCAAATATCCGTAAGAGCCAGTCACTGATCTGCCGGGTCGCTCCGGTTTCGGTGAGCAGACTGCCCAGCATGACGCCAAAACCCAGCACGGCAATTACTGAACCCATTATATCGCCGGCGCCTTTAGAGATAGCTCCCAGGAGTACAGCATTCTCCATCCCGCCGGCCCAGCCGATAAATAAAGCGGTAAGGATCAGTGAGGTAAAAGCATTGATTTTTACCCAGCCGATGAGCAGCAGCAACAGCAGGATACCGATAACGAGCACAACAACAGGGTTCATGGCAATATTTTAAAGGTTCAGGGCCCGGATCACAGCTGCGCCGGTAGTCTGGGCGTCCGATTGAATCACAACACAGTGCACATCCGGTTCCGCCGCTGTAGGCGGTTCCAGTGTCTGGAACTGACTCCGCAATAGATCAGCGGGCATAAAATGGCTTTTTCTTGCGGCCAGTTGCCGCTGAATCGTTTCATAATCTCCCTGAAGATAAACAAACCGGAGAGAAGCGATCCCCATTCTTAAAAGATCCCGGTAACTTTTCTTCAATGCGGAGCAGGCCAGCACCACGCCTGTTTCCTGCTGCATAATATTGATCCGTTCAATTATCCGCCGAAACCATTCCTGCCGATCCTGGTCATCAAGGGGTTTCGAGGCCTGCATTTTCCGGATATTGGCTTCAGGATGTAATTCATCACCATCGATAAAACTAAAGTGGGCGGCGGCTGCCACCATTTTACCAATCGTTGTTTTCCCTGCTCCGGAAACGCCCATTATAATAATACAAGCTTTCATAAGAATGCAATGATTCTATCAACGGTTACTAGTCTGGAGAAAATTGTGTCAGTTCCTGCTGCTCAACTCGCAGGAAAGCTTCCTTCAACAGGCGGGTCTGCGTGCCCGCCAGGCCGTCGCCGATCTGAATCCCATCAATGGCTACCACTGGCAGCAAGCGCTTCGTGGTAGAAGTCATAAAGACCTCCTTTGCCTGTAACAACTCTTCCCGGCTGATATCGCGTTGTTCTACGGGCATGATTCCTGATGCCAGTTCCAGCAATTTTTTTCGGGTAATGCCTTCCAACACATCCCGGGCCGGTGTTACCAACTTACCCTCCGTAGTAATAATAAAAACATTCGCCCTCGGAAACTCTGTGATCCGGTCCTGATGATAATACAATACATCATCGAGTCCGCGTTCTCGCAGCTGATGCTGCAGCCAGATACCCATCAGGTAGTTGACGGACTTTACGCCAGGCAGGTCCCGGCAATAATCATGCGTCATAATTTTCACTCCTTTATTGAATTTTGACGCGTCGGGCAATACCAGGGGGGACTGCTCCAGGATCAGGTTGCCCCGCACCGGCGTGTAATGATCGGGTGCATAGCCCCCTGTCAGGATCATCCGGATACCAGATTCAGGGAGTTGATTTTTATGGATTAAAGTTTCAATGGCAGTCCTGAGTGCTTCCTTAGTTAGCGGCATTTGAAGGTACATGGCCGCAGCAGAATTGAAAAACCGGTCCAGATAATCTTCCAGGAAAAGCGGTTGATGGTCTACGGTTCGAAAATAATCGAAGGCAGCATATCCTCGCTGCAGGGCCAGATCACCGGTACCGATAAAAGCCCGATCCGCCGGGTAAAACTCCTGGTTCACGAAAATCCATTTCATGGTTGATACCTATTGTATTTTTTTAAAATTTCGATTACCTGTTCCCTGGGCAGTGCCTCCACTTTGTGTCCGTCACGGCCTTCCATGGTCCGGGCGGCGAACAGGGAATTAATAATGGCTTCCTCTGTTGCTTCTATGGCGGCCATAAACAGCGGCGACATATCATCATTAGCTACGGTCTCAGAACGGAGCAATTCCTTTGCGGGTACGTCTGCCGGGATTCGAACCAAGGGACTATTGGAAAAGGCAATCACATAGTCTCCACTGCCATTGCTGGCGATCCCACCGGTTTTGGCAATGCCCATGAAGGCCCTTTTGGCCAGCCTTTCCAGGTTGCGGGCGTCCAGTGGCGCATCGGTTGCCACCACCACCATACAGCTGCCGTCCGGTGTATGATTCAACTGGTCTTTCAGATAATAGGTGCCCAATACCTCGCCTACTGGTACGCCGTCCACCTGAAGTACGCCACCGAAATTGGTCTGGACCAGTACGCCGACCGTATATCCTTTCAAGTCCGCCGGAAGCTTCCTGGAAGCGGTTCCAATGCCACCCTTAAATCCAAAACATATCGTCCCGGTACCAGCACCGACATTCCCCTGTTGAACCGGTCCGCTGTGGGCCGCAGCTATGGCTTCAAGCACATCAGGGACCGTTACATGCCGGCCACGAATATCATTCAGATATCCATCATTGGTCTCTCCTACCACAATATTGACACTCCGGACCTGCTCATTGCCTTGTTGACGCAGGGTATAACTGATGCCGCCGTCGATAGCAGCTGCGACATTTAAGGTATTGGTAAGGATGACCGGACTTTCCAGATTGCCCAGTTCCTGCACCTGTGTAATACCGGCCAGTTTGCCAAAACCATTGCCTACATAGATCGCCGCCGGCACTTTCTGTTGAAACAGGTTACCGGAATGAGGCTTTATTACTGTTACACCGGTTCTGACGGTACGATCCTGAATGAGCGTTTTCTGTCCCACCAGTACATCCGGTACATCAGTGATACTGTTGAGGGGACCAGATTCCAGTACACCAATCCTGACAGGCGCCGTCGACTGGGCGCCACCGTAAAACCACCCCGTACATAAGAATGTGGCAAGCAGAAGGCGGATAGACTTTAAGTACATAGCTGTGAAAATAACAAAATATATCAGAAGCCCGGTGTTCTGATGATTCAGACCTTCATCCTTATCGATCTGGCGGCAATGAAATTTTCAGGCTTTCAATATACGGGGTCCATGAAAGATGCCGGCGCCTGCTTATCTTTAGAAAAAATATATCATAT
The DNA here is from genome assembly GCF_054783135.1 of Niabella terrae. NCBI lineage: Bacteria > Pseudomonadati > Bacteroidota > Chitinophagia > Chitinophagales > Chitinophagaceae > Niabella > Niabella terrae. Next base: position 64,421 of record NZ_BAAGRD010000012.1, read on the forward strand.
GACTTCGACTGTACAATATGACGGTGCATTAAGAACCACCTGCACACACCTGAGGAGTGGCGCGGCTTTTGAAACCGACGCGCCAACAGATAACAACGGCAAAGGAGAACGTTTCTCGCCCACCGATCTGCTGGCTACCAGTCTGGCGGCCTGCATGCTGACGGTCATGGGCATCAAAGCCCGGACCATGGATTTTGATCTGGAAGGTATTCAGGTGGAAGTACTAAAAAACATGGCTACTGATCCGCGGCGCGTCAGCGGCATTGACCTTCAGTTTCATATTCCTGCCTCCCTACAGCAGTTGGAGGCCAAAACGATCACCATTCTTAAAAATACGGGGCTGACCTGTCCGGTGGCCAAAAGTCTGCATCCGGACATTGTGCTTACTATTGATTGGGGCGCCTGGGCCTGATCCCTGGCTTATGGCGTTTTCAGGATCGAACCTATTCATTCGCCAGAGCAGCTTACAGCGGCTATAAGTTGGAACCGTATCACTCAAATAAGAACGACTAAGAAGCTTCATAGGCCAGGAGAAGGGCAGATCTTACCAGCCCTTCTTCCACATTTACCAGGTCAAAGCAGGTCCAGCCCCTGGCTCCCCATTTGTTAGGCACCGGACGAATATGCGCCGGGTCGGCATTACAGAAAAATAGCTGGTCTTCAGGCAGCAGGACAATATTAGCCGTCGCATTTCCTTCCAGCAATGTGGTAAAGATTTTTCTGCCCGGCACTTTAAATGCGAGTCTTTCAAAATGTGGATGGGCCTGAACTTCGGGCAACGACAATGCCTGTTGTTTAAATACAGATGGGCTCATGAGGTTTACATTTTATACAGGCCATGCCTGTTGGTTTAGTGTTGTATCTTCTGGTTTCTGGCACCAAATAACATGCTGCCAATGCGTACCAGATTACTACCTTCCTCCATTGCCAGCTCATAATCTCCGCTCATACCCATGGAAAGCACGCTGGGTTGCAGATTGGGAATCTCGTAATTTTTTAATTGCTCAAAACATGATTTCAGTTGCCGGAATTCACGGCGCACCAATCCCTGGTCTTCTGAGAAACTGGCCATACCCATCAACCCGCACACCCGGACCATCGCCAGTTCACCGAGTCCCCCTATCAGGTCCGTAAGTTCGGCCTTATCCAGACCAAATTTCGTTTCCTCAGTTGCGATATGAACCTGCAACAGACAATCGATGACACGTTGCTGTTTTATAGCCTGCTTGTTGATTTCCCGCAGCAGATTGTAACTATCGACACCATGTATCATATGTACAAATGGCGCGATAAACCTGACCTTGTTGCGCTGCAGATGGCCGATAAAATGCCAGCGGATATCATTGGGTAACTTTCCATGTTTATCCAGTAGTTCCTGCACATAATTTTCACCAAAATCACGCTGGCCCAGGTCATACAGCTCCTGTATCGCTGCCGGGGGTTTCAACTTGGATACAGCCACCAGGGTTACCTGCTTGGGCGTCAGGGTTTCCTGTAACTGGTGGTAAGCGGATGTATTGACTGACATAACTGCAAAAATAAAGTTCTCCACCGATCTGCCAGTCAAAATACTTGTCGGCCCCCGACCGGAGGCTGTCAGTCCTCCAGTAAAGTAAGGTCTGTTCGGGGTGGCGGCAGGTTCATGGCTTTGATTTCGGCCTTGCAGGCCGCCACCATTTCTTCTGTCATTTCGTATTGATAATTTCCGTAATCTTCCATCGTAAAACTTCCTACATAGAAAAACCCGTATTGCTCAAAAAACCGGGTAAGGTCTGTCTTACTCACCTGGCAGGCGGTCTTTACAAAATTGAGCTGGTAAGGGGCTGGATTATTGCCCCGGTCACCCCAGCCCCCGCGGCCGCGTCTGCCACCACGGGAAGCCGCCTGACGCTTGCCCTCTTGACGGAAAGCTTCGAATAAATCCGGATAAAAATCCGGATAATTTCCGGGACCGGTAAAATACAACTGTAATTGCCAGAATGGTACCAGACGGTTAAAAACATCTTTATCCTGCAGGTAGCAGATTTTTCTGGCAATAATACTATCACGGGCTTTCTGATAATTTTTCTGCTCACTGATCCGGCTTTTGTTACCAAATGACTGGGTCCCGTACAATGAAAAAATATTATTGCTCACTTCGCCCAGTCCGCCCCAATTCAGGTAAGGTCGCAATTGGTGGACATGTCCCACTTCATGGCTGAAACCCCAGCAGGGATCCCCTTTGATGACCCGGTCAGGATCCACAACCAGGGCCATGGCATTGCCGGGATCCGTACCCATATAAGCGACGCCGTCCCCGTCACGGAACATATAATAATTATAATTGACCCGGGCCAGGATATGATTCTCTGGTACTTTATTATATTTAATCAGTCCCAGCAGACGGTGCTGCCGGTATACCAGGGAATCATAGTTCGCAATGAGCTCCAGGCCACGACCATATGCATATTTTTTACAGGCAGCCGCAGGGTAGGCAATTTGAATATGGCGTCCCCTTGCGTCGATAACCGGATACACTGCCTGATCAATCAGTCGGTTCCAGTCTTCATTCGTATGCCTGGCAGCGTCAAAGTAGCCGTTTACTTTGCCATCGGTAAAATGCACCTGCACCGGCGGCGCTTTCTGTGGCTCGTCAGCATAGTAGTCCACATAAGCCAGCCCGCCAAACCCTTTAAGTTCGATGCGGTTGATACCGTTACGTAATGGGAAACGCTGACGGTGGATGCCCCAACCGGCGGGATCCTTGGTCGGTTCTATTCCTTCTGGTGCATGCCGTTCCCAGTTGGGAACGACCAGGCCTACCTCCTGCCCTGCGACGACCCCATCCACCAGGATAATATGTACCCCTTCGGGAAGATAGATGCCGGTAATTCCTTCAAACTTACTATAACCATCCCCAATCATCAGCTCCTGGCCCAAGGTCGTTGGTGTGCGCCAGGCTTTATATTCAGCCAGACGATATGAGGAATTATATTTTTTCAGTAATTGGGCCTGGGCCAGCGCTTTCAGAGACGGATCCTGCATTTTTTCTATATCCGCTTTTCGAATACCTTTTCTCAGGGAAGTGGCCATTGGATTTTCAAATACCATCAGGTCCCGGTAAAGCGACCGCAATTCTTTTGCAGTCTGGCTATAGGCGCTGCACAATACACTCAGGGCCGCTCCTAAAAGAAATAGTTTTTTTACTGTCATAGCTGATTTTAGTTGCTTTGAACCAGTAAGATAAGAACTAAGTATTGGGATTTGATGCGCAAACGATTGTACAAAAACTCAGTCCAGCAGCCGGGACATATGGCTAAAATCTTTTTCGAAACCGATGATATTTGACTGACGAAATTCATGCGTTTCGTGCATGGTCGTCAGGACCATAACATCCATGCCCGCATTTCCGGCGGCATCTACACCTTTGGGGGCATCTTCAAATACCAGACAATCTCCGGGATCCACCCCCAGCAAAGTCGCACATTTTAAAAAGGTTTCCGGATCGGGCTTGCTATGAACAACATCATCGGCGCTAACTATGGCTTCAAAATAGTCACGTACGCCCAGTCCATCCAGCACAAAATCAATATTAAACATAATGGCGGCAGAGCCGATGGCCATTTTTATCCCCTGCCCGTCGGCGTTTTGCAGAAAACGATCCAGGCCAGGGAGCAGTCGAAGATGGGGCCGAAAATGAATCTGATACTGCCGCTCCTTTTCCATTCCCATGGCCTGCTTCTCTGCGGGAGTGAACCGGGCCGGAAAAATTCTTTCCAACAGCTCATCGTTTTTTCCGTAGCAATGTTCTTTGGTCGTTTCCAGAGATATACCGGCGCCCAGTTCATTTAATATACCATGCCATGCATGAATATGATATTGCATATCATCGATCATCGTGCCGTTCATATCAAACAAAAAAGCTTTGTAGCGCATGGAGGTAGTATTAGGTGCGGGACTGGATTCAGTCAACTGTTACAGTTGCTGCGGCCCTTGAAAAAAATTTGAGGTCACAAAAATAGCGGCTTAGCCCGAAATTATTGTTGTATCTTAATCAGGTGAATAGATTTGATGCAAACTTCAAAGAATACAAAAATGATCTGGTTTAAAAAATACGAACTGAACCGTTTGAACGATGCACCTGTAGTGGACATGCATACCCATCTCGAAATCCGGTTTACAGCTATTACCGAAAACAGCCTGGAAGCCACCATGCCGGTGAACGAGAAAACCCGACAGCCCTATGGTATTTTGCATGGAGGCGCTTCTGTAGCCCTTGCAGAAACGATCGGCTCCTTTGCCAGCAGCCTCGTCATTGATCCCGAAAAATACATTGTCGTAGGTATGGAGATTAATGCCAATCACCTCAAAGCGGTCCGGTCGGGACAGGTTCGGGCAGTTTGTGAGCCGCTTCACCTGGGTAGAAGCAGTCATGTCTGGGATATCCGCCTTTACGACGACGACCGAAAATTAATCTGTATCAGCCGGCTGACCGTTGCTGTGCTTAAAAAAGAGCTTGCACCAACAACCTGAAATCTTTGATTGCTTTACCCAATTTGATCTGGTAGGTTTTACTTTAATATATTCCTGCTGATTACGATGCGCTGCACCTCACTGGTACCTTCATAAATTTGGGTAATTTTTGCATCGCGCATCAGGCGTTCTACATGATACTCCTTCACATATCCATATCCGCCATGAATCTGTACCGCTTCAACGGTTACCCACATCGCGGTTTCTGAGGCCGTCACTTTGGCCATCGCAGAACAATGTCCATATTCCAGATGATTGTCCTTTTGCCAGGCGGCTTTCAGGACCAATAGCCGCGCGGCTTCAATACGTGTCGCCATATCGGCCAGCTTAAAGGCGATTACCTGATGGTTCATGATCTCCGTACCAAAAGCTTTTCGGGTCTTGGCGTAATCTCTGGCCAGCTCATAAGCACCACTGGCAATGCCCAAGGCCTGCGAAGCAATACCGATACGGCCGCCATCCAGGGTTTTCATGGCAAAACGGAATCCAAAGCCGTCCTCACCAATCCGGTTTTCCCGGGGTACTTTCACATCATTGAACATCACAGTATGGGTGTCGCTGCCCCGAATGCCCAGTTTATTCTCTTTGGCCGCCACGGTTACACCAGGCCAATCCTTTTCGACTATGAAACAATTGATGCCCCTGGTGCCTTTTGCGGGGTCGGTCTGGGCCATTACCAGATAAACCGAGGCCGAACCACCATTGGTGATCCAGTTTTTAGTACCGTTTAGGAGGTAGTAATCACCCTTGTCTTCAGCCGTTGTCCGCTGCGAAGTAGCATCGCTACCTGCTTCAGGTTCACTCAACATAAAAGCACCGATATACAGTTCCCCATCTTTTTTACCCTGCGCCAGTGGAACCAGGTATTTTTCTTTTTGTGCGTCCGTTCCGAATTCCTGGAGCCCATAACAAACCAGGCTGTTGTTTACACTCATACAAACACTCAGGCTGGCATCGATTTTCGAAATTTCCTCCATTGCCAGTACATAACTGACTGTATCGAGACCGGCACCGCCGTATTCAGGCCGCACCATCATACCCATAAAACCCAGATCAGCAATTTTTGACACCAGCTCTTTGGGAAATTGTTGTTTTTCATCTCGCTCAATGACGCCGGGCAGACATTCCTGTTTTGCGAAATCCCTGGCCGCCTGCTGAATCATGAGTTGTTCTTCAGTAAAAGCAAAGTCCATATAGCATAGTTTTCGATAAATTTAGAGTATTTGAGGCATTTACCAAATCCGCTGCATTTCAAAACAGAAATCGGGGTCCTGAGACCCCGATTTTAAACAATATCCAAATAATGAGCGGTTGCACCGCCTCATCGCTTATTTTCTTCTACCACCGCCGGTAGCCGCATCGTTCATACGGATTCTTCGACCACGGTAATTTTTGCCGTCGATGGCTTTAATCATTTTTTTGCCTGCGGTGGGTTCAATTTCAATCCAGCTGTTCATTTCTTTCATGTCGATATTACCCAGCACATCCTTTTGCAGACCACTCATATCCAGTATGAACTGCAGGAAGTTGGCTTTATAAAATCCATCTTTGGTGCCCAGATTCACAAAAAGCCGCTGATAGCCATTGTTTTTTCCACTGCGCTTTCTGCTAAATCCGTCCTGTCTGGCCCCCCGGTCTTCCCGACCGCGGTCATTGCGGGCATTCAGATCAGGTGCATTCTCATAATATTTTAAAAACCGGTCAAATTCCAATGCGGCAACCCTTTGCAGGATTTCTTCCTTGGTTACTTCGGCAAATTTCTCTTCCAGCACCGGCAGGTAGGCCTCATACTCATGACTGCTGATATCCGCGCTCAGTAATTTATCAATAAAATAGAAAAACTGTTTGCGGCATACATCTTTACCGGCAGGAATGTCCATTTTAGCAAACCGGGAATTCACCAGTTTCTCTACCTGGCGGAGCCGATACGACTCGCGGGGTGTTACAATGGAAACCGATATACCACTTCTGCCCGCCCGACCGGTTCGGCCACTGCGGTGGGTATAGACTTCGGTATCATCCGGCAATTCATAATGAATGACATGTGTGATCCCCTTCACATCGATACCCCGGGCAGCCACATCAGTAGCAATCAACAGCTGCAAGGATTTTTCCCGGAAACGCCCCATTACCTTATCCCGTTGGGCCTGGGTCAGATCCCCGTGGAGGGCTTCAATATCGTAGCCTTCACGCACCAGCAATTCCGTAACATGCTGGGCATCCGCCTTGGTCCGGGTAAATATGATCCCATAAATTCCCGGATTAAAATCGATGATTCGTTTCAGGGTTTCATAGCGGTTGATATGCTGGGTTACATAGTATTGGTGGTCGATATTCGCATTGGCCGTATTGACTTTACCAACGGCAATTTCAACCGGCTGGTCCATATAGCGTTTGCTTACATGTCGGATTTCCGGGGGCATCGTGGCACTAAACAGCCACATACTGTGCCGGTTTACCGTTTCTTTCAGGATAAACTCAATATCGTCTTTAAATCCCATATTGAGCATCTCATCCGCTTCATCCAGCACCACGTAATTAATGTCTTCCAAATGAATCGCCTTGCGTTCAATCAGATCAATCAGTCTGCCGGGTGTGGCAACCACTATATGTGTACCTCTTTTCAGTTCCCGGATTTGTAGCGAAATAGAAGTCCCGCCGTAAACCGCAGTTACCTGAACTTTCTGCTTTCCTGAAAATTTCTCAATATCTGAAGTGATTTGCAGGCATAGTTCCCGGGTCGGACAGATCACCAGGGCCTGCGGACTGCGTTGACTTTTATCGATCAATTGTAACAGAGGCAGGCCGAAAGCGGCGGTTTTGCCGGTACCTGTCTGCGCCAGGCCCACAAAATCCTTTGTGCCCTGTAATAAAACCGGTATGGCTTTTTCCTGTATGGGTGTGGGGGTCTCAAAACCGATAGTCTGCAATGATTGAAGCAGCCCTTCTTCAATTCCTAAAGATTCAAATGTTGTCATAAAACGGGTGCAAAGGTAGTATAATGTTGATAGTTTACATTTTTTAGTTGTTGCGAAGGCCCCAGGAAAAGTTATTCTGTTGATAAACAATTTTTTACAGCGAATCCTCCGTCTGGGGTCGCTCATCCGGTGCCTGAACGAAAAAAAACCATCCCGCGAACAGGATGGCTTCCTCTATATTGCTTGCCGAACAAAAATCCTTAATGCACCGCTGTATCTCCTGCTACCGTATCTTCGGCCGCAGCCGGAGCAGTACCTGATAGACTGTCTGCCGGTGCTGCCTTAAATGCGGCCGCTGAATCCGTATTTTCGAGGCGGTTTTCAACAGCCGGATCGCCGCAGGATAAAAAACATAAAGAACTGATTAACAGTAATATAAACAGTATTTTCATCGTAAACTTATTGTCTATTTACAAATCTTCTGCAGGTATTGGCCTGAACTGACAGGCCTGCAAAACCCGGCAGGATTCGGGGAGATACACCGGTTTTTTAGCTGTTTTCACTCTTATATACAATAGTTAAAAAAAAGTAACCCTTGTATATTTTTTTTTCTGGCTGCGAAAGGGTTACTATTTTTAAAAATTCGTATTAAAACATACTTACGCTTGAAAGATTCTACTTTAGAACAGGAACTAGGATTACTGAAAGGATTAGCCCGCAACGATAAGAAATCGGCAGCATTGATTTATAGTCAGAATTACAACCTGATTCAGGCTTTGATTGTAAATAACAGTGGGACGATCGAAGATGCGAAAGATATCTTTCAGGAAACGATGATGGTACTTTATGAAAAGGCGCGGTCCGGTAATTTCCAGCTGAATTGCCAGATTAGCACTTTTCTATATGCTGTGGCCCGAAGGTTGTGGCTGAAAAAGTTGAATCAGCATGGCAGACAGGTGCTGGATTTTGATGATACCAACGAGAACAGGGTCATAGTGGATGATGACCTCCAGGACCATGAGCAAAAAGACGCTGAATTTGAAATGATGCATGCAGCGATCAGTAGTCTGGGAGAACCCTGCAAAAGTCTGCTGGAAGCATTTTACTTCAAAGAAAACAGCATGCAGGAGATCGCCGAAACGTTTGGTTATACCAATTCGGAAAATGCGAAGACCCAGAAATACAAGTGCCTGGTTCGATTAAAAAAAATATTCTTTTCTCAATATAAAAAAAACGACAAGTGATGAATGAGCAGCACAGTAACATTACCCTGTTAGAAGCCGTGGAACGGTATATAATGGGTGAGATGAACCCTGATGAACGCCTGCACTTCGAAAACCTCAGAAGGTCTGATAGTGATGTGGACCAGTTGGTTGTCGAGCATACCCTGTTTCTGCAGAAACTGAACCGCTTTAATCAATGGGAAAAATTCCAGCGCTCGCTGAATGAAATTCATAAGGAGCTATCTGCACAGGGTAAAATAGATGCAGAAAAAACCAGGGGCGGAAAATTGCGTCATTTATACCACCGGTACAGAAAAACGGCGATTATCGCTGCTTCTATCGCTGGTATTACTACCCTGATCCTCACCGGCATGGTGCGATCGCTTTCCAATAAGTCAACCAACCATACCCAATTTGAAATCCTGAAAAACGATATCAATAACCTGGCCCTGAAATCAAAAATGCAGGATCAGGAAATTCATAAACTTAAACAGAGCAGTACGGCCAAAAACATCCCGGAAATTCCATATACCAATAGCGGAACCGGATTCCTGATCGATGGCAAGGGTTATCTGGTAACCAATAGTCATGTCATTGAAAATGCCCAGAATGTAGCGGTACAGAATGTGGCAGGAAAAGAATTCCTGGCCAAAGTAGTTTACAGCAATCCCCTGACCGATATCGCCATTGTGAAGATTACGGATAAGGACTTCAAAAGCCTGCCTTCCCTGCCCTATAGTTTTACCAAAAAGAACCCTGAACTGGCAGAACAACTGTTTACCCTGGGTTATCCAAGAGAAGACATTGTCTATAATGAAGGTTATCTGAGTTCCAAGACCGGTTACCGGGGCGATACAATGAGTTTTCAGATCGACATGACGGCCAACCGTGGTAATAGCGGTAGTCCGATTATGAATCATAACGGAGAGGTATTGGGAATATTGAACGGAAGGCAGAAAGATGTGGAAGGCTTTGCTTTTGCCATCCAGTCGAGAAATATTTTCAAGGCACTGGACGAACTGAAAGACCGCGATAATACAGATTCAACCCTTAAAACCATCAAACTGAATACCAAAAGCAGTCTGTATGGAATGAAACGCTCGCAACAGACCAACAAAATAGAAGATTATATCTATATGGTTAAAGTGAATTAAAGACCACCGTATAACAATAGACAAAGGCCGCAACAAATATGTTTGCGGCCTTTGTTATTTCTGTATACTTTCAGGTTATCTGGTTGACGGGCCGGTTTCCTTTAAGGTGTTTCCGAATCCGCGCTCCCGCGTACCCCGACAGCGTCTGTGTCGGTGTAATAATGACCTAACCCCAGAGATTGGTACTATAGGCTCCGGCATCGATCAGCGCATTGAGTTGCTGCTGCACCGCAGGCGCATCTTCCTTGTAAGTCACGCCAAACCATTGAGCTTCTGTGGTTATTACTTTCACCACACCGCCATCTTTAATAAAATTATCTACCACGGCCGGAATAAGAAATTCTGCTTTGGGCACCGTTAGTTGTTCGCTGATAAATGCTTTAAAATCCTTTTCATATAAATCAAAAACCGAGGGATGAAAGCACCAGAAATTCATCGACACAACGGTATCTTCGTTCAAGGTCGCAGGTTGCAAACCGTCGGTCACCGTAATTTCAGCTCCTGTCCTTCCAATACCAATCCTTTCCACAATTCCTGCCAGGTCCCCTTTTTCATCCAGGCTGCAAACGCCGCGGTTCACCGTGCCATGTGCGGATAAGGTATTGACCAGCGGATACCCGATCACGGAGTAGGTCTTTTCATCACAATCACCTGTCAGGAATGCTACCGCTTTGGCGAAAGCGTCATAACCATAAAAATCATCGGCATTAATCACTGCAAAAGGTGTATCCACCACGCCTTTAGTGCATAAGACGGCATGTCCCGTACCCCAGGGTTTGGTGCGTTCCTCCGGCACTGAAACGCCATCCAGAAACATATCCAGTTCCTGAAAGGCAAAAGTATAATCAACTTTCCCGTCCAGTTTGGATGCAAACAGATTTCTGAAATTTTCTTCAAACTGCTCACGAATTAAAAACACTATTTTACCAAATCCTGCTTTCACAGCGTCTGCAATGGAATAATCCATTATGGTTTCTCCGCTAGGCCCGAATGCCTCTACCTGTTTCATGCTGCCATATCTGGAAGCCATACCCGCCGCCAGGATCACTAAAGTTGGTTTCATAATTGATTTAAGTAAAATTTAGAAATTTAAAACACAGGTTTCAAAAATAAGGTAATTTAGCCAAGAGGGAACTTAGCTAATGGAGATAATTAATGAAACGGCCATTGAGATCACGCATTCCCGGCTACTAAGTCGGCCATCGGTGACCGTTGATGTACTCAGGCTGGACCGGCTGCATCCCGTCATTAGCGGGAATAAATGGTTCAAGCTGAAAAAATACCTGGAACAGGCGGACCAATCCGGCAAAAAAACGATCGCCAGTTTCGGAGGTGCCTATTCCAATCATATTATTGCCACTGCTGCCGCCTGCCACCTGTCAGGATTTGAAAGTATGGGTATCATCCGGGGAGAAAAACCGCAGCAACTATCCCCCACCCTCGAAAAAGCCATGGACTATGGCATGAAACTCTACTTCATCAGCCGCGATGATTACCGGCAGAAACGAATACCCGATGCCATCGCAGCAGTCGATCCCTTTATCATACCCGAAGGTGGCTATGGTGTGCCGGGGGCCCGGGGTATCGCGGAAATCCCCTTCTATCGCCATCATTATAATATCGTTTGTTGTGCGGTAGGTACCGGAACAACCCTGGCGGGACTTATCAATAGTAAAACGGAAGGACAACAGGTACTGGGCGTCAGTGTTTTCAAGAATAATAATAGCCTTTGCGATGAAGTTGCCGCTTTATTGTATGATCCGGAACAACCTTTCAGCCTGGTGCATGACTTTCATTTTGGCGGCTATGGCCGGCACCGGCCCGAGTTGCTTGAATTTATGAATGATCTGTTCCGAACTGATGGCATCCCCACAGATTTTGTATATACCGGGAAGCTATTCTATGGCGTTCGTCAATTAATAGATTCCGGCTTTTTCAGGGAACCCTGTCGCCTGTTACTGATTCATTCAGGTGGGCTGCAAGGCAATCAGTCATTAGGTAAAGGAAAGTTAATATTCTGATCCGATTATTTTCCAACTATTATCTTTGTTGACTTACTTAATGGCTCTATTTATGACGAAAGCGATATTTCTCCTTTGGACAGGCTTAATGATTCTCAGCAATTTATCTGCACAGGAAATGCTTCCTGATTTCTCGGTGTACAAAATTGGTGGCGGCCGAGTGGTGGTGGCCTGGACCCATAATTATCCCTCCATAAAACAAGTAAGCATTCAACGCTCCACCGACAGTCTCAATTACTTCAAAACCATCGGTAATATGCCGGATCCCAGCCTGCAGCAAAATGGCTTTGCAGACGCCAATCCGCCCTCGCCTAATATGTTTTACCGCATTTTTATCATGTTTGACGGCGGTCAGTACCTGGCCACCAAGTCCAAACGTCCTGCGGTTGATACCCTGGGTCTCGCAGATGCCTATAGCAGTGGCAGTTCGGATGTCCAGGCAACCCTGAACAGCAATTTTCTACCCGCGGGTTTTAATCAGTCGACTTATGTATTCACTACGCCTGATCGTTATGTGAAAGTGGAACTTCCTTTCGATAAAAGAAAATACGATTTGAAATTTTTCCGGGAAAACGGCCAGCCGCTCTTTGAACTCAACGATATCAAGGAACGTCATTTTAAACTGGACCGGGCTTACTTTTACAGTGCCGGATTTGTAAATTTTGAGCTGTATGCCGATGGCAAGCTGCTGGAAAAATACAGGGTCTATGTACCTAAGGAATTTTAATCGCCTACTTGAAAGCGTTCAAACCGGTAATGTCCTGTCCTGTAATCAACAAATGAATATCGTGGGTTCCCTCATAGGTAATCACGCTTTCCAGATTCATCATATGGCGCATCACTGAAAACTCACCGGTTATGCCCATGCCACCTAGTATTTGCCGGGCATCACGGCAGATACGGGCCGCCACCTCACAGCTATTCCTTTTGGCCATACTTACCTGCTGTGGCGTCACTTTTTCTTCGTCCATTAACACACCCAGCCGCCAGTTCAACAATTGCGCTTTCGTTATCTCCGTGATCATTTCCGCCAGTTTTTTTTGTTGGAGCTGAAAACCCGCAATAGGTTTACCGAACTGAACCCGTTCCCTGGCGTAACGCAATGCGGTATCATAACAATCCATAGCTGCCCCAAGCGCCCCCCAGGCAATACCATACCGGGCCTTGGTCAGACAACTCAAAGGCCCTTTCAGCCCCTTTACACCAGGCAGGATATTTTCTTTCGGCACCCGTACATTGTCAAATACCAGTTCACCGGTAGCCGAAGCGCGCAAACTCCATTTGTGATGGGTTGTCGGCGTCGTAAAACCTTCCATGCCCCGCTCCACTATCAATCCCTTTACATTTCCTCCGTCATCTTCATCTCGGGCCCAAACCACTGCTACCTGGGCAAAAGGGGCATTACTGATCCACATTTTGGCGCCATTCAGTAGGACGTCTGTCCCTTCCGAACGGAAGCTGGTCCGCATACCGGCCGGGTCACTGCCATGATCAGGTTCGGTCAGTCCAAAGCAACCGAGCCAGTTACCACTGGCCAGTTGGGGCAGGTATTTTTTCCGCTGTGCTTCACTTCCATAGCTGAAGATAGGAAACATGACCAGCGAGCCCTGTACGGAAGCCGTTGAGCGTACCCCGCTATCGCCCCGTTCCAGTTCCTGCATCATGAGTCCATAACTGATATAATCCAATCCGGCGCCACCGTAAGTTTCAGGTATTGTAGGCCCGAAACAGCCCAATGCGCCCAACTGGCTGACAATCTGCTCGGGGAAAGCCGCGCGCTGTGCGTAGTCTTCGATTATCGGTGCAATCTCTTTTTTTACATAGCTGCGCACCGCATCACGGATCATCAGGTGTTCCTGGCTTAAGAGTTCATCAACTTTAAAATAATCCGGACTTTCGAAAAGATCTTTTTTTACAGACATAAATTATCCAATTTACCGATTCGCAAATACCCTATCGCATGGAGCCTATTCATTGTAACCCTTTGTTGTGCAACATGTACTTGATATCGGGTTCTTTCATTCGAAAATTACGGTACAGCGTAGCCAGGTCTTCACTATTACCCCGGGATAAAATCATCTCCCGGAAACGCTGGCCATTTGCCCGGGTAAGTCCGCCGTTTTCCGTAAACCATGCAAAAGCATCATGATTCAACATGTCGGCCCAGGTATAAGCGTAATACCCTGCCGCATATCCATTGGCCCAGATGTGCTGGAAATAAGAGGAGCGGTAACGAGGAGGTACCGCCGCGATCAAAAGTCCTGTTCGCTCGAGGGCCGCTTTTTCAAAGGCGTCTACATCCCGGACAATGGAGTCCCGGGATGTCAGTAAATGCCATTGTAAATCCAAATTGGTTGCAGCCAGTAATTCTGTAAAAGCATACCCCTGATTGAATCCTGATGCGGCCTTTATTTTAGTGATCAGTGAGTCGGGCATGGGCTGGCCGGTCTCATAATGCCGGGCATAGTTTTTCAGAACCGTGGTGTCCAGGGCCCAGTGCTCGTTAAACTGAGAAGGCATCTCAACAAAATCCCTGGCGACATCCGTTCCTGACAGGGAGGGATATTGCTGATTAGCAAATAAACCATGCAAAGCATGTCCGAATTCATGGAACATTGTCGTGACATCATCAAAACTGATCAGCGCAGGCTGCCCTGCCACAGGTTTAGGGAAATTACATACATTATATATGACAGGTTTGGTACCGAGTAGTCTGGACTGGACCACCATATTGCTCATCCAGGCACCCCCCCGCTTATTATCCCGTTTATAGAAATCTCCATAAAACAGGCCAATCGAATGGCCATTGGTATCAATCACTTCAAATACCCGGACATCCTTATGGTAAACCGGCAGGTCCGTTCTGGGCTTGAAGCTGATGCCGTATAATTTTTCAGCAGCGAAAAACACACCGTTTTTCAATACACTATCCAGGACAAAGTAAGGTTTGATGGCCGCATCATCGAGTTGATAGCGCTGAAGCCTGACTTTTTCAGCATAGTAATCCCAATCCCATGGTTCCAGTTGAAAACTGTCTTTTTCAGCTATGATGGCCGATTGTATGACTTCAGCTTCCGCAGCCGCTTTCTGAACAGCAGCCGGCACCAGTTTATTCAAAAATGCAGTAACCGCCTCTGGTGTTTTGGCCATTTGATTTTGCAGGGTCCAGGCCGCGAAATTCGGGTATCCCAGTAGTTCGGCCTTCCGGGCCCTAATCTGGGCCAACCGCGCAATACCTGCCCGTGTATCGTTGCTGTCAGATTTTTCCGCCCTCGTCCAGGCGTGTTCAAAAAGGGTCTCGCGGGTCTGTCGGTTCTGCAGCGACTGTAGCGCCGGTTGCTGGGTGGTATTAATTATGACCAGCTGATATTTCCCTTCCTGCTTATCAGCTTTTGCCGCTGCTGCTGCCGCAGCGATAGCCGCCTCTGAAAGACCTTTCAGCGCTTCTTTTGAATCGACCGTCAATGCGGCCGCCTTTGATGCAGCCAATAATTGATTACTGAACCGGCTACTCAATGCCGCAGCTTCTTCATTCAGCTCTTTTAGCTGCTGTTTATCCGTTTCTGAAAGCGCGGCACCGGCCATTATAAATTTCCGGTGGTAATAATCTACCAATTTTCGGGATTCAGCATCCAGCTCGAGGGTGTCCAGTTGCTTATAAACTGCGTCGACCCTTTTAAACAATTTTTCGTTCAGGTAAATCCCGTCATTATGGGCAGCCAGCCGCGGCGCCATTTCCTCTTCTACCTGCTGCAGGATATCATTGGTATTAGCACCCGTTAGCAGGTCAAAAGCCCGTTCCACCCGCCCGAGCATGGCACCGCTTTTCTCCAATGCGACCAAAGTGTTTTCAAAACCAGGGGTAGTCGTATCGTTGGCGATCTTTTCAATTTCCCGGTTGTGTTCCAGCAAGGCCTGCTCGAAGGCCGGTTTAAAATCAGTATCACGGACCTTATCAAAGTCGATTGCCTGAAAAGGAAGCGTACTGGCTTCTGAAAAGGGGTGATGCTCAATTTGGCTATCCGTTTGGTTGTCACCAATACTATTACATGCAGTTATCATTGCTATTCCGATTAAAAATAAAATATACTTCATCTTCAATGTTTTAATTATGGCCACAGGTTGCAATCGCTAACAAATGTAAGCAGAGAAGGCTGAATTAAAAAGCGCAAAAAGCAAAAGTAAAATAACCCCAAACCATCATAAATACTTGCTTATGAATTACTTGCACATAGTCAAGATTGACTTATATTTGTACCCTATGCAATTTGGCGAATTATTTGCAGCCCAATTGCAGGATTACACTAAAAACGCTTCAACATGAAAAAATTACTGATACTGTTATTTTGTAGCATCACGGTCAACTGTTTTGGGCAAATCGATAGTATAAAGCATGAAATGACGCTTCGGGATAAAGTATTGAATGATATTCAAACCAGTTTCAGCAGCAAGACTCAGGCCATAGATTCCACCGTATCCCAATTGGATCAGCGGCTGTCCAGTCTGGACAAATCTATTGCCGCCTCCAAGGACGCAAAAGACAAGGCAGATAAGTTGCAACAAAGAGTCATTGCCGTAGAGGAAAAACAAAAAGCTATTGAACAAAACGAATTGAACATCTTCCAGGCCAACTACCAGTCTGCCATGGTAAATCTGGTGTCAATGGACCGGGAAATCAAGCCCTTGCTGCTATTCAACTCCACCAAGGCTTTCTTTAATTCCTTGAGTGAAACAGGTAACCCCATGAACTATGATGGCTATACCAAATGGTATAATCAGTATGCCGCATATGTGAAAGATAAAAAAGCGGAAAGCCCGGTGCTGACTGTCACCAGCAACCTGCTCAGTTTTGCCGGTAATTTCACCAAGGGCGCTCCTGTAACCGGCCCCATAACTTCTGCCCTGTTTTCCAGCATGACCACCTATATCGATAATCTGGGCAAGAAAGAAAAAGAATTAAAAAAACAAAGTGAGGAGATGCTTACACTGACGATGAAAATCAGTCAGTTCAATTATGACAATGACCGGATAGAAAATGAATGGGAGTCTATTACAACAGAGCTGCAGGACCTGCAGAAGAAATTTGATAAATCACTAAAGGAGAATCTTGCGATCATCAAAACCTCACCCGCAGATTTTGAGGCCAATTTTTCGAAGGAAAATGATGCTGAAAAAAGGTACCAGTATTTGACAAAACTTCGGGATGCAGCTGCCAAATTTGTAAATTCCGAGAAGGAAAACAACCCCAAGGAGTGGCGGCAGAAAGCCTATATTCAAATGAATGATGTGCAATCCCTCAAACAAAGATTCGGACAGGTTACATTTCGCATCAGTCAGAACCTGTTAAAATACAAGGAACTTTTTGAAAAATATAAGGCCGATCCGCAATTGGGTGGTCGTATAAAAGATCTGGAAATCAAAATGAAAGAGCTCCAGGAATCTTTTGATAAAACATTTGACCCATTAGAGTACATTAACTCCGCCAACAGAATGTACAAGGTCTAAACATCGGTCTCGATTACTGTAGTATAGCCGTTGCCTTCAGCAACGGCTATTTTTTTCTTTCAATTTTTACCATCAGGAGCGTCTCGTTTATTTTTATCTAACCCCTTCTAGCTAATATTTAGGATAAAATAATTTGTACTTGTCCCTTCACGAGCTGAACTAAAATATATGCTAGTTCAGAATTCTATGTAACTTTAAAGTAAAACTTAACTAACAAAATACGAATACCCGCAACACCGACAATACGCAAAACCCAGGCTACCATTTAAAACCAATTAAATCTACATGATATGCTGCCATCTTATATGAGACTCCTTTTTTTATCCATCCCTGTTTTGCTATCCCAGGTTTCAATAGCGCAAAACAAACACGAATGTAATTGTTCCGAAATAGGAATTGATACAATTTGGGCAAAAGCTGAAAATATAAACTGCTTTAAAATTCCAGTAAACCTGATTTATGGTGATGCGACAAAAGGGAGCAAAAACATTGCAGTTATTAAAGCAGGGAAAACCGAAAAATCAGACTTTAAGCCGTTACTATACTTACACGGCGGCCCTGGAATTGCAACCCTTGATAATGCACAACGCTACCTTGATAGTAAGAATTGGAAGCAATTAAGAAGAACACATGATATCATCATGATGGACTACAGCGGAACGGGTTATTCTGAGCCATATCTGTGCGAAAACCTTTTGGATTCGATAAGTAAAATTGAAAGGTCTACACTTTCGGATAGGGAGAAAAGAGAACAAATAATCCAAATTGCAATGGACTGTCGTGATGCACTTGAAAAAAATAATGTAGACATCAACACTTTTACATCATTGCAAATGGCGGCTGATGCAGATGCGGTACGAGAACAGCTGAATATTGATAAATGGCAGATTTATGGCGTTTCTTACGGCACATTGGTTGCACTACTGTCTGTTCGCCATTTTCCCGCGAACATAGAAGGCATTGTATTGGACTCACCGTTTCCTCCAAATGCACCCTATTTTGACTTTGCATCGACTTTAGACGAAACCTTGAAACATATGCAAAGTAAACTTTCGGCAGACCCAAAAACTGCAACTGAATTCCCAAATATTATTTCGGATTTTTCAAGGACTGCCGAAAGACTTAATAGACGACCAGTTAAAGTGCAGGGTCGGGATTTCACGGGAGATGATTTTGCCTGGGCCATGTTAATGACTTTTTATCAGTCAAAAATTGTAAAACTTATACCGCTTGCATTAAAAGAATTTGCTAGTGGGAACGATTCATTACTGCTGAAATGGCTTAATGTTTTACATTCAGAAAATCAATATGGCAAACCAAATGGCTTTCACAGTAAAGCTATTACCTGTTATGAATGCAAACCCAAAAATTACCGGGAAACGCCGCAGGCTTTAGAAAGAAAGTATCCCCATCTTAAATCTTTAGCAGGTAAGGATTTCATGGAAATATGCAATATTTTTAGACCTGAACACCCTGAAACGTCCTTTTACGAGCCCATAGAGAGCAACATGCCTATTCTGGTGATGTCAGGAGAATTCGACCCCGGAACACCACCATCATTCAGTCACGCCACAGTAAAAAAACTCTCAAACGCGACTTTGGTTATTGTGCCCAATGCCGCTCACGCCGCAATGCATTATAACGAATGTACTGTCCTGTTAGTTGAAAAATTTCTTGAAAATCCCCATAAGCCAATTGACATCAAATGCATTAATGAAATAGAGAGAATTAAATTTGTCACCACCGATATCAATGGTGAATTACAGAAAATAGCAGATGAAAAACAAAGGAAAAAAGCCATTTAACAAGCGCCGAGAATCCAATCGAGCCGACCTGTAAGTTGGTATGCGCGAAATGACTGGGGATAAGAAGTCGTAATTTTTAAAAAATAAAAGGGTTACAAAGCGTACATCAAACGATTTAAAAGTCCGGTAAGTTCCCGTTAATAAATGCCTTTCCATAATGATCCCGCAATCGGCTGAAAGCTTCTGCCGCTGCACCGTTACCCCAGTCATAAATGGTAAAGTCGCCAATTCCCAGACCTTGCGCATTGGTAACACCTCCATGACCGTAGTTTTCCATCATAAATCCATAATCTCTGGGGCCGAAAAATGGCCATCGGGCCTGCCACTGTTCCATGGTGCGTGGATTCAACGGTGTATACATCATTGTAAATGCCGCCCGAATTGCAGCCAGCCCCCGTTCCAGATAGGTTTTATCTTTCAGCGTCATACCGTACCTGATGATCAACTCGGCAAACAGGCTTTGACGGGAATCATTCCATTCCGCATCCCCGTTCATAACACCAAAACCGCCCAGGCTGCTGACTGCTATATAAGGCGGCTGCCAGGTCGCCTGGTACATCAATAGCTCATCCAGCACCCGCTGACCCCATAACAGATACGCGCTGTCACCGGTCGCCTGATAAACTTCTAGCAATGCTTCAGCCGTCCAATAAATACAAAAATTATTTTGTTTGTACATATTATTGCGCTTGACCTTCTTACCCACCCAGTCTTCGGCGCCCACCCGGCTACAGGACCAGTAGGTTTCAAAATCCTCCCATTGACCTACTGGAATATTAATCCGGATAACGGCATCCATGGCCCGTTTGGCCGCCTGCAGGTATTTACTGTTTCGGGTCAGGTGATACAATTTAATCAGAAAGCTAACGGAGATACTGGTTTCCGGAGATTGATTAAGATGTTGCATCGGCTGCAGATTGTCTAATTGCAGCCAGGCAGGAAAAAAACCTTCCGCATCCTGGATCTGAACCAGGGACCTGGCATATCGTTCGGCATAATCCAGCAAACGGCTGTCTTTTTCCAGTTCCTTGTACCAGACCAGCATCCAATAGGCTGTAAAACTCATATCCGCAATATGGTAAGGAGACTGTCGGGCATCCCAGGTGTATGGATTGCGATTGGAGTTTCCAAAATACAGGGTATTCCAGCCCCGGGACCGGTGATACTGTTGCCCGTTCTGTTCCAGGGTTTCCATTTCAGTAGCTACAACAGATTTAAAAAAGCCTTCTTTCTGTTCAAATGCCAGTGCCAGTTCCTTGGTTTTAAGCGCATACTGTTTTAATGTGTCATTCCCGGTCGATCGCGCATAACGATACAGTCCCTGTGCAGAGCGCAGTGAATTGAACCAGGCCTGGTTCCAGATCGAAAGGAACTCCCGTTGATTGACCTGTCCGGGGTAATTCGGGCTTTGGGTAGTGTTGACTATAAATACCGGTGCACCCACCTTCCTGCCTTTCAGTTCAAACTCCTGCCATACCGCCTTTTTCCAGTTGGAAAAAGCCCAATCATAAGTCTGTTTGACATAAGGTTCCAGGTCTGTTTTATACAAGGGTGCCCCTGACTGATATAATGGCCGGGCCCATCGCTCCCACATAAAGTTCAGGGCAGCATGCCAGGGGTTAAATATTTGCTCCTTCTTATCGTCCACCAGACAATAAAAGGCCAGTTCCAGCTTTCCTGCCGGGAAAACAGCTCCCGGAATGCTTTCGTAAAGTACATGTTCCTTTACCTTCGTTTTTGTCATGCCAATCTCCAGCAGATTGTCTGGTGCATCCAGATCAAGGTACCAGGGCACCGGACTGCCTTTTGACAACAGATCCAGATCCGGAATGATAGTTAATACATGAGCACTGTCTGCTGCCACCAATGCCGGCGCCCGGAATACATGTTGGGCAATAACATGATTACTATCTTGTGTCAGTAGGGGTGCCCAGTGAAATACTGGTTGAAAATCCGGTCGGATCGCTACGGCCCACCGATCCGACTGCACAGGTCGTTTCAGCTGCGCCGTTACGGCAACCCGGTATGCGCCCCTGCCGATCTGGCTGCAGGAAATCGATATGGATGCATCGGGGAGTTGCGTTACTGTAATGGAATGAATATACTTACGCAATGCCACAGGCAATGTTTCCTGTGCCAGCCCCCTGCCCCATCCGCACATTAAAATGAATAGAACCAGTATTGCTTTTTTGCGGTATCCCATAAACTTCAACACTTAATTATTTTTCAGTTTTCAGATAGGAGAAACTGTCCACATCCATTACCAACCGGTCTGTTCCACTGCTGCCTGCTACAAACCGGGCTTTCACCATGGCCGTACGCCTCGGAATAACTTTATCCATACTATTGTGGGTGTGAAATACATAGTACAGGGATCCATCCGTATCTATAAGTATATCACCATGGCCTGCACCCGGCTTTCCGATATTATCCATACTCAAAATCGGATTTTCAGTCGCCTTAGTCCAGGGGCCCATCGGATTGTCAGCAACGGCATAACCCACCGCATAATGCTGATTTTCGAAATGGTTGGCGGAATATATCAAATAGTACAGCCCCTTATGCTTTATGACCGTAGGACCTTCCACTACCCGGGCCTGAATAGTTTCCCAGGGTTCCGTTGCGACCAGACAATGTCTGCGACTGTCCTTATCAATAGCGGTAAAATCATTATTGAGCCGGGCCACGTATATCTTGTTGCCATTGGTAATATCGACATGATAAAGGTAGGTTTTACCGTCATCATCAAAAAACACATATGGATCAATATTCTTTTGATCAAAATCTATCGGGTCATTGCCTGTAAATGGTCCTTCGGGACTTCCCGCACTGGCAATGGCGATTTGTTCATTGGCCACATAAGCCATATAAAATTTATCATTTCGGTGCCATACCTGAGGCGCCCAAAAACCGCGGCTACCGAAAGCTGTTCCCGGCATGAGGGCAAAAGCAGCACCGGGCCGTGTGAACAAATTCCAATTCACCTTATCCGATGATATATATACCCGGATTCCTTTATCAGGAACAGATCCGTCTGTACCATAGAGATAATATTTACCTCCATAGAAAAAAATACTGGGATCCGCCTGATAGATGGGCGTCCCGGTCGCAACAGGGGGTTCGGGTTCCGGCTCCTGATGACTGCTTTTTTTGCTGCAGGCGCTACTCCCTGTCAATATCAGGAAAGCCAACCCGCCTATTACCCTGTATAATCCATTAAATGCCATCATGTGAATTTTTAATGGGGAACCGGCATGGTTCCCTGATTATTAAACATTAGCTTCAACGAGATACTTAATCGTTTAAGCAACGGGAATACAAAAACCCGGACCATTATCCAAAGCACCGGAACGCGCAGACAGATCAAAGTATTTTAATATCCGGTCTGTCGGAGCGCCGGAATTCCGGCTTACAGTTTCCACTGTCAAAATAAGCGTTCATCTGCGTGGCCCCAGGGATCAGGCCAGTACCTTATGCCCTTTAGTGGCGTAATACAGAATAAATATGAATAGCGGTATCGGCACAAAGAAACCTGTAGCCATCCCGTAGGTATCAGCAACCAATCCCATCAAGGGCGGAAAAACAGCACCTCCGGCAACGGCCATCACCAGATAAGATGCCCCCTGTTTGGTTTTGGCGCCCAATCCTTTAATCGCCAGTGCGAATATCGTCGGAAACATAATCGACATAAAAAAGAAGACGGCATATAAGGCAATTAGTGAAGTCCAGCCTTGTTCAGAAGCCACCAGTGGCAACAACAGGCAAACCGCCAGCGCGTATAATGCCAGCAATTTCGTGGGTTTATAATACTTCATCAGCGCACTTCCGGTAATACGGCCGGTCATGAACAACAAAAACCCGAGCGAAAGAAAATAAGGACCATATTTGACATCGAATCGGGGATGCATATCATGGTCTGTAACAAAATTAATCAGGTAACTGAATATGCCGGTCTGGGCCGCCACATAACAAGCCTGTGCGATGAACCCCATTACAAAATGCCGGTTCTGCCATAAAGGCTTTTTGGAAATATACCGCGGATCGGCAGGATCATTCACTTCAATATCAGCATCGGCACCAGGGGTAGCAGAAATCCCGTGGCCGCCATGCGCTGCATGCTCATCTTCTTCAGTAATCTCCGGAAGTTTCAAACGCATAAAAATAAATGCCACGATAAGTACCGCCAAGCCAATCAAAGCGAAGGGCAGTACAATCGACATCATCTTTTCGCCTTCGACATGGCTCTGGTTGCCATATACATACAAGGCGATCAACGGCCCAACGACCCAGGCCAGCCCATTAAAAGACTGCGACATATTAATCCGGCGCTCCGCAGATTCCGGTGGTCCCAATTTGGTGGTATAGGGATTGGCCGCTGTTTCCAGTGTCGTCAATCCCGCACCAATTACCAGCAGACATAAAAGAAACAGGATAAATGATTGTGCCGGCGCCGTTGCCGCTGCCAGTAAAGCACCAGCCGCAAAGAGCAATAAGCCAAAAATCACACCTTTCTTATAGCCGTATTTTTTCATAAACAAGCCAGCCGGAATGGCCATACCAAAATATGCACCGTACAATGAAAATTGAATGAAGCTGGACTGCCATTTTTTTAAATGAAGCATTTCCTGAAAGTTCTTATCCAGGGTATCCAGCATACCGTGCGCCACACCCCACAGGAAGAATAAGGCACTGATGGCTGCAAAGGGAGCCGCATAATTCACACCGTCTCTGACAAAAATCGATTTCTTCTGGTTCATAAATGGTAACAATAAATTTAAAAAATCAGGCAACCCCGGATCAGGCCAGGGGAGCAATCTCAAAAACTTTAAAAATAAGCATCTTTAAAATCATAACCGCGTTAATTCTGCATGCATCAAAAAAACATTATAAGGCGACCACATAGACATCGTAAAATACAGATCCCGGCCTGTTTGATGCGGCAGCACAAAAGGTCCGTAACCACCAGGATACTTGCGCATATCTGCCACTTCAACTGGGGCAGACCAGGGGCCGTTCGGCGCTAAAGCCGTTCGCAACCTTATCGCCCGCGCCTGTTCACTGAGGTAAACAAATATCCAGGTTTTCAATTCCTCATGATAAAACAAACTGGCTTCTCCCGCCGTCTCATCAAACAAGGCAGTTGAAGCTGCTTCCTCGTTTTTGACCCATCCCCTTTCGTTATTCCAGTACGCATACCGATCCTGAAATAATATATTTTTTTCCAGGAAACGGCATAAAAAGGGTCTGGATTGTCTGAGACTGGAACCGCCTATCATGTATACATATCCGTCCTTTTTCGCCAGCGCAGCAATCGAAAATTTACTTCCGCGGGGAAAACGGATTTCGGGGCAGGGTTGCCAGCTCCTGCCATGATCCAGCGATCGGTAATAAGAAGAAAAATTAGTCCGCCATCCTTCCCAGGATTTTAAATCAAAATAATGAACATACTCCGCCCCACCTACATGTATGGCTGCCGTTGGAATCGCGGTATGTGCGCCCCTGGACCGATGTATTATTTCCCGGGCAAAATGTTTATTGGTGTCGGAAACGGCCATGGAATCCAAGGTTAATCCGTCAGCGTAGCAGCTGTCTCCGGTAAATGCCAGTACATTATTACGCCAGGCACCTGCCTGGCCCGGTCCGCCGCCCACGGGTTTAAAATCATTACCATAGGTATCTCCAAAAAAAATACCTGTCTGTCCATTCCCTAAAACCCAGGAGATACCCAAGTCTGTACCACCGACGCCATAAATCGGTGTCTGACCTGTGTTGGGAAAAGAATCAGCAGCAGCTGATGCGCCCGTAACCCGGGCAACAATACGTAGTCCACGGACCTCCAGCTTCAAAGCCGGGGCTTGTCCGTAACTACCATAGCAAACCAGCATTAGTATGACAATGTATAAAACCCGCATTCCTTAATTTATCAGCCCCTTATTTATAGAGCGGACCATATACTGCACAAGCCCGATAATCCGACCCTTCCGTGTCCATCCCAAATGCGTTCCAGGCGGAGGGACGGAATATTCTGTCAGGATCAATATTATGCATCGCTACCGGTATCCGTAACATTGACGCCAGTGTGATTAACTGGTCCCCTATATGACCATAGCTGATGGCTCCATGGTTGGCACCCCAGGCAGCCATCACTGAATAAACATCTTTAAAAACGCCTTCTCCGGTAAGCTGCGGCACAAACCAGGTGGTCGGCCAGATCCGATCGGTACGTTCATTCAATGTATCGTGCACTTTTTCAGGAAGGTCGATGGTATAGCCTTCGGCAAGCTGCAGTACCGGCCCCTGGCCCTTGATCAGGTTCAGCCGGCACATCGTAACCGGCATGCCACCCTTTGTGAGGAAAGTAGAGGAATAGCCTCCGCCACGCATATAGTCCCGGTTGGCAGGGCTCCAGGTAGTTGCATCGAGACAGGCTTTCGCTTCTTTCGGACTGATCTCCCAAAATGGCTTCATGGCGGGTTCGCCGTTCCGGGTCTGTCTTCCGGTACCATCCAAAGTGGCAGACCCGGAATTTATCAGGTGTATAAAGCCCGCCGCAGCCGGACCTTCAGGCTTCCAGCCGGTAACCCGTTCTACCGCATGAGGACTCCAGTAAGTACGTACGTCTGCGAATATTTGTGCAGTATTGGTCAACAAATAATTGAACAGCATCGATACCCCATTGTAACAATCGTTCTCGGTTGCCACGATATAGGGATTGCGGATACCATTCCAGTCAAATGACGAATTTAGCATAGCCTCGGAAAAATCACCGTCAGGGAGAAAATCAGTCCACTGACGTTGACCCTGAAAGCCTGAGACCAACGCATGATGCCCCTGGGCTTCCTCAGCATGACCCATGGTAGCCAGTCTGGGATTCCCGACCATGAGGTCCCGGATGATCATGGTCATTTTTACTACGAATTCCCAGTCTTTATCCTTTTGTTTGCGGGACTTAATCTTGTCTTTTCTGTTATAATCAGCCCCTTCCCTGCAATTCTTCTTTACCCAGGCAACCGCCTTTTTAAATTCCTGCTGGTCATAGATACCCAATTCAATCCGACGCAATACTTCTGTGGCGTCTACATATTCATTCCGCATTCCCAGGTACTCCTGGAAAAAATCGGGATCGACAATCGAACCCGCGATGCCCATACTTACAGAACCGATTGCCAGGTAAGTTTTTCCGCGCAGCATTGAGACCGCCAAACCAGCTCTGGCGAAATTTAGTAGTTTATCCTTAACATCACCCGGTATCCGGTTATCACCCAGATCCTGCACATCCCTTCCATAAATACCAAAACAGGGCAATCCTTTCTGGTTATGTGCGGCTAATGTTGCGGCCAGATAAACAGCCCCCGGGCGCTCGGTCCCGTTGAATCCCCAAATCGCTTTTGGAAGCGCCGGGTTCATATCCATCGTCTCAGAGCCATAGCACCAGCAAGGCGTCACAGAAAGGGACAGGCCCACGTTTTGCGCTTCAAACTTCGCTGCACAATCGGCAGCTTCTCTGACACCTCCAATGGTACTGTCGGCAATGACACATTGCACAGGAGTTCCGTCTGGATACCTGAGTTCGTTCTCATATAATCTGGCAACCGCTTTGGCCATTGCCATGGTGGTTTGCTCCAATGACTCCCGGATACCGCCGAGTCGCCCGTCGATAATCGGTCGGATTCCAATTCTGGGATAAGTTGCTTTAGGGGAATTTCTTGTTGCTTTCACTATCGTATAATTATAATTTTTCGATTCGGGTTTGATCTACACTTTACTTTAATCTGTATATGCATTATTTAAAAGCGCCGGTAATGGTATCCAGAGACACACCCAGTACCTGACGGGCAATTTTATCCAGTTCTGCCCTGTCGCCGATAAAATGAAAAACGCTGTGGTTATGCTCCAACTGCTCACCAGGTTTCAAAAAAGCCGCTGGTGACACACTTTCAATTTCATAAAACGGTCCCATCTGACTGCCATCCTCCAGCGGACCATCGTTATAAGCGTTCATTGCATCACCGCTGAAGGTTTCCCGATCCGTACGCCATTCCTGATTCAGGTATTTTCCACCTGGTTGTATATCGTACTTGACCAGTGTCAGCACATTGCCGGCAGCATCATAACTGCCTGCTACATCTTTAACCCTGCCGGGAGGAATCCCCAGCTTTCCCCTGGATTTGCCGTCGGCTTTGAAGAAGAGGATACCCGCTTCCATTTTTATACGGTCTTTGGGGATTTCACCAAAATAGTCGGTGGTGGCAATTTTCCCAGAGGCATTGGTCTGATAAGGGATCACAATCACTGTTTGTTCTGAAGGGCGGAACATGTCCAAATTCCATAAACAGGGCATGCCCGTAGCCTCAGTCCATGCCCCGGTACCCGTATTGGTAATGGCGTTGCGGGTACTGAATCCAACCGGGTGCAATCTATCAGTCACCTGGATACCCAATGCAGCAGCGATCGCAGCATTGTCCAGTAAGTTCACCGAACGGTCCAATCTGAATTCCAATTTAGTACCGGCATAATTCTGCAAGGTAGCTTCGGTACGCATGGAAACCGAACTGGCGGTCTCCGTTTCTTTATTCCAGGTAGCCGTATCAATAACCCCCGGCGTATGCCAGTCATTAAATACCATCTTGGCGCCGGGTTTAAAATACAGCGAAAACTTTCCGCCTTCAGGCCCCAGCCATAGCCGGTCTTCCCCTCCGTAGGCATTCATATGTTCATTCACCGGCTCATCAAAAGCCTTATAATTAACCCAGCCAAAACTTTTACCTTCCGCACCGGCAGCCGTCGATGTAAACACTTTGGCCTGATATTTCGGCGACACAATCAACTGAGCTTTTCCATCCTTGCTTTGCAAAATCACCAAGCCACTGTCTCTTTGTTGCAGGAAATCCTGATCGTAGCCAAAACTTCCGGATTCAAAAGTTTTCACAGAAGTATCTTTTTTTTCCCCGGTTGTTTTACGATCTCCTCCCTTACAGGATGCCAGCCCCACAGCCAGTGAAAAAGCGGCAATTAATGTATAATTCATTAGATTCTTTATTTACTTCAAATAGAAAAAAATTCTTGTTATTAACGATCTTCTTCCCATTTCAAATGATTCCAATATTGGCATCGGGACAAAATAATTAAATATCAGATGCTAAAACGATCTGGCCCCCTCCCTCCGTGAAATTTAACATATATCCGGGATTCATTGGCGGCCGGGGGACGCTAATTCACTTCCAGATCATTCATTTCCGGCAACTTGGGAAATTTACCATGCGGCTCTGTTTGATACCAGTAGGCTACCGTAATAATATCGGATTGCTGCGCCAGGTAACGGCCGCCGCTGCGCCAGCCGAGATCCTGGATGGTCACTTTCAAATCTTTCTCAAATCGGATCGGATCCATTATATGCCAGCGATACATTCCAAAACGCTGCTGCGAACCATATAAACCATCGGGACGCAAGACCTGGTGTAATCCTGCATAAGCCGTAGAAAAAGCCTCATACTGGTGGGTCCTTTTATTCTCGAAATTATAGGATCCACAAAAATAGTCTTCGGTTCCTGTACCTACAATGGTCGCGTAATCCTTGTCCCCGTCCATATAAAATTTAATCTCTCCTTCTCCCCACCAGCCATTGTTGGTAACGCCGACGCCCATATAAGTACCGACATACTGGCCCTTCCCTTTGATGCCATCTACAATCGTATGCAGGGAGGTGGCGCTTCGTTTACTGCGACGGTACTGCGCATGAAAATATGCCTCATCTTCCCCGATATCTGTCAAAGTATAGTCAATTTGATAATACAGGCGCATCGGCTGGCTGTCCATATTTTGCATGGTAATTTTACATTTCTTGCGAAATGGCATTTTCCAGTAACTGTTAAAGGCACTGCCTGGATTTACCGTGATAGCCAGTGAATTTAACCAGGAAACCTCATTCCATCCGGTACCAAAAAATGGCCCCACGGGTGATTCTACCGAAGGTGTGGATTCATCATCATAATAGATGCGAAATATTGTGTAATTAAAATTGCCTGTGGGTGTCATCCAGATATGCTGAATAGCACCGGGACCTGCGATATCCGCCATCGTAAAGGTTTCTCCGGGTTCAATGATAATAAACGGATTTACTTTCCAGCCTTTACCCAGTTCCCGGGCTTCATTGGCCGCATTGGCTACGTTTCTTTTACCCTTGTCAGCCACGGGATCCGCCATTGCCCCCTTCCCTTTCTCGCCGGTAAAGTTTTCAGGACTGATGGATCGGGTTTTGGCATCTGAAAGCCGGGACAAATTACCCAGATTCATGTCCAGACCATTAAATTTTCCCGATTGGGCAAACCCCGTTGCTGCGGTAAATCCGATCAGGCAAATAGATAAAATAAGTTTTTTCATTTGTGCTTTTTTTTATTTAGATGATCAAAGGAAATCTTTTAATCGCCTGCATCAGAACAATCGTAACAGACGGCAATATTTATTAAATTAAACGATTCAGCAACTCGGGCCAACTTCTTGTACACCTAAAAACATCGATGAGGCTTAGCCTTTCAGCGACCTGGACTTTACCGCCTGATTTCCGCGGGAACTGGCACCTATCATCATTTTAGATTTAACAACTTTATCGATCAGTTTATGAGGCTGCGGGTTGTCGATATCCCGGATCATTATTTCGACTGCTGTCTCCCCAATCGTTTTGAGATCCTGTTTGATATATGTGATTGGCGTATAAAAAAAATCGTATACATCACTTTCATCAAAACAAACAACACCCAGCTCCGTCGGTACCTGAATCCCCAGATTATTAATCGCCCTGAGGGCATGCAGTGAAATCGAGTTGGTAGCCAGGACGATGGCATCGATTTTTTTCTGCCGGATCAGCGCTTCCAAAGCCGAAGAAATATCCGCTGCACTGTGTTCATAACTTAACCGGACCAGTAATTTACTGCCCGCCGGCAAGCCCTCAGCCTTCAAAGCATCCCGATAACCCCGGACCCGGTCCTGCATATGGGTCAGGTTGGAATCATAAGCCATCATCCCAATCCGCTGATAACCGTTTTTGACCAGCAATTTAACCGCCTTAAAAACCGACTGATAATTATCTATGGTAACCCGATGGGTGGGCAATTCATCCAGTCCACGGTCGATCAGGACGACGGGCACATTGCTGTTCCGTATCCGTGCGATTTGTTCCTGCGAACCTTCTACCGGGGCAATGATCAGACCATCCACCTGTCGGTTCAATAAAGTATCAATCAGCACCTGCGATTTTTCCAGCTGTTCATCACTGCTGCCAAAAATCACTGTATAACCGTGCTTTTTGGCCTCGTTCTCGATGATGCGCGCCAGCGACGAGAAAAACGGGTTAGAAATATCGGCTACGATCAGTCCCAGGGTTTTGGTTTTACCAAATTTCAAACCCCGGGCAATCAGGTTCGGCTGATAATTTAGTCTGGCGGCAACAGTTTTTACTTTTTTAACCATTTCCTGGCCAATACGCGCCTGTTTCTCCTTACCATTCAGCACATAGGATACCAATGCTGTTGACACCCCCACTTCTTCTGCGATATCTTTAATTGAAACTCTTTTTGCCATATACCATTAATTATATACTTGATTTTAGGCCTCCGGCTCACAAAGGGCGCTGATTCTCCCTAACAAAATAACTATTCTTTTGGCAAAATCACTGCAAACTAATGCGGATGGCTGTCAGATAATAAAATCCGAACGAATTATCATTGCTCTCTCCCGCGGTTACGGTAATGTAAATATCGCCGTTGGCATCTGGCTGGATGCCCTCCGTACAAGCGGTCTGACTGCCGTTATTGCCCGTATTCAGGTAGGCCGCCACTTCATTCTGGCCTTTGCTGATATATTTTGTCTGCCGCCCTTCTCCCGTACCACCTCTGGAGCCAAAGAAACAGAAATTATAGTGTTTGGAAGGATCCAGATGAGAAATTTTAAGTACGGATTTGGGAATAAGCACGTCTCCGAATACGCCTTTGGAATTTCCAAAGTAAGAATTCCTGGCCACTGAAGCCGGCATATTGAAATCCGTCGTCGTTGTTTGAACACCGTCCATATTGATATTATTAAACCGCTCTGTGATGGTCAGCGATGCCGAGGTCAGGTTGCCATCTTTGTCACGAAGGAAAGGAATCGAAGTACCTGCCATCGGACTGGTCAGCCCGTTCCAGCCAAAAACCGGCACCTGCTGTGCGACATCTACAAAAACAGGACTGGCGAACTCCACAGAATTGATATTTTTATATGCCGTCAAATCTGTGACTGAATTGGGTTGCTGCACTGCTGCATGAGCGGCGTGCTGGGCCATTTCCATCTCAGCTGCGGAAAGTGCAAATAAACCGGGATTATAGGAATTACCAATGACGGATTTGCCAAATAATGCCTCGTACCAGGTACAGGCCACCAGATACCTGCCAACATTCAGATCCAGGTGATAGCCATCCCTGCAAAAATTATCCCCCCAGAAACTGGTTCGGCCATTCTGTATCGCTGTACCGTCGGGCACGACCAGATCAATCGGAACGAGCTGACGGGCCTGACCGACCGCATCTACTATGGCACTATACATGGTTTGCTGATCATTTCCGTAATTGGCAAAACCCGAATGCGTGGAATTCTGTGCATAGGCCCAGGTTTGGTGGAATACATATTTGGTACGGGAATAAAACACTCTTTTCTTTACATAATCAAACAATTCCGGCAGAGAAGCCTGGTAAGTATTGAACTGTCCCGACAATTGACTTACCTGCTGAAAACTGATATAGTCCCAGCGTTCTTCATTAATTGCTTCCTCAATTGAAACGTTTTCCCGGGTAACTTTCACCCCGTTAGTGCCAATTTTACGATAGGAGTATACCGTTTTATTCCCTTTGGCATTGTTCAAATGATCCTCCAGCGATGAACCGCCGATATACAGATTCGCAATGATCAGACTGTCGCCGGCGGCGGTTGCAATCGGATGCAGGTAATTCTCCAAAGCGTCTTCGGAAAAACTGTTACCAATGGCCAATACCCGGGTTATATGATCAGGAGCCAGTTCATCAATGGTAATCGTGCAGGTCAGTTCCTGCTGGTCTTCTCCCACGAATTTCACTATCGCAGTGCCTTTGCGGAGTGCGCGAACCTGAACTGCGTATCCTGAGGTTTTCGTAACGGTCGCCAGTTCCGGGTCCGAAATCGAAAAGTCGAAACGTTTTAAAAAAGGACCGCCATCTGCTCCCTGTAAGTTCAGTACAAGCGTCTCACCGGTCATCAGGCTGGCTGTCTGCTTGTCCAGCATAATCTCCTGCTGCCCGGATCCGGGTGCATCAGGCAAGGATCGTATTTTTTCACAAGACTGTAATAATCCGGTGAAGAGACATAACCATAGCAGGCTGAGACGGTAAACCATCCGCATATTGCCCGTTATATTTTGTAGTTGAAATGTTCGATTCATAATATGTTAATTAAATGGTTGAATTAGTACCAGGGTGTGGGAACCAGGTTGGGATTAATATCCAGTTGTGCCTGAGGAACGGGCCAGAGATACATTTTCTTGGTAAAAACGCGGTTCTTGTAAAATGTCCTTTTGAAGAAGGCATTCGGATTGGAAGCGTCATCAGATCTTACATTTCCGGTAAAATTCATGCCATAGAGGCCCCGGTTCAGAAATTCCTCGCCCTGTTTCCACCTGCGAATATCATTAAATCGAATGCCTTCGCAGTTAAACTCAATACGGCGTTCCCGTTTAATAACATCCCGCATTCTCACCTGTGAGAGACCTCCGGTAAGTAAGGGAATACCGGCTCTTTCCCGAACCAGATTGACATATTTTAAAATGTCGGGGTTGCCCGGATCTGACTCATTCAATGCTTCGGCATAACTCAGATAAGCTTCCGCCATCCGGTATAATATACCTGGCTGATAGGTATAACGGTTCTCACGTGGAAATATTTCCAGACTGATCCTTTTACGCACATTATATCCGTTCTGTGGCGCATCGAAAGAAAGCCGGGTATCTCTTCCTCCCTGAACAAACTCTACTTTTCGGTTGTCCACACCAATCCAGGCATTATCGAAAATAACTGATACATAAAAGCGCGGCTCACGGTTACAATACATATTAAAAGTACCTGCCTGCGTCACGTTACCCTCAACAGGTCCGCCGCCTCTCCATTTGGTATTTCTGGACTCCACTGCCGTTGAAAACCCGGATTCTGAATAACCCGATGCGGCATCGGTAATCGGCAGCCCATTGCTCATGTAAAAAGCATCGACCAGCTCCTGGGTCACACCCATTCCACCATTTCCGCCAATACCAATTGGAAGGTGATGGGCCTGCCACCAGTTATTATCCGGATTATCGGCCCGGCCCCACAATATCTCCCGGTTTCCTTCTGAGAACTTTTTCAGTGACATATTATAATAAGACATAAAAGGATCAATGGAACCGTCACCGTTCCTTTCATAATATAATCCATACCCCGCAGCTTCGGCGGCATCAATCAATTCCTTAAATGCAGCAGCGGCATGGCTCCATTTCGAAGCGTCATAGGCACCAAACAAACTGGTACCATTACTGTTCTTCCAGCTGCTCAGATCGGCATTTCCGTTAAACAGGGGGCTGGCTGCAAAAAGCAGGGTTCTGGCCCGGATCGCCAGTGCCGCAATGGAAGTTGCTTTACCCCAGTCATGCATATCAGAATAAGAAGCAGGGAGCAGGCCGGATACTTCCTTGAGTTCCACATCGATCCAGTTAACGATCGAATCATAGGGTGTTTGGGTGATCATCAGTTCGGAAGCAGGTGTACTCACTTCTTCGATGACACCCGGTTTAAATGGTATTGGTCCATAGAGTTCAATCATCAGCGAATAGTAATACGCAATTAAAAAACGCACCTGTCCTTTCATTATATCCACATCCGACTGAGACACACCCGGTAAGGTTTTTACATTCTCCAGAAATATCAATCCGGAACGTATTCTTTTGGGTAGTTCTACCCAATAGTAGGGGTTCCAGGCTGAGGACGGGTTCCAGTCACCTACTGTATAGGCGTACACATTGGCCCAGCCAAAAGGAGTCCACTCAGCCGGAATGGTCAAATCATCACCCATGATATTAAAGCCCTGGTCTTTGTAATAGCCCCAGAGCGGATTGGGCACGCCTGAATATACCCCTGCCAGCCAGTCCTCCGTACGGACTTTGTCATTGAAGATCATCTCCATCGTGAGCTGATCATCCGGCATTTTATCCAGAAATTTACGGCATCCGGTGGACACAAAGACCGTCAGCAATACCGCAATCATCAGAACCTTATTGCTTTTCATTTCAAATATTTTAATTGGTAATTGTAAAAATTTTCGGGTTACATGAAATTGATATTCAGCCCGACAGAATAGGATTTAATGATCGGATACTTTAACCCGTCCGTAGTTTCCAGTTCCGGATCCCAGAGCTTGAATTTGGAAAGGGTAAGAATATTTGATCCGCGTGCAAAAATCCGGAACCGGTCGATCCAGGCCCTTTTACTCCAGTTTCTGGGCAGCGTAATACCCAGCTCCACATTCTTCAGCCGCAGGAAACTCATGTCTTTCAGCCACCAGGTGGATGATTGTTCATTATTGGAATTCACACCGTAAGTCAGTCGCGGCCAGAACACATCCTGGCTGGGGTTCTCCGGCGTCCAGCGATCATCGATATTGGCGTAGATATTACCGGTGGCGCCCAGCGCAGTTCCCGGCATCCAGTTTTCGCCCCCCAATATCTGCCAGGTACGTCCTGCCCCCTGGAAGAAAAATCCAAGATCTACCAGTTTATATCTTACCGTGCTACCAAATCCATAAATGATCTCCGGCATCCTGGTACCACCGATCGCTGTTCTGTCCAGCGCATTGATCACCCCGTCACCATTCAAGTCCCGATAGCGAATATCTCCCGGCCGAAGCACTTCACTGAAAGTTTGCTCCGGTATGCCCAGCTTCAGTTCGCCGTCTTCCGAAAAATCCGCTTCAGTAAACAATCCCTCTGCCACCAGACCAAACATCTGTCCGACCGGTGTACCGGTTGCTGACCGGTAAGTACCCAAAAGCCCGATAGGTTCGTCAATCTCTGTGCGAACATTATGCGCATAAGTGAAATTACCCATGGCAGTAACGCCCCAGTCATTATTAAACTGCTTATCTACATTCAATGACATTTCCACGCCCTTGTTCTCCACTTTACCGTAGTTGGCATAAATAGAACGTATAAATCCTGCAGAACCCGGTACATTATTCCGCTGCATAAAAATGTCCCGACGTTTTTCACTAAAGAAGTCCAAATTAAAATTGACAGCTCCATTCCACAATCCCAGTTCCAGTCCCAGGTTCCTTTTAGCTACCGTTTCCCAGGTCAGATCCGCCACACCAACATCTCCTTCTGCCCTGCCCAGCCGATAGATATCATTGTCCACACCCCAGCGATAATAGCTAAAATCTGCAATCGTCGAAATATAGGCAAAGCGTCGGCCGCCGATGTCACTGTTACCGGCTTCACCCCAGGATCCCCTGATTTTCAGGTTCGAAATCACATCGCGCACCGGTTCCATAAATTTCTCATTCGAGACAATCCATCCGGCGGCCAGTGCGGGGAAAAACCCAAAGCGCTTGCCCCTGGCAAAATTCTCTGAACCATTATAGCCAAAATTGGCTTCAGCAATATATCGTCTGTCATAGGTATAGGAAAAACGACCCGCCAAACCCTGATTCCTGTAAGGAAGCGCACTACCATTATCATAGTTACGCTGGTTATACAATATCATGGTATTGATGTCATGTTTATAATTCAGCACCTTCGCATAAGAGATCATTCCCTCC
This sequence comes from Niabella terrae, assembly GCF_054783135.1. NCBI lineage: Bacteria > Pseudomonadati > Bacteroidota > Chitinophagia > Chitinophagales > Chitinophagaceae > Niabella > Niabella terrae. The sequence continues at coordinate 100,401 of NZ_BAAGRD010000012.1, forward strand.
ATATAGACACTCTGGTTACCCCATTGGGAACCTGTGCTATAGCCCAGGAATTCCTGGCCATGGCTCTGAATATCCAGAATCAGGTTACCGTCTTCATCCCGTCCTGAAGCCGGCACATAATAATCCGGCGTCTTACTCCTCACCACCGAATTGCCTGAGTATTTATCAAAGGCAAATGTCAGTTTTCCCTTCAGACCTGGCGTAATCCATTTGAAATCCTGTTCCACGGCCGTGGTAGACTGTAACTGATTCACCCCCCAACGTTCATAACCGCGCTGGGTGGTCCAGGCCCAGGGATTCTCCCGAAAGCTGATGCGGGGGATTTCACCGGTTGAATACTGCGGAGGATGAATAAAAGGAGGTATCCGGGAAGCCTGATAAAAAATATTAAAATCCGTCATTGAGGCATCACCGGGCGGTCCGTTGCGGGTCTGCAGATATCCACCGAGGCTGACACGTACGACGGTGGTTGGCGTAACGTTCAGGTCCACATTGGACCGGACATTATAGCGATTGACCTTAATCGCTGAATTCCATTCCTGTTTGGTATCTCTTCTGATGATGCCATCCTCCGTAAAATATCCCAGTTCCAGCGCATAGCGTAAGAAAGTATTTCCACCATTCAGATTCAGGTTGGCCCGTTGATTGGTTGCATGATCTTTTGCCAGCACCTTCCACCAGTTGACATCCGGATACAGATCGGGATCAGACTGATCTTTGTATTTCTGGAGAATCTCATCAGAAATCATAGGCGGCTTTCCGGCATCCATATATACTTCGTTCATCAGTTCGATATATTTTACGGCACCGACATATTCAGGAATCTTTACCGGTTGGGTCTGGGAGCCTTCATACCTGAAACTCACTTTTGGCGGACCGATTTTTCCCCTTTTGGTATTGATCATAATGACGCCGTTTGCGCCTCTTACCCCATAAACCGCACTGGCGGCTGCATCCTTTAATACGGAAAAGGATTCTATTTCCTCAGGATCGATATCGTTCAAACTACGCTCAACGCCGTCCACCAGGACCAACGGCCTTGAATTACCTCCGAATGTGCTGACGCCACGAATCCAGAAATCAGAATTATTGGTCCATGGATCACCGCTGCGCTGAACGGCGATAACGCCGGGCACCATTCCCGCCAGATTATTACTCAGGGATCGGTTCGGTGTCAACTGCAGTTGTCGCGGCGATACCGTACTGATCGCACCCACAACCGAGGCTTTCCGCTGGGTACCGAATCCCACTACCACGACTTCATCGCCTTCCTTAATCAATTTATCAAGGGCTACGTCCAGGACGCCCTTCCGGGTAACCTGAACGGTCTTGGTCTCATATCCCACCGAGGAAATTTCCAGTCTGGCATTTTCATTGGCGACAGTAATTTCATAAACGCCGCGCTCATCCGTCGAAACGCCATTCGAGGTTCCGACTTCCAGAACAGAAGCGCCGGCAAGTAGCTCACCGCTTTGATTGGTCACCCTTCCCGTGACTTTGAAAGCCCCGTCTGCAGTAGGTTGTGATTGGGCCACGTCAGGCAGCCAGCAGCAGGCCGCAACCAACGTCCACAGGAGTAGCCTCCTGAATTCAAGCATCGTTTTGTGCATAGTTGTTATTTTTCTTATCAGAAATTAAATACTTAATCGTTTAAGCTATTGAGCCGAAAAAAGACCCGAATGTATTCCCTATTTTTTTACTTTCACCAGACTTACCCTGTCAAATCGCAGCAGCGGGTTGGCAGTTGTCGTTTTGAATAAAATACTTACAGGAATTGCCGGATCATAAATGTTTAATGTTCCAATATAGAGGTTCCGTTGCCGTTCGCCGTTTGCTACCTCAAGTGTCTGCCATTGGCGATCAGACCCACCGCTCGTAATCATGGTTTCCAGTTGGTCTAAATTGGATTTTATCTGACTTAGATAGATCTTATACTGTCCTTTCTCCAGCTCTGTCACATTTATATTCATCTGGGCATCTCCTGCTCCATCCAGCTGCGCGGCATTGTCTTTAATCCCCAGGTGACCATTGTAGGTCAGGTGTTGCATCAATCGTGTATAGAAGGTGACGGTGTCAGGCTGGTAAACCTCTGTTGTCGCATTTCCGGGTGTCTGACCTGTAGTCAGATTTCGATCTGCATAATACATGGCAACCGAAATATAGCGTACCTGGCGGTTGTTATCAACCGGACCATGCTCAATGCTGTGTAAAATACTTTTGGAGAAGGGCATTTTATCGGATAGGAAAAACCGATAGCCACCTGTTCTGCCCAGTGGTAATGAATAATCCAGACAGCCAGACAACGGAGCACCGAGGCGTTCCACCCATCCACCAGGTTGCGCATACCAGCCTCCGTTAAAATAATCTTCTGAACCGGTTCCATGCACGGTGGGAACACCGTCGATGGCCGTATAATCGTCGCCTTCAAAAAACTCGGTAAAATGTGTAAAATCGGTCGCCTGCCCCTGCATCAGTGTTCCCACATAATGTCCCTGGCCACTTGCATTCATAAAAATATAAGGCTGGCCAATTTCGGGATCTTCCTGCTTCCAATAGCTGTAAAAACGCCCTTCAGTTTTCGGGTTTCTTTTCTGGCGCGTATAGTACACCCGGGTCTGCAAATTAACAGGATCGCTCCCGGAGATGCCAGACCGATACACCAGTTCTATCTTTGCAGCTTTGTCAAAAGGCATCGGCAGATAGCAATAGGCTTTTGCTGAAGTAGTACCCAATAACAGACTTTCCATCGAACGGCTACCATAAGCAAAGCCAAAAAAATCCGCTACCGGTACCAGAATTGCCGGCCGCTTTTCATTATCCCAGGTAATTTTTAAATCGATTAATTTATTCAGGCCTTCAAAAGCAGCCGCCGGCAGTAATTCGATACCCACAATCCGTCCACCACCATCCATCTCGGCCAGCGATATCGTATTGCCTGGTTCCAATTTCAGGTCCTTCCTGATACAAGGCGGAGATGACTTATAAAACCTGTCCACACTTCGCTCCCCGGATTTCCATAATCGGGCCGTCTGTTCCAATAAAGCCTGCTGCGCTCTTGCTGCAGCCGACGAATAACTGGTAACAGGTACCCCCTGTTCGAAACTTCGGTACTGTATCTGATGAAACAGTATCTTTTCTCCCCGAAAAACTATTTTGCAGCTCTTTGAGAAAGGTATAGGAATATAACTGTAAAATCCACCTACTTTATGATCCGCCAATGGTGCCAGAAAAGGATATACCCGGCCAGAGAACAGATCCCTGAACCGAATACTCAGGCCGGGCCGGTCATTACCGTCAAAATAAAAATCCAGGGTATCGTCAGTGGGCGTCGGCGTCCAGATACGCTCAATAACACCAGGACCACGGGCATCAAAAATGACCAGTCCACCATCGGGATCTTTACGAAGAAATGAATATTTGCCCCCGAAACCATCGTCATTACCTCCGGTGGTATCATAAGAGGATACTTGTTTGACGATTGTCCCCTGCCTGTAAGCAGGTAGATCTGCTACATCTTTCAGCCTAAATAGTTCCGACTGAAAACTGACAACGGGCTGGGCCTGAAGCAGGGTTCCGGTAACAAGAAAGCAGATAAGAAAAAAGACTTTCATAGCACAAGTCAATAATTAATCGTTTAAGCAAACATAATTAAAAACTCAGAACCCGCAAATTTTTTTTAAAAAATTTTAATTACTACTGTAAGGTGGACCCATTTTCTGATCCTAATCCCCAGATTTCTATCCAAAAACAGGGTAAAAGCGCCCAAGCCGACATAGTTACCTGCTAGCCGCACCCCCGGTCGCATTCATTCAATCAACGTTTAGGTGCATACAGTTGCCGGCAGAGTCTTTCTACTTCAGCTGCGGCCTCCGGCTGATTGATCTGTTTAAAATAACGAATGATAAAAGTCAGCATGGGTTCGGAGGGTTCAAACTTGAAATTCATTTTTTCAGAAAAGGACTGATAGGACTTTTGCAATAACTGCCGGTCCTGCTTGATTTTCTTAAAATCCATCCAGTAACCATCGAAGAGAAATCTGAGACCGTTGTAAGCTGCCGGCAAAGGCAGCGTGCCATGATCCTCCCCGTCATAAAAGGTATATTGATAAGCCAGACCAGGGTTAGCAACAGAATCTATAAGCTGATGAAAGGATTTGATATGCTCAAAATGCGCGTCAAATGCTCCTTTTTCTTCGTTATTGGCCTGCGAAAGATATACCCGGGTTTTCTTATAAACATGGGTGGTCAGTGATTTTCGGGCCAGGTCAAGTAATAGCCCTCCGTCCCACCAAATACTGGGATCATGGATCAGGTAGGCATTGAACAAATCCGGCCGGGTTAACAGGGAATACGCACTGACCAGCCCTCCAAAGGAATGACCGGCAAGGATCCGATAGCCTGAACTGCGATATTGACTGTCGATAAAAGGAATGAATTCACCACCCAGAAAATCCAGAAAATGATCCGCTCCCCCACTGTCCGTAAATAACCCTTTCGCCGGATTGTCAGGTGAAGGCACCGTATCATTGGTGGGCGTAAAATCCCGGGTACGGCTGGTGTTATCAATACCAACGACAATCATCTCCGGAATGCTCGCATAAACCCCCTTGCTCAGGAAACGGACGACGGCTACATAATAGTCAAAAGCCATCTCACCGTCCAATACATATAATACCGGGTAACGGGCCGGCTGGTATTTAGTATCGTAATAATGTATCGGCAGGGCAACGCGGTAAGGGCGCTGTTCCCGGAGTTCACGGGAATCGTAGTTAGCTCGGATTCCGATAAAAAGCGAATCCTGGGACCGGGCCGTTAAACTACAAATGGCTATACACAGAAATACTAGAATGGGCTTCATGGTAAAAAAGATATTGGGTGGCTATTACCACCCAATATTTGTTTGCTGATAAATGAATTAATATTAAAACCGGTAAGTCACGTTAAAGGAGAGCATCCGGGGCTGTCCGGCAAAAAGCCAGGAATTATAGGTATAATATTTCTTATTGGCGATATTATCTATCTTGGCGCTGATCCGGAACTTCAGGGCATTGTAGAAAATGCTGGCGCCATAGACCGCAAAGCCGTCCAGTGATATGGTATTCTCCATATTGGCATAGGAACTGCTTTGCCCGTTTCCACCGGCACCCAGCCCAAAACCCTTCAGCCTGCCCCGGGTGAACTGATAAGTACCCCAGATATTGGCCGCATGATGAGGAGAACTCTCCACCAGATTGTCCTCGATATCAGGATCATTCCTGAAGTCTCTGTAACGAATATCATTATAACCATAGCCCATCGCAATGTTCAGACCGGTAACAGGATTGGCAAGAATGTCCACATCCACACCACGGCTTTGCTGGGTATTGTCCTGCACATAATAAGTCGTACCGGGAATCTGACGCACCCTGTTCTCCACCTTGATATCATAAACGCTGACCGTCCCAGTCAGGCGATGCTGTAACACATCGAATTTCAGGCCGCCTTCCAGCTGGTTGGCATACTCCGGTTTCAGGATATTACCGAGTGAATCAGTTTGCGTGACATTATTATACCCATTATTGTAGTTCGCATACAGCGACAGGACATCCCTGACCAGTTGATAGGAAATACCCAGCTTGGGAGAATAGGAAGTCTGCATAAAATCACCACTTACAAAACGATTGATCCGCAGGCTGGCCATCAACAATAAACGGTCGGTGACATTCAGCAGTTCGGAGACATAAGCCCCATAGCTGTTGGAAATCGATCGGTTGCCGTTGTAAGTAGCACCACTCAGCATATCCAGTACTTTCGCCTCCTTAATCGTCAGCTGGTTAGCAGGAGCGCCGGCGTAGATGGTATCATAAACCAGCGAAGCCCGGGCGCCCAATACATTGGTTTTAAAGTAATCCAGACCGACCAGTAGCCGGTTTCTCATGCTACCCAATTTAAAGTCCCCAATAAAATTCTGTTGAAACTGCTGGGTATACAGCTGACTATGGGGGATATCCAGCACACTGCGGCGGATCCAGGTCGTATCTTCCAGGCTGGCTTTATTGGCCAGTAAAGAGATATAGTGGGTAACGTTATTATTACGTGCGATGGAAAAATTCGTCTGAGACAGCCATTTATCCGATAATTTGTATTCCGCTACACCACTGATCGCCAGTGTTTGCTGGGAGCTGTTGAAATCTGGATTGGCATAGGCATTTTTGGGATCGAGCCCCAGGCTTTTTACATTGCCCTGATAGTTCGTCGTGCCGGATCCACCCGGAGGTGCCGAAAATCCGAATAATATAATCGGACGGCTGCTCCGGAAATAATACCCGTCGAAATGTAATTTCAGACGATCGGTTGCTTTAATCAGTAGAGAAGGTGCAAAACCCACCGTATTCTGTGGCAATTCCTGGAAATTATTGCGACTGTCATATACGGCGTTCAAACGCAGCAGGGCCGTTTTATCCTCATTCAGCGGCGTGTTGTAATCAATTGTAGTGCGGGCCATTTCATAGCTTCCCGTTGTAAAAGATACTTCCCCACGCTTCACCTCCAGCGGTTGGCGGGTGATCATATTATATACACCACCGTAGGAAGCGCCCTGATTTCCTCCAAACAGGGTTGCAGCAGGCCCCTTGATCGCTTCGATTCTTTCTGTGTTAAACAGATCCGTAAGTGAAACATACCCCGTTGAAACGCCATTGCGGTACAGAATGGAGCCATTGGAAAATCCGCGGGATTTAAACGTCAGAATGGACCCGCCACTTCCTCCGGCAATCGAGAGATTGCTAACACCAGGAATATTTATCAGGGCCTGTTCTGTCGTCGTGACCAGCTGGGACAATAAGACATCCTTGGGTATCACGGCATAATTCTGCGGATTCTCAATATAAGTCATCGGCACCCTGCCTACCTGGGAACTATTCTTATCAACATTCCGGTATGCGTTGGTGACGATCACACGATCCAGCACAGTCGCATTTTGCTCCAATATGATATCGGGCAGCTCCACCCTGGAACGATCCAGCGTTACCGAGACGGGCGCAGCCGTTACGCCCAGTGATTTAACCGAGACGGTATATGCGCCCTCAGGCACATTTCTGAACTCAAAATGACCATTGTCATCGGAGCCTGTCTGACGGCCCGAAGGTTCCAATACCAGTATCACATTTTCCTGAGGTTGCTGGTCTGCATTCAGGACGCGGCCGGCAATAATTCCATTGGTTCCTGATTGAGCCGACGCCGCTATCGTACCCAAACCACATAAACATAATAAGATCGAAAATTGAACAAGTTTTAGCTTTAACATCCTTTGATTTTTATAACACCCCAACTTTCTGTTAAGGCGCTGCAAAGCTAAAAGCCTGATTATCTTATCTGTTTACGAAATCGGGAAATATTTGTTTTTTTTACATATATAGTGTGTCCTGAAAATTGCCCTTTTTTATTCTGCTTCGGTCAGGCTCATGGAAAAAGGATAATCCGCCGGTTTATTGCCCCTGTTCTTATTGGGTTTACGATCCAGACCAAACTGGAGCACACCGCCCCGCTGTAATGCAAAATGATCCAGATAATTCCTGGTAGTGTTCCTGCCATTGAAGGTCACTGCCTGGACATAGCGGTTTTCGGCGTTATTCTGCGGAGCTGTGATCAGCAACTTTTTACCGTTTTCAAAATGAATTTCCGCTTTTTTAAATAAGGGCACACCCAACACGTACTGGGTACTAGCCGGGGTAACGGGGTAAAATCCCAGCGCAGAAAAAACATACCAGGCAGAAGTCTGTCCGTTATCCTCATCGCCGCAATAACCATCGGGATCAGGTGTATAGAGCCGGTTCATTACTTCCCGGACCCAGTATTGGGATTTCCAGGGGGCACCGGCGTAATTATACAGGTAAGTCATATGCTGAATCGGCTGGTTGCCATGCGCGTACTGGCCCATATTCATGATCTGCATTTCCCGCATCTCATGAATCACTGATCCGTAGTAGGAATAATCCCCGAAATCCGGAGGCATTATAAATACCGAATCCAGCATCCGGATAAATCCCTGGTCACCACCCATCAATTGCTTCAATCCGTTGATGTCCTGGAACACACTCCAGGAATAATGCCAGCTGTTACCCTCTGTGAATGCCCCACCCCAGGAATAGGGATTGAATGGCGTTGTGAAGCTGCCATCCTGATTTTTAGGCCACATCAACAGGGTTTGCGGGTCAAAAAGCTTTTTATAATTCATGGCCCGCTCTTTATAAATCGCAATTTCAGCCGCAGGTTTACCCAATGCTTTTCCGAGTGCATAAATGGCATAATCGTCATAGGCATATTCCAGAGACCGGGCCACATTTTCACGAATCTTCACATCATTGGGAACATAGCCCAGTTTGTTATAGTATTCCACGCCCCTTCTGCCCGTAGCGTCCGGCCCCTCGTTGTTCGCGCCGTGAACCAGGGCTTTCCACAATGTTTCGATATCATAGCCCCTGGCACCTTTCAGGTAGGCTTCTGCCACTACGGATGCTGAGTTATTCCCTACCATGATACCGCGGTAGCCTGGTGAGGACCATTCGGGCAGCCAGCCGCCCTCCTTGAAATCACTGATCAGGCCCTGCTGCATTTCTTTTACCATTGAAGTATAAACAAAATTCAGAAAGGGATAGAGTGCCCTGAATGTATCCCAGAACCCCGTTCCGGCAAATTTATACCCCGGTTCAGTCTGTCCCGTATATGGGCTGTAATGGACCAATTCACCGGACGCATTTTTTTCATACATTTTCAATGGGAAGAACACCATGCGGTATAAACAGGAATAGAAAGTACGCAACTGCTGCTCACTACCTCCTGAAACCTGGATACGCCCCAACACCTTATTCCATTCCGCCCTGCCCTGCCGGCGAATTGATGCAAAATCGCGGTTACCGATTTCTGTTTTTAAGTTCAGTTCCGCCTGCTCAAAACTGATAAAGGAAGAGGCCACATTGGTATGGACCTGTTCACCCCGACGGAGTCCTTTAAACCCGATAACGGCGCCTGCATGCCGGCTTTCCACTTCCATTTTGTCTGTAAAAAGGCTGTCATCCCAGGTAGTTTTATAATCAAAGGGCCGGTCAAACTGTATTACAAAATAGGATTTGAAATTTTTGGGCACACTGCCGCTATTGCGGGTACTGTATCCAATAATCTTGTTCTCCGAAGGAATAATTTTAACATAGGAACCCCTGTCTATCGCATCGACGATAATAAAGGCACTGTCGGTTTTTGGAAAAGTGAACTGAAAAGCGGCAGCCCGCTCGGTCGGCGCAATCTCAGTGGTGACATCGGCATCCGCCAGGTAAACACTGTAGTAATGGGGTTGGGCTTTCTCTGCTTTATGAGAAAACCAGCTGGCCCTGTCCTCTTCCCGGAAACACAGCTTATTGACCACCGGCATGATGGCAAAATAACCATAATCGTTCATCCAGGGAGAAGGCTGATGGGTTTGCTTGAATCCCAGAATTTTATCGTCCTGGTATTTATAGGCCCAGCCATCACCCATTTTTCCCGTCTGTGGTGTCCAGAGATTCATGCCCCATGGCATTCCGATGGCCGGATAGGTATTGCCTGTGGAAAGCGAAAACTTTGACAGGGTTCCCATTAAAGGATTTACATAATCAACCAGATCTCCGGTTGGGGCTTGCGCACGGCTTCCTGTTGACAGGATCATCAATACTGATAAAGCAAAAAGTCTTAACATAATTAATATTTATAATGTCGGGTTCTTTATATAGTCCTGCCATAAGGCTGCTGGTGATTTTCCGGTCTGGCTAACCCAGATTTCGGCAGTATAGCTGTGGTCCCGCAATGCGGCATCCAGGGTCGTAACAAACCCTTTTTTGACTTTCTTTTCGATCCATAGCAGAAATCTCGCGGTCACCCGATAACCATTGTCATAATTTTCACCTTCACGGGGAAGATGAAGGTTCCATTTTGCTGAGGCGTTATTTACACCATATACTTCTCTGACGTAATCAGCGACGCCTTCCGTACACCACCAGGGACCTACACTTTTACCATAATGCTGTACAATATGCATGACTTCGTGGGTTACCACATCGATATCCTCCGGATTTTTCTTAAACCAGTCAGGATCATACCGGACGATATCTCCCGAGGTAGCCGCCACGCCTTCATAAGCCGGATCAATTTTAAACCGCACTTCCTTTGTGGTCTGCGTATTAAAATCTGCGGCCAGTAAGGGATACACTTTAAAGAATGTTTCCACCAGTCGCCTTTTGGTATCGGGGTTCAAATCTTTTGACAGATCTTCAAAATGCAGCTGGTAGGGTCCTTTCTGGTAGAAAGTGGCATCAGGATCATAAACCCAGCCTTTTACATGTTTATTACAGGCAAAAGCCGTAAGCATCAAAAACAAAATCAAAAAATGACGCATATAAAAAATTTAGAGATTCAATAATGCCGGTTGCTGACGATATGTCTTCCATAACAGTTCTCCGAAAAGCGTATTGGCCCAGGCAAACCAGGAACGGGTAAATTTCTTGGGGTCATCCTTGTGAAAGGATTCATGCATAAATCCTGTATCACCATGTGAATGCTGCAGGGTCTGGATACATTGCCGGATTTCCGCCGGATCAGAACTGGTCAGGGCCTTCATTATTATACTCATCGGCCATACCATATCCAACCCTATATGTGGACCGCCGATTCCTTCCGCTGCCCTGCCTTTAAAGAAAAATGGATTCTGCGCGGACCATACATAGTTGCGGGTATTGCGGTAGATGGGGTCGGAAGCAGCAACCGTACCCAGATAGGGCATGGCCAGCAAACTGGGAACATTGGCATCGTCCATCAGATTGTAGCTACCAAAGCCATTAATTTCATAGGCATAGATTTTACCAAACTCCGGATGTGTTACAATGGCATGCTGCTTCAATGCCGTTTCTACTTCATCTGCCAGTTCTTTGAGCTGCAGCGAAAGCGCCGCATCTTTTGCAATCGAAGCAACCATCTCGGCCGCCTGGCGCAGACTCAGTACCGCAAAAAAATTAGAAGGTATCAGATACGCAAAGATGGTAGCGTCGTCACTGGGCCGGAACATGGAGCAAATCAATCCATTGGGCTTTACGGGATACCCATAGCCGGCCATTGGCACACCATCGGTCGCCCAGGCCGTTTTCCGTTGAAAACTATAAGGCCCTTTATCATGTTTTCGCTGCTGCTCCTTAAAAGTTTTTAATGTCAACACAATAGCCTGCTTCCATTCTGCATCAAAAGGACGGCTATCACCGGTTTCTTTCCAGAAATGGTAGCCCAGCCGGATGGGATAACAAAGTGAATCGATTTCCCATTTGCGTTCATGTACGCCTGGCTTCATGTCCGTCTGGTCCGTCTCCTTCCACTCACTTACTTTACTGTCATCATTATAAAAAGCATTGGCATAGGGATCTTTTAATATAAAATGCGTTTGCTTGCGAATTACGCCGCTGATCAGCTTATGCAGCTCCGCATCTTCTTTTGTAAAAGGCAGGTAAGGAAATACCTGTGCGGAACTGTCCCGCAGCCACATAGCATCGATGTCTCCGGTAATGACATAAGTGTCGGGCTTACCGTCGCGCTCAGAAAAATACACCGTAGTATCCAGGGTATTGGGAAAACAGTTATTGAACAACCAGGCGAGTTCGGGATTTTTGACACCAGAACCAAAAGTCCTGATAACTTTTTCTATAACGTCTGACTTAAAATGCCTTTTGGATGGCGCCCACCTGACTTCCGGAAAATTATTCCCTGGTTTGCCAAAAGCGAAATCAGAAAAAAGCAATCCGGCACCGAGTGCTCCTGTCTGCCCTAAAAATGTCTTGCGGTTCATATCGTTCGATTTTTGAATTTCATTATCCCCAGAGCAAAGCTGCCCCGAATACGCCGGCACTGTCACCCAGCACTGGCTTGCAAATAGGGGTTGTCAGCTTTCCGTTGTTAAAAATATACTTTTTAATGCGTTCATAACCTTCACAATATAATAAATCAATATTGCCCACCCCGCCGCCGATGATAATCAGATCGGGATCGATTATGTTGATGATCTGTGCGAGCGCTTTGCCATAATTTTCCAGCAACCGTTCCACAGTTTGGGTCGCATGACTGTCTTCAGCCGAAAGATGCCGATTCACGATCTCCTGAAGCGGTATACTGATGCCGGTTAATTGCTCATAATTTTGCTCCAGAGCGGGACCTGAAATCACGGTTTCTACGCAACCTGTTCTGCCGCAATAACAAAGAACCCCATTTTCCACCAGCTGGTTATGGCCCCACTCTCCTCCAATACCGTGATGTCCGTTAATTACTTTTCGATGCACTACCAGACCACCGCCCACACCGGTTCCCATGATCACTCCAAAGACCAGCGCTGCATCCGGATAGTCGGCCCCGGCGCCCATCTGTGATTCAGCCAGTGCGAAACAGTTTGCGTCATTGGCGATACGCACGGGTATCCCGAGTAAACGTTCCAGATCCGCCTGCATGGGCCTGCCATTCATACAGGTAGTGTTGCAATTTTTCATCGTTTGGGTTTCCGGCTCCAGTGTACCGGGAGTGGCAAATCCAATACGAGAGGGTGCTTCACCCAGTTTCGCGGTAACGAGGGCGATCAGTTCCTGAATCCTTCCAAGTAAATGATCATATCCTTTCGACGCCTCTGTGGCGATTCTGATACGTTCGATGACTTCAGGTTTTTCCGCATCCAGAACCACACATTCCATTTTGGTGCCCCCTAAGTCGATGCCCCATCTTTTCATAGCTTTTAATTTTTTTTTCTGATTGGTTTAGTTGTTTAAAGGTTCGGTTATAATAAGCAATTCGCGCCCCTGCTTAAGCTGCTCATGTTCGATACGGAAACCGCTGAGCTTTTTACCACCGTAACGTATTTCAGCAATGCGGGGACCTGTTCCGGTTTTCCGGATGGTAAACTTCTTACCATTGAGGTCAAAATCAACCTGGTCAAATAGCGGAACGGTGATCAGATAGCTGGGATCCGCTGGAGAAAACGTATAAAGCCCTATTGCATTAAACACATACCAGGAAGACATTTCGCCGGCATCATCCATTCCGGCATAAGCCAGTTTCTCCCGGCCCATCCGGTAATAATGGTTCATAATTGAATCCAGAATCAACTGTGCTTTGGGCTGGCGGTCGATAAAATAATAAAAATAAGGAGCACTGTGATCCGGTTGATTGCCATGACAATACTGCCCTATAAAACCAGTCAGATTATGGGCTTCATATCCTTTCCATGGTATACTAAACAGTGAATCCAGTTTCCGCTCAAAGCTGGCAGGATTCGGATAGAGTGCAATCAATCCTTCGGGATCATGCGGTGCGAAAAAACTGGACTGCCAGCCATTCGCCTCCCGGTACATATACTCAAAATAGGGTTGTTGCGGATCAAAAGGACTGATCCAGGATCCATCCGCCAGTCGTCCCCGCATCAGCCCGGTAGAGGTATCGAATAAATGCTTATAACTATCCGTCCGTTGCATCAGTTTCCGGTAATTGGATTCATCCTTCATTTCCCTGGCCAGTAGTGCCGTGGCATAATCATCATAAGCATATTCCTGGGTCTTGGTCACCGCCGCATTGGCGACCGTTTCCAGGCGGGGATCTTTCACATCCTGCTCCGCAATCCAGCCCCGCTTCATATAGTCTTCCAGATGGGGTCTTCCCCCCTTGCCAGGCAGAAAGGCATTTCTAAGCAGAAGCCGGTAGGCTTCCTTCAGATCGAAATCTCGAATCCCCCGCAAATAAGTGCCTGCAATAAAGACTGAAGCGTGATCGCCATGAAAAAAAGTAGGCATGTATCCTTTGATACGGCCTTTATCGGTGATAGAGCTGATTACATCTGAAGCCACATCCGGGGTTAACATACCCAGCAGTATCAGTTTATTGCGATAATCGTCCCAAAAGGAAGGATTACTGTAGTATCGGAAACCCCTGTTTACAATCTTTCCGCTTTCGTCAAGATAAGTGTCATCTGCATCACTTAGCAGTATGGGCCAAAGAAAACTGCGGTATAAAGTGGAATAAAATGTTTCTTTTTGAAAATCAGTTCCGCCGGATACTTTAATTTTTGATAGCAGGGTCTCCCAGCTTTGAGAAGCGGCTGACCGCAGTTCCTGAAAACTTTTGTGCCGCATTTCTGCTTCAAGATTTTTACGCGCCTGTTCGACTGAAACATAGGAAAAGCCAAATTGGATCTCAAGTGGAGCGGACGGATTTATGCCCTGATCAAAATTTATACTGCGTAACTCATGATCGCCTTCACCCAATGCAGTGATACTTTTAATTCGGTGACTGGTAGCCGCATAAAAATAGAAATTTTTTCCCGTACGCTGATAACCCGAGAATAAGCGGTCATTCACCCGTTCTATCTTCCAATCCCGGACGTTTTCATTGGAGCGGCTTAAAACAGCCAATAGCTTCTTTTCACCTCCCCTGGTATATGTATACTTGTGCATGGCACAGCGCAGGGTAGTCGTCAGTTCCGCGTTGATGCCGTATTTCTCGAGATAGACCTGATAATAGCCCGGACTGGCAGATTCCTTCTCATGACTGTAAGTAGAGTAATAGGTCAGCGGATTTACTTTACCGGTGACGGCCATAAAAGGGGCATAACCTAAATTCCAATGTCCCTTACTGGTATGCGCAAAAGCATAAATTACTGTGTCCTCATACTGATAACCCGATCCACTACGCCACATCGTAACAGGCGTCGCCTGGACCATGGCATTAGGCAGCGACGCGCCGGGAAAGGTTTCTCCTCCCCAGGCCCTTCGGGTAGGCCGATACCCCAGATCAATACTGTCCCACAGTGTGGTCGTCCCGATAAAAGGGTTAACATAGTCCGTCAACTTCCTTTGTACCGGCTGCGCAGCGACCCAAACAAAGCTACTGAACAGGAGGGCCAGCAAAAAATAGTATTTCTTCAAAACCTGAACTTATTATTTATAACAAATGGCAATAATGATTTCAATATGGAATTTTGCCTATATTCGCTAAACAAAGCAAAATCGTTTTTGCGATAAAAGTAGGAAAATATTTATAAATGCAGTTGTTTGCCATGAATTTAATTTTTCCTGATTAGTTTTTATAAGGAGGCCGCAACAAGCTATCTTTATGAATCGGGCTTTCGGATGAAATAGCCCGATGCCGCTAATAATTAATTGATACGTAATGAAACCAGAAGCCATAAGGAAATTATTAACAGCGATCACAGAAAGCGCCGATCAGTCCGCATTTGACTGCTTGGTCCGTAATTATATACCCGGACTGGTTTCTTATGTCACCGTAATCGTTAATGACCATCAACTGGCAGAAGAGATTGCAGAAGATGTATTCGTAAAACTCTGGCAAAACCGAAGCACGCTGCTTTCCATCAGTAATTTCTCGCAATACCTGTATACGGCTGCCCGCTATACGGCCTTCAGCCGGTTGCGGGTCAAAAGACCGCTGGTCCTGGAAGATGCACCTGAAGACCACCCCTTACATGCGAGCGATCCGGAAACTGCCTGTATCAGTAAGGAAAATCTCTCAGAAATAGAAGCCGCCATTAACGGTTTACCCCCCAAATGCCGGCTGGTGTTTCGGTTGGTGAAGGAAGAAGGTCTGAAATACGAAGAAACTGCCCGCCTGCTGGACCTGTCGGTTAAAACCGTTGAAGCGCAGATGTATATTGCCATCAAAAGATTATCTACCACCCTGAAGTCCCAATTATTAAGGCAACGACCCCCTGCTCGATTAAAAGCCTGATTTTTTTTTATGCCTTTTAAGGGTTTTGGGTTGTGAGATGCGACTTATCCTTACAGCGCATGCCACAAATGGAAGAAAACAGACTTTTAGAACTACTTACCAGGAAAGCAACCGGTACGATTACACTGGCGGAAATCCGGGAATTACAACTTCACCTCAAGCAGCATCCGGAGGATCTGGAGCTTTCACAGGCGCTGGAAGCGGTATGGCAAACCCATTTCGACCAGCAGCACAGTTATTCCGAAGATCAGCAGGAAACCTTTATACGCCATCTACATCAAAAAATTGGGATACAGGAAGACGAAATTCCCGCTCTCCCCCTGCGTACTACGCCGTTGCGCTGGAGAAAGAGATTGTTGCGGGCCGCAGCCATATTGTTTATTTGTATGGGCATAGGTGCTGTTTTTTACCTGACGCAGCACCGGGATCCTGCCAAAACCGCGCCCTATGTGCATATGACCCGTAAGGGTTCCAAGTCGGTGATTGAATTGCCGGACGGCACTTCAGTGTGGCTGAACGCGGACAGCCGTCTCACTTATGCAAAAACTTATGGCGACAAAACACGTACCGTCACCCTTTCAGGCGAAGCGTATTTTGAAGTTGTTCATGACGCAGATATTCCCTTTATTGTCCAAACCAAAGCGATGGATGTCCGGGTACTGGGCACTACTTTCAATATCCGCGCATACGATGAAGATATTACCACACAGGCCACGCTGATAAAGGGCAAGGTTGAAGTGTACCTGCGTAATAAAGAAAAAGAAAAAATCGTGTTGAAACCTCACGAAAAACTACTGGTCAAAAATATTACCGATGCCTCAACACGAAGGTCCGATGGGACACCGAACGCCGTCAGGGACAACACGCCGGAAATGTCAGTTGTGACGATTGGTCAGAGCGCCACTGCTGACTCTCTGGCCAATGAAATCCAGTGGACACAAAACCGGCTGGTTTTTGATCAGACCGGATTCAGGGAGATCATTCCTGAACTGGAACGCTGGTATGGCGTTAATATTACCGTTTCCGACAGCAGTCTGTACAACCGGAAGCTGAGTGGCATTTTCGAAAACGAAAGCCTCACCGAAGTCCTCCAGTCCTTTCAACTGGCTGTTGGATTCAGGTATAAACTGTCCGACAATACTTTGACACTCTATTAATAATTTTTAAATCAAAAGCTTGTATATGAAATCCTCTTAAAAACGGTAATAAAAAAAATGGCGAAAAATGGTTGCAACATTTTCCGCCAAAGAAAGACAGAACAATTGCAGAATCTGCATTATTCCATCACGATTAAAACTTAACGAAAGTATGAAAAAAAGAGATTGTCTTGCTCTGCACAGGGACAGGCATTGGATTATTAAATTTATGCTGCTAATGAAATTATCATTTATCCTCGTGTTGTTAAGTGCCTTTCAGGCCATTGCCTTTACCGGCAATTCTCAGGAGCGCATCAGCCTGAACGTAAAAAACCAGCCTTTATCTGCTGTTATCAAAAAAATTGAAGCTGATTACAACTACCGGTTTGTCTATAGTGACAGTGTGGCGCTGGCACATCAGAAAGTCAACCTCCAGGTACGGGAGGCTACGATTGAACAGGTCATGCAACAGTTGCTGGTAAATACCCGTTTCGACTTCCGGAAAATGAATCGCAACCTGCTGGTCATTGTACCCGCCTCCGGAAAGAAACAGGAATTAACCGTCAGAGGTACCGTTACCGACACCCTGGGTAATCCGTTGTCGGGCGTCAGTATCCTGGAAAAAGGAACCAGTAACGGCACCGTTACCGATGCTGCAGGGAATTTTAGTCTGAAACTCAACAGCAATACGGCGGTACTGGTCGTTTCCAGTGTGGGTTTTGAAAGTCGGGAAATTCTGGTTACCGGTGAAGAGCTGGGCAGTATTGTCCTGGTAGCTGCAGAACAAAAGCTGGATGAAATCATCGTCATCGGCTACGGCACCACGACAAGAAAACAGCTCATTGGTGCGGTGGATCAGATTTCTTCGAAAAATATTCAGGACCGGCCGGTAGGCAATCTTACCCAGGCATTGCAGGGGGCCGCCCCCAGCTTGCTGATTCAGCAAAAAAGCATGGATCCCAATAACAATGCCCTGAACATCAATATCCGCGGCGTCAACACGCTTACCAGTGCGGATCCGCTGGTCGTAATCGACGGGATGATCTCTGACGTCAGTAACATGAACAAGCTGAATCCCAATGATGTTGACAAAATTTCAGTCTTAAAAGATGCTGGTTCAGCCGCTATTTACGGATCCCGGTCAGCCAGTGGTGTGATTGTGATCACTACCAAAAACGGTCGGAAAAACTCCAAGCCAAAAGTACGGCTGGGCGCCTCTTATGGCAGCCAACAGGCCGATATACTGTATCGTCCGGTGGAAGGCTGGCAAAACGCCACCCTGTTAAATGTGGCACTGGCCAATGGCGGCCAGGCGCCGGCTTATACGCCGGAACAGATCCAGGACCTGAAAGCACATGGTGACGCTGAATGGATGATGGATTATATATTCAAAGATGCACCACAGCAGGCTTACGATGTGAATATATCCGGAGGATCCGCCAACAGCACATATATGATTTCCGGGGGCTATTACAATCAGGGTAGCAACTTTATTGGTCCGAACTACGGCATCAAAAGGTACAACCTGCGTACCAAACTGACCACGGAATACAAACGGTTCAAGGCAGATGTATTCCTGGGTTTTGTCCGTACGGATATCAAAGGAGATGAATCGAATCAGGGCTTTAAAATCGCTGATGC
Source organism: Niabella terrae (assembly GCF_054783135.1). Classification (NCBI taxonomy): domain Bacteria; kingdom Pseudomonadati; phylum Bacteroidota; class Chitinophagia; order Chitinophagales; family Chitinophagaceae; genus Niabella; species Niabella terrae. Next base: position 118,948 of record NZ_BAAGRD010000012.1, read on the forward strand.
CAGCCGGACGCCGAAGTATTATTATAATGTACCGAAAACCGATGACGGGCGTTACCTGATCAGTTCGGTAGGTACCAATGTGGCGGCCCAGTTGGACCTGGCCGGTTATAACCGCCATAATAACGACTGGATGAATATAGGAACCAACCTGGAATTTAAGATCACCAATGACCTGAAAGCAAGAGCGGTATTTGGTGCCGATATCACTTCCAACTGGCGCTTTATCCGGCGGCTGGAATATCCGACCTATAATAGTCCGGAAAGCACCACCCCGGTAATGAACGGCACCAATCGGGAAACTGAAAACTATGCGTTCAAGGGGGTATTTATCAATTCTCAGGTTTTGCTGGATTATAATAAAAAGATCAATAAACATAACATCAGCGCCATGGCGGGTGTTTCTCAGGAAGTACTCAATAACCGGGGCATCGATGTCAAAACCAGCAATACCGACCCCGACCTGGGGATTCCGGTCAATAATGGCGAAGACGATAAGACCATTTTCGACAATAGCCGGACCGAAGTAAACAATTCCCTCAAAAGGGTAATCCAGTCCGGGTTTGGTCGGGTAAATTACAACTATGATGACCGCTATTCAGTCGAATTCACCCTTCGTGCCGATGGTTCGAGCCGATTTCCCAAAGAAAACCGCTGGGGCAGTTTCCCTTCCGTTTCCCTGGGATGGTCCCTTTCTGAGGAAGATTTCCTGAGCAACTATCGCAATAATATCGGAAATATCAAACTACGCGGTTCCTGGGGTATCCTGGGCAATCAGGAAATAGCAGATTTTCAGTACTTCACGACTTATACGATATATGCCAATGCCGCGGGCTTTGGCAACAGCCCGGTATCCGGTACCGGTTTCCAGGAAGCCAGCCCGGATTTAAAATGGGAAAAAGTAAACTCCACCAATATCGGTCTGGACCTGGATTTTCTGAAACGGGCGCTCAATGTCAGCTTTGACGTTTTCCTGAATAAGACGACTGATATCCTGCTGACACCCATTACGCCAAGTGTATATGGAACAATACTGGGTGATGTGAATATTGGCTCGATGCAGAACCGGGGCTGGGAACTGAACCTGGGTTATAACCTGAGCACCGGCGACTTTATCCATAATATAGCGCTCAACCTGGGAAATACCCAGAACAAGGCGCTTGACCTGGGCAACCCGGAAATCCGGACCGTCGATAATATTGGTTTTATTCGTCGCAATGGCCTGCCCCTGGGTGCTTATTACGGCCTGAAAACCGATGGCCTGTTCCAAAGCAACGATGAAGTAGCCGCTTCGGCCGTACCCATTGGGACTTCCCCCCAACCGGGTGATGTAAAATATGTGGATCGGAACAATGACGGTGTCATAGACAATGACGATCGCTTTTATCTGGGCGACGGATTCCCTCATTACAATTATGGATTTTCCTATAATCTGCGCTACAAGAGCTTTGATTTTGCGCTCCTGATCCAGGGTGTGGGCAAACGGCTCCAGTCGCTTCGCGGTGATATCTATACCCCCTTTCACAATGGGGGTTGGTACCCGGTGATTTTCAAACACCAGCTGGACACCTGGACCGTCACCAATACCGATGCCCGTTTTCCACGGCTGAATACCAACAGTGGATCCTCCTATTCTAATAACTGGGGACAGGCTTCTGATCTGTACCTGCTGGATGCCAGTTATATACGGATCAAGAACATTCAGTTGGGCTATTCATTACCACAAGAATGGGTCAGTAGAATAGGATTTGAAAGGGTAAGGATTTATGCCAATGCCCAGAATCCGGTAACCATTTCCCGGAACTCCTTTATAGATCCTGAATCAACAGAATTTGATAATATGCTCAAGGCCGGCGGCGGTAACAGTGGTAGAAATTACCCAACGCTTAAATTTTATGGAGCCGGTATTAATATAGAGTTTTAAAAAGCATGAACATGAAAAGAGCATTATATATTATTTCCATAACGATCGCCGCCTTGCAATTTCAGGCTTGTCAGAAGCTGGACGTAGCGCCGATCAATAAATTCACAGAAGCCAATTACTGGACCAGTACCGATAAGGCCAAACTGGTGTTGAATATGGCTTACAATCAGATGTACAGCGCTTCCCTGATGTGGCGGGATGAATTTCTCAGTGACAATATGGTCCATACGTACGGGACCAGCGATCCCTACACCATTCGCCGGGGAGAGGCCACACCCGCATTGAATCTCTTCAAAAACGAATGGGGAGATGCTTACGGTGGCATCAAAACCTGTCTGGTCTTTCTTGAAAATGTGGACAGGGTACCGGCAATGGACGAAAACGAAAAAAAACGTATGGTGGATGAAATTCGTTTTATCCGGGCCTACATTTATTTCCGGCTGGTCAACTATTATGGCGACGTACCCTACTTTGATACACAGATCAGTCTGGATGACGCCTATAATGTCAGTCGCAGTCCGAAGTCAGCGATTTTGTCTTTCGTTCATACAGAACTGGACGAGATCATGCAAAATGGCAACCTGCCAAAAGCGGATCAGTTGAGCCAGGTCGAAAAAGGACGTATAACGATTGGCGCTGCCTGTGCTTTCCAGGCCAGAGCCTATCTTTATGAAAGCAACTTTGCGAAAGTCAAAGAATATACGGGCCGGCTGATCAATGAGCCTTCCACCTATGGCAGCTACCAGTTGTACCGTTACAGCAATCCCCAGGAAAGTTACCTGCGACTGTTTACTCCGGAAAATGAATACAACAGTGAAGTCATACTGGACATCACTTATGTACCGGAATTTAAAACATGGGATAATATGAAGCAGCTGGCGCCTATCTCCAAATTCGCGGAAATCTCTGCTGACAATCCCACACAGGAACTGGTAGACAGTTATCTGACATTAAATGGCCTACCCGTAAAAGGGGCGGATAAAGATCCGACTTATAATGAAAGCACGCCCTATAATAACCGTGATCCCCGGCTCACTGCTTCGATTGTCTATGACAATTACAAGTGGCTGAACAAAAACGGAACCACGGATATTATTAGAACGGCGGTAGGTACAAATACCGAGGATGCATACAAAGGTCCGGTGGAGCGGCAGACCAAAACGGGCTATTATGTCCGCAAGTACTATGACTGGACCATGACCAGTGATAATCGTTCCGGTCTCAATATCATCATGTTCCGTTATGCGGATATTCTACTGATGTATGCCGAAGCCTGCAACGAACTGGCCAAGATATCCGCTGCAGAATGGGACCAGACGATCGGTACCATCCGGGACCGGGCCGGGTTTGAAGCGGCCGCTGCGCTGGCCTATCCGGCAGCAAAATCACAGGCCGAACTACGCTCGATCATCAGAAATGAACGGCGCGTAGAACTCGCTTTTGAAGGGCTGAGATGGTATGATATCAAACGCTGGCAATTGGGACCCGAACTGCTTAGTGGAGTCGTCCATGGATTTAAATTCGGCGGTAGTGATCCCAATGTCGATAATGGCTATCTGCGGGTAGAGCAGTACCAGTTCAACAGTAACCGGGACTATCTCTGGTCGGTACCACTGGATCAGATGGACCTCAATCCTCAACTCAAACCCAATAACCCAGGATATTAATTAATGAAATTTCAACTTGATTCATATACAATTTATCAATCATGAAAACGATACTCAACCATAGTTTAATAGCTTTCTTACTGCTGCTTCTGGCCAATGGATGTAAGAAAAATGAAATGGAATACAAGGACCCTAAAGTCAGCCCTGTAGATGCATTATATGCGCCCCAGGAAAATCAGCAGCTGGTGCTCAGCTCCGACCAGGGCTCCAGTGCCCTGTTTCAATGGGCACCCAGCCATGCGCAGGACGGGCAGCTGGTTTCCTACGAAGTCACTTTTTACAAGGAGTCTGATCCGGAAACACCGATTTACCGGGTGGTTTCAGAACAGGGGGGCAAAGAACTTTATGCCAATGTATCCCACCTGGATATCAACCGGGCCTGCGCCGCAGCCGGTATTCCAACAGGGGAAACAGGAAATGTACTCTGGTCCGTGGTTTCCTGGAGAGGACTGAGTTCTGCGACCTGCCCCCAGAAAAACCTGTTAACGGTTAAGCGGCTGGAAGGTTTCGAATCGATTCCCGAGACTGTATTCATAACGGGAGAAGCATCTGAAGGTGGTGCGGACGCCAGCCAGGCCCTGGCCATGAAAAAAACAGGCAACGGACAATTTGAAATTTATACAGAACTAAAAAGCGATGGAGGGTTTTCATTTATCGATCGTACGACGGGTGAACCCAACCGCTACTATATCGATGCGGCCAACAAACTTGCCGAGGCCGGCACAGATCAACAGTCCACGGTTGAAGCCACCGGCGTCTACCGGATTACACTGGATTTCACCAATAAAGGAGTCACCAGTATGAAAATCAACCGGGTTGGTGTCTTTTTCTGTCCTGAAAACAAAATCGTTCTGGATCTCAGCTATCAGGGAGCCGGCGTCTGGTCGGGTACCGGTGTCATAAATTTCAGGCAGGAAAGCTGGGGTAAAGACGAACGTTATAAATTCCAGATGGAAACCTCCCAGGGCGTTAAACAGCTGGGTACGGTAAATGGTACGGACAGCCGGCCGCCGGCGAATGCACCCGCCGCCTATTTTTACGCACGTCTACTGGATCAAAATTCCCAATGGGATGATAAATGGAAGTTTGCAACGGAAGTAGACGGAGCAAATACGACTGTCAACCTGATACTGAAATCAGACGGGGCATATACGCATTCTTATACCGTAAATTAAACCGGGGGTCAGCGGGAGCAGCCGTGCCTAGCGACTGCTCCTGCCCGCCCCTTATTAAAATCTCATTCACCGGCGACCCGCGGTTTCCAACTCGGTAGACATCTAAGCGGGAACCCTGGAAAACGCACTGGTGATTCAATTAAAAAATATAAAAGAATGAAAAGGATTACTATCATTTCCGGAATTGTGATCTTACTCATATCCTCCTGTACCAAATACAACGATCCTTATATACCCGAAGAAACCGCCGCCAGCAGTTTTTACAAGGTTGACTGGGTTGCTGCAGCAGACAGCAGTACCAACTCTTTTTTTAACCGGTATTGGAATACGACTTATCATGTCTTTAACAATACCTATGACGGCAATATTCAATGGAACGATTACTGGCCTGAGGCCCATGGTCTCGACCTGCTGGTGGATGCCTACCAACGAACCCAGGACAACCGATTCCAACAGGCTATCTACGATTTCTATGAGGGGGTTCGGCAAAAGAACTGGTATAGTGATAACTGGGAAAATGAATTTTACGATGATATGGGCTGGCACGGACTGGCGCATATGCGGGCGCTGGACGCCACAGGAGACCAGCGTTATGCCCAATCCTCCGCTGATCTTTGGCAATGGATTACCCAAGGATGGACGGAATACGATGGTGGCGGGATTAAATGGCGCAAGCCTTCTGATGATCTGAAAGAAGGCAAAGGCATTCCGGCCAATGGCCCGGCCGCCATTATTGCTGCCCGGCGTTATAAAAAATATCCTAACGAATCTCATGGCGGTTTCAATAATCTGCAATGGGCCCAAAGAATCTACGACTGGATGAAATACAACCGGACCATCCTTTCCTCAGGCCGTGTATTTGAAGTAATCGGCAATACAAACTCCGACTACTCTTATGATGTGGGGACATTTCTGGGAGCGGCACTGGAACTTTATGACATCACAAAAGATGCCGCCTATCTCCAGGATGCCATCCGGATTACCAATTACCATATTACCCACAATATTGACAATACTTATGGTGTGATGAAGGACTTTGGTGAGCAGGCTGGCGACGGTGGTGGCCATGACGTCAATCTTTTCAAGGGGATCTTTGTACGGTATTTTACCTTACTGATAGAACTGCCGGAACTGGAGCAGGAGCAACGGGAGACTTATATCTCTTTTCTGAAAAACAATGCCAGCTATCTCTGGATTGAAGGCACACAGAAATCACCTGATATCAAGTTTTCCTATACCTGGTGGAAAAATCCTGGTGATACCGAAGTTTGGGGCGACTTACGCTCGGCTATCAGTGCAGCCACCACAATGGAAGCCATGGCGCGTTTGCAACAGGGTGGATTTCTGAACTGATAACGCTATTTTTTAGCAGAGGCGCTACATGTTAATGGAACATAGTAGCGCCTCTTATATATATACGGCGCTGCAAGTATCAAACACCCCGATGCTCCAAAAAATCGGTGGTAAAATTAATGAGCTGTTATGGCACAGCCCCTTTGACCAGAACAGCTGCATTCAAATACCCTAATGCGGTTTCAATAATCAGCCGCTTTGTCCAACATCGCAATTGCCCGCAAAAGCTTTATTTGTCTGTGGATTTATGCTGTCGGGTTAAAGCTTGCATTTCTGTAGCGACGCCGCTGTCTCCCTGCTGATGCATAAATGCCTCAAGTTCCTTCTTCATTGTAGCTTCGACATTTTGATATTTCGTTTTACCTGCCAAATTATGGAGCTGCCAGGGATCCTGCACGACATCATACAGCTCAACAGCAGGACGATGGATATAATAACGCGCACGTGATGCATCTTTTTGCATCCATTGCCGGAACAAAACTGAATGGGTAACCACATTGGAGAAATCGTTTTCTGCATTCAGATTCAGTATATATAAATAGCTGTCATTGCGCACGGATCGGCTGGCAAAAGCCTCAGCGCCCTGAATAATACCACGGGTCGTATTGACGCCAAAAACATAATCCCGATGCCTTTGGCTTCTGCCTTCCAGCAGCGGCCGGAAACTTCTTCCGTCAAAACCTTCCCCGCCTAAACCATCTATCGAACCGGTTTTGAGGGATTCAGGCTTTCCACCGGCAATATCAATCAGGGTAGGCAGGATATCGGTATACTGGACCATTGCCTGCTGTCGGGTACCCGGCTTAATAACGCCCGGCCAGCGGACAATAAAACCGGAACGCAGGCCCTGATCATAGAGTGTCCATTTGGAAAAAGGAAAGGAATTACCCTGCTCGGACGTAAAAATCACCAATGTATTGTCCCGCAGCCCCAAACGGTCGATCATTTCGAGGCAATGGCCCACCAGACTGTCCAGATAGGTAATTTCTGCAAAATAACGGGTCATTTGTTGGCGGGTTAGTCGGGTATCGATCATATTCGCGCCCAGCTGTATTTTGTCCGGATCATAACGTTCGGGGCGGCCACGGTTCCAGGGAGAATGCGGCTGATTGCTGGTAAACATCAATAGAAATGGCTGTTCTTGTTCTGCAGCTTTTCTGATATAGGCTTCCGCCTTACTCAGATCAACATCCTGGCCCTTGCCGTTATCATGGTCCCGTCCTCCGAGGAAGTCAAAGGGATAGGAAGGTAAAGGTCCAAAATGCTTCTTTCCGATCAGACCTGCTTTATAGCCAAGGCCTTGCAAATAGACCGGAAGCGTTTTAATACCCTCATAAATCACGCTGTGGTTGGGATAGGCACCATTGCGTACCGGTCCCAATCCGGTGAGCAGGGTCTGCCGGGTGGGGGCACAAATAGGCACTATATTGTACATGTTATCAAAGCAGAGTCCTTCTGTGGCCAACTGTTGTAAATGAGGCGTAAATACCTGCCGGCTGCCATAAGGCTCCATGTCCATCCGACTCATATCATCGGCCATTATCAACAGAATATTCGGGCGCTTCACTTCCACCTGCGCCTGCATATCTGTATTGATGATCAAGCCTGCTAACAAGCAGCAAAACATTATCAGTTTTCTATTATTACACATGCTTTTATTTTTCTATTTAGAACGGCTGTACTTCATCAGGGCCCGGCTGTGCATAATCAGGATCCAATGCACTGATTTCGATATCCCCGGAAGCCAGTTGCGTTATTTCCAGCGGTACCAGCGTGAGACCCTGCGGATTGATGGTATAAGCATCATCACTGAGGTCCCGGTTTCTGATTCCACCTTTGTTCAAAGTTGGCCGGTTGGCATTGTAAAATGCCGTACACCACCAGCGGCCCAGCCTGTCCTTAAAAGGGGTGCCATGCCCCAGAAACCGTCCCAGAAATTTCCGGGGACCATAAGGGCCCCTGATGTTATCTGCGACAGCATAATAGAGATTATAACTGCCATGGCGCATTCTATTAGTTGACCAGCCCGTCCCAACCAGGACATATTTACCGCCTATTTTCAGCATATAACAGCCTTCATGACCAATTCCCTGCTTGAAGCTGCCATTGGGCATTTTCCGTTTGTTGGCTGGATAAATCTCTTCAGGTTTTCCGACAAAACCGCCCAGGTCGGGACGCAGTTCGGCAATTTGGGTATTGGCCCAGAGCAGATAGATCCGGCCATCAGTATCCTGAAATATGCTGGGATCGTGCAGGTTAGCGGCGCATTCGCCCAATGGAAAATCATAAGGGCCTTCCAGACTGCTGCCGCGGCTCACCGCCAGATTAGACTTTTGCAGATCCGGACCCGGCGTCGTATGTACCAGCAGCCACCGGCCATTAATAAAATGTAATTCCGGCGCCCAGAGATGACGCTCATTGGCCAGGGCTGGGTTCGCTGGCACTTTTTCACCCAGTCCCCAATAACCCTGTCGCATATCAAAAATTTCCCCGATATATTGCCAGTGGACCAGATCGGGTGATTTCCAGACGCGTACTGCACTGCCTACGGGCGCCTTATTCTTCTTCTTGGCTCCACCCGACCCCTGCCAGTTGTTGTCGACTATACGTGTGGTTCCCGTAAGATAATAATTACTGTCGGATGCCAGCGTGATATAAGGATCCCGGATCCATATATCGTCCTTTACCAAAACGGCCCGGTCATGCCGTTCGAGGTCCCTTAACAGTCCTGTCGATTGATCCTGGGCATTCAATGTGCCGGAAAGAAGAAAAAAAAATGTATGAAGCACCCATTTGTACATCTGCTAATTTTTCTGTCAGTTGGCAACCTTAATTATATGTTACGTAAATGATTGCCGTCTATGACCGGACACTTACCCTAGGGTTTTGGAAGCACATGATGTTGGCGAGCCCAGTTCTGCCAGGCCTGCAATAATTCCCTTACCTTTTCAGGGTGTTCGGCCGAAAGATCCTTTAATTCCGTGGGATCCTGTTCCATATTATACAGTCGCCAGTCCCTGGCGCCTTTGACTTTAACCAGCTTCCAGACACCACGGCGTGCGTATTGACTGCCTTCGTGTTCATTGAACAACTCAACATGCCCCGGGTCTTTCTTGCCCTTGAGGGCCGATAAAAAGCTCTGGCCCTGCAGCGGAATAATGGGATGTTCTTTATAAACTTTCGGATAACGGGCACCGGTAAGTTCAATGAAAGTGGCCATAAAATCCATTACATGACCTACCCGGTCATTCTTACTGCCTTTATTTTTGATACCGCGCGGCCAGTAAACAATAGTGGGGGAACGAACGCCACCTTCACTGGACGCTGATTTCCATAAACGATAGGGCGTATTGGCCACATTGGCCCAGTCAGGACCTATAGAAAAATAACTGGTCTCAGGTCCCGGGCGTACCGATTTGTCTTTGGCATAGGATATTTTTTCTCCCGAGCGGGTGGTACCCGGCCGGTCAAACCCGGGACCATACCGCTCACAAAGTTCGGCACTGGCACCATTATCACTTAAAAATACGATGAGCGTATTGTCCAGTTGGCCGGTTTCCTTTAACGCAGCTATGACCCGGCCGATGCCCTGATCCATACGATCCACCATGGCCGCATGAACGGCCATGGCATGTGCATCCCAGTCTTTGTCGGGATTGTCCTGCCAGCGGATTTCACCAGGATGCCGGGGCGACAATTTGGTAATATTCGTGTCAATCAAACCCAGGCGGGCCATCTTACGATAACGCTGTTGCCGGATGGCTTCCCAACCTTTCGTATAAGTGTCCTCGTACTTTTTGATATCCGCTGGCAGTGCGTGCAGCGGCCAGTGAGGTGCATTGTGCGCCAGATAGAGAAAAAATGGCCGGTCACCCCTGGCAAATTCCCGGATATAATCGGCGGCTTTATCATTGATGGCATCCGTATGATAATACCCCTTGGGAACGGTGGTTACCGGTTGGGTTCCCTCTACCAGACTGAAGGGATCAAAAAAATCGACCACACCCCAGATGGTGCCGTAAAACTGTTCAAAACCCCTGTTTACCGGATATTGCTCGAGTGGTGAAAACAAAGGATGCACTGCCTGATGGCTTAACCATTGCAACTGCACGGCGCGGTTCGGCTGAGTCAGGGTATTGGACACATGCCATTTACCCGACATGGCCGTCGCGTAGCCTGCGGTCTGAAGGACTTCAGCGATGGTTACCACATCCGTACCCAATGCGCCTTTATAGGCCTGGTCGTCTTTTCGGGTAGTCATATCTCCTATTCCCGCGTCATGATTGTAAACGCCGGTTAAAAGCGAAGCCCGGGTAGGGCAACATCTGGAAATATTATAGAATTGCGTAAACCGGATACCCTCTTCAGCCAACTGATTTAGATGTGGTGTTTGAATTTCCCCACCAAAACAACCCAAATCGGAATAACCCAGATCATCGGCGAGTATCAATACAATATTGGGACGCTTGTCTTTTCTGGCGGCCTGCGGTGTTTGCGCAATGCACAGGTACGACGAGAACAGAAAAACATAAAATATAATTCGTTTCATATCCTTTCCTTTCAATTGATTTTAAACCGGTAATTTTTCTATCCTAAATATATTTAACAGTGCCGTAGACTAGGGCCTGCCCGACAGATCATTCATGGTAAAACGCAGGTCCCTGATTTGTCCCTCGTACGGCTGCAACCGCCCTTCAGCCACTTCGTCCTGTAACTTACCGCAGCTGACATATCCTCCTTTGATCTTCGTCAGATCCTGGCTCAGTTGAGCGTTCAGGATAGCCCTGTTATCAAAATTGATTTGCAAGGCACCACCTTCCGTCAATCGAAATAGCAGTTGTCCCCTGTCCTGTTTCGTTACTTCGATCTGATAAACGGAACCCGTTGGCAGTTCGATTCCTATTTTATGCTCAAATGCAAAGAGCCGGAAATTGTGAAAATAATCGCAGACAATACCGCCCTTATCGAACCCTTCCAAATAGGCCGTAATATATAGTGTGTCGGGATTCCATTTTTTTCGGTTAAAGGATAAATCGGAGGCAGATTCATTCTGTTCAATGGTATAACTCCGGTCGAAAAAACGAGGCAGACTACCTTTTTTGATCATAGCTTCAGTCTCTCCCTGACGGTTGAGTTCCTGCTCCAACAACGCCCGCATGGATGACAATTTCCCCTGATGGGCATCCTGGCCGGCCAGATTCTGAAATTCCTCCCGGTCGGTATTAAGATCATACAGCTCCTCCGGAGGCCGGTAACTGTAGCGATCTAATAAAAACTTCGTCTTTTTATTCTTCTGTGCATCTCTCAGCCAGGAATCAAAATAATATTCATTGCGCTCGACATGATCGATATGTGTTATAAAGCGAACACCGGGATGGTAATTTCTGATATAATGCCAACCCGCGCTGGTAATGACGGAGCGCGCAGGTGTATAATTATACCAGTAATGCGGCTCGACTGAAGTTTCTGCAAAAACAAAATCATGGTGTTGCCGGTCATTTTTTTCAAAGACATGGCGGACACTCAGACCATCAAGATTTTCTACGACCTGACCACCGGCCAGATCGATCATAGTCGGTGTTATATCTACCAGGGAAATAAGGGCATCAGATATTGATTTTCTGGCAATCTTACCCGGCCAGCGAACAATGAACGGTACCCGCAGGCCCTGGTCATAAGTGGTCCATTTAGCACCCGGAAACTGTGCACCCTGATCAGAAGTAAACATAAATACGGTATTATCCTTCTGCCCGGCTGCCGCAAGGGCATCGTTCACTTCACCCACCATCTGGTCCATGGTACTGATGCTTTGGTAATAGGAAGCCAGTGCGCTCCTGGTTTCTTTGGTATCCGCCAGATAATCTGGCATCCGGAGACGCCCGGGGTCAAAATCCTTATGCGGGAACCAGGGCACATGCGGCAACCAGGGCGCCACTATCAAACAAAGTGGCTGGTCGGACCTGGTTCTGAAATGATCCCGTATCAAGTGCACCGATGCTTTCCTGCGATCCGTACGGTTTTCTACCGGAAAATATTTTCCGAATTCTTCACCCGTGACTTCAAAAGGAAAGCCACTCAGCGGACTGACATCTACTTTACCGGAAATCACCACCCGATAACCCAGTTCTTTCAGATAATGCGGTAAACTTCGGATACCTGATTTTACGGTGAAATGGTTCATCTGTACGCCATTTTTATAGGGGTACAGACCGGTAAACATGACGGCGCGAGAAGGCGTACACATCGAGGAAGCTGCATAAGCCCGGGTGAAGCGCAAGCCTTCGGCTGCCAGCTGGTCTATATGTGGCGTATGTACATCCCGATTCCCGTAGCAGCCGAGGTCCTGCTGGTTCAAATCGTCGGAAATAAAAAGTACGATATTGGGTCTTCGTTGCGCCTGCAGCGTGCTAAGGGCCAGAAGCAGCAATGCAATCAGTAATTTTTGGGATTTGGGAATGCGAAAATTCATGGATAACTTTTTGTTTAATCATCTTGCCCTTACGGAACGCAGGATCAGCTGGCGGGTTCAGATTTACTCATCAATCCGCCACTCCCTGGGCGCTTTAAATGTCTTCCTGCCCTGGCCATAAGGCGGAACCTGGACATCACTGGTAATCGCCTGATAGGGCTGAACCAGTTTTTTAAAACGCTGATAAGCCTCAGGTTCCCGGGTCCGGAGGTCTTCTTTCTCGAAAGGATCCTTGAGGATGTCAAAGAGCATATCATGTTTAAGTTTCATACTCTCGTTACCGCCCCCCGCCTGAACCAACTTCCAGTTATCTTTTATCAGGGCGCCATGCCCCAGATAGAAAGCCCTGGATATCGCTTCATGATTTTTGAGGCTGGGCAGTATATTCATACCATCGATTTTTCTGGCGGGCAGTTTTTTTACACCGGCAGCAGCACAAATGGTCGGCAACAGGTCCACATAACCACAAAGCTGCTCACTGACCCATCCGCCCGCAAAACCCGCAGGCCAGCGGATCACCGCCGCCGCCCGGACGCCACCCTCCCATTCCTGGAATTTGGCACCTCGAAGCTGGCCACTGCTGCCTCCTATATTTGTAGCCGCTCCGTTATCACTTTGAAACAGCACCAATGTATTGTCTTCGAGGCCTTCCTCCTTCAGGGCCGCCAGAATCTGGCCAATACCCTGATCCATACTGCTAACCATCGCGGCATAGGTCTGGCGTTTTGTATTGCCCCGGCCCTGCCCCTTGCTATCACCCGAACCAAACGAAGGTTGGGTAGAATCGTAACCGTAACGGAGCAGGTCTTCCTGCTTGGCTTCCAGGGGTCCGTGTGGCGCATTATAGGCTATATAAAGAAAAAAAGGTCCGTCCTTCTTATAGGCGCGTACACAACGCACCGCTTCCTTACTGACCAGATCTGTGGAATAGCCCTTATCATAACTGCTTTCCCAGTCATTATGCCAGTCCAGTTCCCCTTCCCGTTCATGTGTGAAATAATCAATGGCACCGTTATAATGTCCATAAAAATGCGTGAACCCCCGGTTCAAAGGAAGGTAGGCCTTTCTGGCATGACCCAGGTGCCATTTGCCGATCGCCGCTCGATTGCGGTAACCTGCGGTCGCCAGCAGTTCAGGGATATACTGCTCTGCGGTATCGATGCCGAAGTTCAGCCAGGGTGCAATGACATTATCGCGCAGGCCCAGCCTGTCAGGATAACGACCGGTCATGATGCCGGCCCGCGTAGGAGAACAAATGGGGGCCACATAAAAACGGTCCAGCACAACCCCATCACGGGCAAGGCCGTCAATATGTGGCGTTTTGATTTCACTGTTATGAAAACCCAGATCGCCCCAGCCCAGATCATCGGCAACAATAACTATAATATTGGGCGCCTTTTGCGCATAGCCGGTGCCGGCAATCAGTAGTCCGAAACAGATCCAGCAGAAAAAAGTCTTTATCATTGATTCTCTATTTTGAAATTCTTAATTCCTCCATTAAGCGCCTCTCCCTAGTCCATGTTGTTGCAATCAAACATTCAGTAAATCTGATCCTGCCTTTACCAAAGGAATGGCCGCTTCGTTATTTGGCCATCGGGTCCCGACTCATAAATACCTTGAGGTCGTCGAGTTCCCCGTTCCGGTATTTATCCAAAAATTCACTGGGCGTCATATTGAACTGCTGGATAAAACACCTTGAAAAATAGGATGGCGAATTAAAACCCGTTTTATAGCCCACTTCAGAAATATTATAAGCCCCTGAAATCAACAACCGGGCGGCAGCTTTCAGCCGGATCAGCCGGATGAACTCATTGGGAACCTGGCCCGTGATTGCTTTAAGCTTTTTATGCAGGGTGGAGCGGCTCATGGCCATTTCCCGGCTAAGTTCCTCCACCGAAAGCCTGTAATCGTCGATGCGGTTCTCAATAATCCGGGTGAGGGTTTCTATCAATTCCTTGTCCTGGGAATTGGTTGTAATCGTGGCGATACCAGCCAGAGGCTGCTGGTTGAATTTCTCTTTGAGCTTGCTGCGTGTCTCCAGCAGGTTCTTCACCAGCGCCGTAAGGTGTTTCCATTTAAAAGGTTTAATCACATAGGCATCCGCACCGCTTTCGATGCCCTGGAGCTCCGCATCGCTATTGCCTTTGGCAGTCAGCAGGATCACCGGTATATGACAATAATCCAAATGGCCCTTAACCGTCTTGCAAAGTTCCAGACCATCCATTTCCGGCATCATTAAATCCGAGAGAATCAGCTCAACAGACTGATGTTTGAGAATGCTCAAGGCTTCCCTGCCATTGACGGCACAATAAATATGATACCCCTCGCTTCTGAAATTTGCCGATACAAAATCGAGCATATTGACATCATCCTCAACAATCAGAATGCCGGGCAATCCTTCCCCTTCAGCCTGATCAGCGTCAACGGGGTAGGTACCGGAGACCGTCGTTGCCGGTTCGGCGCCGGTGGGAATCGTCAACACAAATGCCGTCCTGCCACCCGGCCGGCTTTCAACTTCCAGCGACCCTTCATGCTTTTCCGCCAGGGCCCGGGCCAGGGAAAGTCCGATGCCGGTTCCTCCAATATTTTTTATTTTATGTTCCGGTGTAGCGACTTTGAAAAAAGGTTTGAAAACTTCGTTCAATTGTTCGGCCGGTATCCCTACCCCGTCGTCTGAAACGGTAAGCGCTACCTGCATCGAAGTACCGGCTACGGGAGTGGGCACACTGATTTTTAATTCGACAAAGGACGTAGCAAACTTAAAAGCATTGATCAGCAGGTTGCTGATAATTTTCTGCAGGGCCTCCGCATCGGCATCGATCATTAGCTGATTGACCTCGGTCGACATATTGAACCGGATGCCCTTCTGGGTAGCAATCGCCGAAAATCTGGAATACAGGAAATGCACATAGGATACCAATTCTATCCGCTCTTTTCGTATGGTGTAAATATCACTTTCTATCCGGCGAAAATCCAGTAACTGGTTGACCAGGGTTTGCAGGCGACGGGTATTCTGATCCATTACCGTCAGCTGACTGAGGTGCGTATCGCGGTTTTCGGTGGCCAGCAGTTTTTCCAGCGGTGCCATGATCAATGATAACGGCGTGCGGATCTCATGGGCCATGGTGGTGAAGAAGTCCATTTTCTGCTGGTAAAACTCATGCTCTTTCTGCACTTTCATTCGCTCCAGCCGGATAACGTTTTTACGCTGCTCCCGACGTTTAAAATAATTCTTCAGCAGCCATATACCGGCAGCCAAAAGCAGCACATAGAGCAGATAAGCTACGGTCGTCCGATAGAAAGGAGGTTTCACCAGAACCTCAATGGCGGCGATATCTTCGCCCCAGTTACCGTAGACATCAGTGGCTTTTACGGAAAAAGTATACTGACCCGGCGGCAGATTGGTATATGTCGCATTGCGTTGGATATCCACCTGATTCCATTCATCATCAAAACCCTCCATCCGGTAGGCATATTTGATCCGGTCAGGGTCCTTATAATTCAGGGCAGCATATTCAAAACTGATCACGGACTGATTGTATTGCAGTCTGAGGGTCTGGGCATATCCCGGAGATACGGTCAAAGGTGCATTCTTGTCATTAAACGATACTTCCTTATTGAACAGTTTAAAATTTGTCAGCACAATATTATTGCTGGTCGGCTGCAATTGCAACTGCCCGGGATAAAAAGTACTAAAGCCGTTGATGCTGCCCATCAACATCCTGCCGTCAGTCGCCTTATAATAGGCATTATAATTATAAAGCCGGTTATTAAAATTACCGGTATTAACAAATGAAAGTACCCGATAGGGCTCATCAGAAAATTTTAAGATTCCGTCGTTGGTGGACAACCAAAGCGCGCCCCGGTCATCGCCCAGTATGCCGAATATTACCGAAGGCATACCGTTACGGCCCATATAACTGGTCACTTCAGCCGTCTTCATTTCTAATTTATTGAGGCCACCTCCGTCGGTACCCAGCCAGAGGTTGCCACGCCCATCATCATGCAGGGAAATCACCCGGTTGGAGCTCAGTCCGTTATGCTCGGTCACCGCCGACACCCATTGCTCGTCCGCAGCCCTACGACAAATCACGCCATTTTCATAAGTTGCCACCCAAATATTACCGTTAACATCTTCATGTAATTCATAAATACAACTATTCTGAAGGCCAGCACCCCGGATACGGGTAAAGTCATCGGTCTGCGGATTATACCTATTGAGCCCTTTGACCGTACCCACCCAGATATGACCCTCCCGGTCTTCATTAATGGAATAAACACTATTGTTACTGATCGACTGCGGATCGGTCGGATCGCTGGTATAGCGCTTAATGCTTCCTGTTTTCAGGTTGATCACATTCAGGCCGCCGCTGAAAGTTCCTACCCATAGATTTCCTGCCCGGTCTTTATACAAGGCATGTATATTGCTATAGGAGAGTCGTTCCTGTCCGGGGCGAAAAGGATATTTTTGAAAACTGCCGGTAGCGGCATCAAAATAACTCAATCCGCCATTCTCTGTACCTACCCAGAAATAACCAGGCCGGTCTTCGAGAAAACAACTGACTGATTTACCCGATAAGCCATCCGGGGCGCCGGTATGATAATAAAAATCAAAGCCCGTGCCTTTCCGCGAAAAATAATTAACACCGCCAAAATAGGTACCGACCCATACGCCACCGGCCTTATCAGGATAGATAGCGTACACAGCATCATCACTGATGCTGTAAGGATCACTCGAACTATTGGTATAAGACCTGAACTTCTCCGTATTAAGATTCATCACATTCAGCCCTTTCTCGGTACCAATATAAAGCTGGTCTTCTGCTGGTTGATAAATGGCGCGTACAATATTATCGCTGATGGTACTGTCACCTCCCGAACGATATACCTTAATTTCATCACTGTTGCGTCGCCAGCAGTTCAGCCCCCCGGAGAGCGTACCAATCCAGATATTGCCTTTCAGGTCCTTAAACAGACTCAGGATATAATTACTGGTAATCTGTTGATCCTGACTACCTGTATTCAGGTGACGTACAGAACCCGTCACGGGGTTTAATACATCGATGCCTTCACCAAAAGTACCAATCCATATCCGGCCGTCATTGTCTTCCACAATCTTGCGGACCTGGTTATGAGAAATGCGGACGTCCGTACCCGAACGGCGATAGTTGTAAAAATGATTTTTTGCAGGATCATACTTATAAAGGCCCTGGGAACGTGTTCCCACCCACATATAACCCTTAGCGTCCCTGATTACTGAAAATACGAGGTCGTTACCGATTGCTTTTACCTTAACAAACTGTTCTTTGATTAAATCCAGTATATACAGGCCGTCTTCCGTACCCACCCAAAAGCGCGTGCTGTCATAACGGCAGGTAGAATGGATAAAACTGTTCTGGGAAGAAGACTTGGTATGGACCTGATACACTTTAAAAGTGTGGCCGTCAAAACGATTCAGTCCGTTCTTGGTTCCGAACCACATAAAGCCCTGGTCATCCTGGATGATATTCCAGACCGTGTTGGATGACATCCCATCATTCACACTGTAATTGCGAAACAGCATTTGTTGGGCCGAAATCCCATCGCCGGTCAACAAACTACTCCATAAAATAATCAGCAGCCGGCACCAACTACCGCATCGTGGCCCTCCTATCGTTATGCACTGTTTCAAAACCTGAAATTACGATTTTCGTCTGGGTTTGGGTTTACGTTGTACATGAATATCCGGTTCTTCTGCTTTCACTCGCTTTTTCCATTGATCAATGGCCGCCTTAAGTTCCCGTACTTTGCCGGGCTGTGCTGCCGCTATATTATTTTCTTCAGAAGGATCTTCTGCAATATTATAGAGTTCGGTTCGCTGATCAGCATAAAAATACAGAAGTTTATAATCACCCATACGCACTGCCGTGCACATCCTCGGCACCCATTTACCGGTTTCCGAAGCGTAATGCCAGAACAATCCGCCTGGACGTTCCCAACTACGACCCTTAAATACATTCATGATGCTGATACCATCCAGAATATTGCCCGGCTTATTCCTGACGCCTGCCATTTCCAGAAAGGTTGGATAGAAATCTATACCGCAGACGGGTGCATTTGTCTGCGAGCCGGCTTGGATCACTGCGGGCCAGCGCGCAATCAGGTTCTCCCGGATGCCACCCTCATAAAGCCAGGATTTCCCCAGCCGGAGTACACCGTTATTCGCAAAGCCGGTGACGCCACCATTGTCAGAAAAAAATATAACCAGGGTATTGTCTTCCAGCCCCTGCTCCTTCAGCGCCTGCATCACCCGGCCTACACCATTGTCGATTCCTTCAATCATAGCCGCCAGATAGGGATTATCTTTATGTTTACCTTCATGGCGCTGATTCTTAGGCGTATCATAAAAAGCAGCGGCGGCACCATTGCCATAACGGGCATCAAATTTCCGACGGTATTTATCCACCAGTTGTTTCGGCGCATCCAGCCGGGTATGAACACTGTAAAATGACAGGTACAGGAAAAATGGTTTGGCTTTATTGCGACGGATAAAATCAACCGCATCAGTACATTGCCGGTCCGTCAGGTATTCGTCCTGCTCCCCTTCGGTATAGGTGGCGATTTTATCATAAGGGAAAAAATAGTCGCCGTCGGCAATATACCTGGTTTCCGTACCAATGACTTCGTCAAAACCGTTTTGGGTAGCATTACCAATAGGATTACTGAATTTCGTATCCAGATGCCATTTGCCGATAAGCCCCGTATGATATCCGGCATCGGACAGGGCTTCATTGACTGTATAATATTTTGCCGGATCCAGGTACCGGGGTGCGTTGTCGCCCAGAAAATCTGTTATTCCGACACGGGCCGGGTACTGACCACTGATAAATCCCGCCCGCGCCGGTGAGCAAATAGGGGCGGCTGAATAAGCCTGGGTGAACCGCATGCCCTGCCGGGACAGCTGGTCCAGGTTGGGCGTTTCATTAAAGGTATTGCCATAACAACCCAGCTCAGAGGACCCCAGATCATCGGCCAGGATAAAAACGATATTGGGCTTTTGTTTCGCCCCAAGCAGTCCGGAGACTGCCAACAATAATAATGATACCGCCAGACGAATCAAACGCATTGCTAACTTTTTTTTGTTTTTAACTTTTACTACTTCTATATACCTACCCCTCAATATTGGGACAGATCCGACAGCAGACTATCCGGCCATTTTGGCGCCAGGGTTGCTGCAACCTGATGCGACAAAAATATTGGTTCCCCGCACATGGTCCGACCGGAAAAGACAATCGGTAACGATGGCAATCGCGGCGGATTCTTTATTCCATGCCGAAGGCTATTTTTTTTCCTTTTTATAGACGATATCCATTGCCGCGCCCCGATCCCCCTGCTCCTGCATCCACGCTTCCAGCGCTTTTTTATACGCTGTTACCAGGGAAGCATACTGCGCCTGACCGGCCAGGTTATTCATTTCATATGGATCCTTTTTCAGGTCATAGAACTCCAGGGAAGGATGATGCACGATCCGGTCTATTTTTTGTTGCGCCTGAGGATCTTGCTGTCCTTTGGCCACCCAGCCATTCCAGTAACTGTCCGTTTTTTTCGGGTTCATCATGTACTTGATATGAAATTTTTTATTGGGACGCAGATTCCAAATCAACTTATAATCTGCCGTACGGATACTGCGCATCGGGTAGGCGGGACCCTCAGGAATATTGTTATGTATACCATAGGCATAGGGCCTGGCTTTATTAGTTTGACCTTTTACAACCTGAAGAAAACTTCTGCCGTCGAGTCCCGGCACCGGCCTGCCACCGGCAATATCTATTAAAGTAGGCGTAATATCTTCATATTGTACAATGGCATCTGTGCTCGATCCCGGTGACACCACACCCGGCCAGCGCACGATCATCGAGCTTTTCTGACCCTGATCCCAGAGTGTCCATTTGGCACCTGGAAACTGGGCACCCTGCTCTCCCAGAAAAATCAGTATCGTTTCTTTATCCTGGCCGGTTTCTTTTAACAGATCCATAATAGCGCCCACCTGATTATCCAATCGCCTTACTTCGGCCAGATAATTACAGAATAATTGACGCACCTGCCGCGTATCCACCCAATGGGGCGGCAACCGGAGCTGGTCGGCCTGAAACTCGGAAGGATCTCCATTGGTCCAGGGAGCATGTGGGTTGATGCTCATCACGAAAAGACAGTAGGGATCTTTCTGGGTGGTAATAAACTGCCTGATGCTGTCCAGAAAATAATCATCCGTCCTGGAAACACAATTGGGCTCGAAGCCTTTGATAAATTTAAACGGGAAAACTGAAGCAGGCCGGGTACTATGGTTTTTACCGGTAAGCGCCACCTTATAATCTAGCGCCTCCAGGTACTGGCAAATGCTCCTGAGGCTGTCATACACAGGTTTATGGTTCTGAAAGGAGCCATGACGTACAGGATAGAGCCCGGTAAAGAGCGAAGCTCGGGTGGGTACACACATGGCTTCAGAGGCTACCATCTGATTAAACTGCATGCCCTGGGAAGCCAGTTTATCAATATGCGTCGTTCTTAGATTCGTTCCACCGTAACAGCTGAGCTGACGGGAATCAAGATCATCCGCCATTATAATCACAATATTGGGCCGCCGGGCTTCCTGTTGCGCCAGAATCCGCTCTTTGGCGAGTAGCAGGCAAAGCACCATCAAATATCCACAGGCTTTTTGTATCCTCATTATTTTAAAATTTTAGCTTTCAGTTCCGCCGTCAGCGGTTGATTAAACGGTATGCCCAGCAGGGTACTGACCAGTGGCGATATATCTGTCAGGTGCAATCTTTCCAGGGAACTATGGGATTTAAAAGAAGGCCCGTAACCAATAAATCCGGTATAAACTTCCGGCATTCGCGGATCATGGCCATGGGCACCGGTAATCTTTTTTTTAGGCTTGATCAGCGGCAGTTTGGTATCTCCATTAAGCGCTGAACTGTTATCAGCGGCCAAAGCCAGTGCGACTTCAGGATTGACGCCGAGTTGGTCCAGTTCAGGACGTTCGATGATGGTAAAATGTCTGCTCTGTGCGGCGGGGACACTTTTTAATATTCGGATTACTTGATCCAGTATGGCCTTGTCCGACGGATCTTTCAGATAAAGAAAAGCAGAACCACCGGTACTCTGGAAACGGGCCTTCCATCCATTATCGGAGATCAGCCCCTGCTGACGCAGCAGTGCATTGGGAGAAATCTGCCGTTTTACCGATACCACCCCGTGATCACCTGTAATAATAATATCAGTTGTAGCCAGTAGACCCGCCTGGCGATAGCTTTCCACTACTACCTGCAACATACTGTCGATAAGTGCGATGCTGTGCGGCAACTGCCTGCCATTTCTGCCGCCCGCGTGCTGTGCATGATCCAGCCCGAGAAAATGTACGGCCATCAACTCCGGTTGGTATTTCCTGATGATATAGGAAGCCATCCGTCCGGTTGTAATATCCAGGTGATCGTGGTCAAAACTGGCTGCAGAAAACCTGCCCAGCTCGCCGGCCATTTCATCCATCAGTCCCACAGGTGTAACTACCGGAGTCGTAACTTCGAGCTGGCCGCCTTTTTCATCTTTTTTAGGTCTTCTTACCGGAAAATTATAGGTAATGGGCGCCCCCACGGTTACCGGCCACATGATCGCACCAGAACGGAGACCTGCAGCATGTGCGGCATCCCAGATGGTCGGTACTTTGATGCGGCTGGCTTCCCAGTACCAGGCCCCGTTTTTGGGTGGATAAAGGGCATTATAATAAATCCCGTGAACACCAGGATTCTGTCCGGTGACGATCGCTGTATGCGAAGGATAAGTCACCGTTGGAAATACGCTAATGACGCCATCGGCATAGACCCCTTTTTCTTTCAGACGCTTTAGAAACGGTGCATTCCATTTATCCGTCTTGTACAC
This sequence comes from Niabella terrae, assembly GCF_054783135.1. Classification (NCBI taxonomy): domain Bacteria; kingdom Pseudomonadati; phylum Bacteroidota; class Chitinophagia; order Chitinophagales; family Chitinophagaceae; genus Niabella; species Niabella terrae. The sequence continues at coordinate 141,451 of NZ_BAAGRD010000012.1, forward strand.
TTCCGGTCTGAGACCGTCAATACTCACCAGGAGTACATGTTTTTTTTGCTGGGCCTGTCCCAAAAAAGGAATCAATAATCCCAATAACAACCATCTAACCAACATATATTATTGTTTAACAGGAATCAGTGCGACATCGTCGATCCAGGTGCGGGTACCAGCGGGCGTCTTTCCAAAATAAAAAGCCAACCGGTAATTTCCATCTGTAGGTGCCGCTTCAGAAATATAAGAAAAACGCTGCATATCTTTTCCGACATTCAATTCACGATCGATCAGTTTGTCAGCTCCATCACGTACTTTTTCCAGGCGGACAATAAACTTCCCCGAAACAGCCGCCACGGCGTTGAACTTCACTTCAAAACGCTCCCCTTTCTTTGCCGGGAATACCCATCCCATATTTACGGCAGCCGGCCGGCTGCCCGGTTTATCCACTTGTACCAGCGCTGATTTGGCACCTGTGATCATGCCCTTTTCATCAATCCCGATCCGGGCCTGCGCCTGATCGGCAATATGGATATTCCATCCACCCAGGTTATCATCAAAACTGCCATTGATGCGTCTTTTATAGTCCCGCATGCGAACATTATATTCGCGGGTATCCAGCGGAAAAGCACCGATCTGGTGGGCCCATTGGTTCCAGTCTTTGAACATCGCCGTCACCCGGTCCGGGTGCTGCTTGCTGAGGTCATGCATCTCAGTGGGATCGGCATCCATATCGAAAAGCTGCAACTGCTGCGGATCAAATTGCTGGTCTTCTTCCGTTTTTGCGACCAGTTTCCATTTACCATCGCGCAGCGCAATATTGGCCTCATGTTCCCAATAAACCTTTCCCCGGTGATTCGGCTCTCCGGAAAAATGCGGCTGCAGGCTCCTGCCCTGCATGGGCACAATGGCCTCTCCCCTGAACTTCGCCGGATAGGAAGCGCCGGACACATCTACACAGGTAGCCATGATATCTGTTATATGCCCATACTCGCTGACAAACTGATTGTCCAGTTCTTTATTAATGCCTCCGGGCCAGTGTACGATCAATGGAGCGGCTATCCCACCTTCATGGGTAAAATGTTTGTATTCGCGAAAAGGGGTACTGCTGACATTAGCCCAGTTGATCCGGTAACTTTCAAATGTATTCTCACTACCGTCTACTGCTTTGGACTTGCCACTGCTAATAAACTCTGCACAGGCGCCGTTATCGCTCAGAAAAAAGATCAGGGTGTTGTCCAGTTGGCCATTTTGCTTCAGGCTGCTGATGATCCGGCCGATACCCTGGTCCATAATATCGATCTGGGCCGCATATATGGCCATACGCATATCCATTTCCTGCTGCTCCGCGACCGAAAGACTTTCCCAGGCAGGCACCCGGCTATCCCGGGGACTCAACACTGTGGCACTATCAAATAGGCCGATGGCTTTTTGTCTGGCAAAACGATCCCGCCGGATGGCGTCCCAGCCTTTTTTATACCGGGCTTTGTATTTTTCAATCATTTCCGGTGGAGCGTGCAGGGGCCAATGTGGTGAAGTATAAGCCACATACATAAAAAATGGGGCTTTATCACCCGAAGCAAAATGTTCTTCCAAAAATTTTACACTGGTGTCACTAATCGCATCAGTCAGGTAAAAATCCTTGGGCGCCTTATACCGGCTATTACCACTGTAGATCATCGGCGTATAATAATTGGCCCCGCCGGGAATGATACCAAAATAACGTTCAAAGCCTCTTTGCAGCGGCCAGTTATCGATAACCTGACCATCGATCTTTCTTTCATTGGTTACATGCCATTTGCCCGTCATATACGTATGGTAACCGGCGGGTCGCAACACTTCGGCAATGGTCACACACTGATTGTTCAGGTTGTCCTGATAAGCCGGTCCCGTACCCAGATCTGCCGCCGCCATCCAACCCATACCTGCCTGATGCGGATAGATACCGGTTAATAGCGAAGCCCGCGTGGGACAGCAGCGGGCTGCATTATAGAACTGCTTGTAACGAAGACCTTCAGCGGCCAGCCGGTCCAAATGTGGCGTTTCCACTTCGCCGCCATAGGAACCGATATCAGAAAAGCCCATATCATCCGCCAAGATCAGAATTATATTAGGTCGGGAACCAGGCGTCGCCTGTTGCGCGCCGGAAATGTGCACCAAAAAAATGCCGACCAGACCCAGGAAGGCCGCCAGTACGATCGATTTTTTTCCTTGCTTCTTATTGTCATTCATATTGTAAAGGCGATTTTTTTACCTAAAGGTTTTCTCAGAAAGATGAAAGACCAAATTACCAAATCGTCAGCGATCTGCCCACTGCTTTTAATACGGGTGTAAAATGATAGGTCACTATAATTTCATTGGCACCCAGGCGCTGCTCATTAATTCGGTGGGAATGAAGTTCCCGGCTGTAACCCAATTTCAGTTGTCCGATACGGACGCCTGCAGTGAGCAGGGTAGCCTGATCCTGGCGATATCCGCCCCCTATCCAGTATTTATTTTTGAATACGGCTTTCAGCCTTCCCTCTGCGATGCCTTCCCGGTAAGCATCATAGCGGTAAGCCGCATGGCCTATCAGGCCGAATCCTTCTGTAAATGCGTAGCGGTATCCCGCCTGGACTGCATGTTGCAGCACATAATTATCATCATAATAAGCCGTATTGCCGCTACCGGTTTTTAAGGCATCATAGGCCGCGTAACCTGCGTAAAAATTACTTCCGGTCAGCGCCAGACCCAGATTCAGGCCAAATTTATTTACTACTTTATCACGCATCAGGGCTTCATAAGCCGGATCATTATCAACATCAATCGTCAAACCGCCTGTTTCCATCTTCACTTTGTCCATTGAGACTGCGATACCCCCCCGGAGGTTTAACGCAGTAGAAATCTTTGCTGAAGCTGCATAGGAAACATTCACGCCACCGGTATGGTTGCCGCCTTCCCGGTCATAGGCGAGCGCCAGTCCGAGGTGATGCGTCACCTTGGCTGCCGCATCGCCCCAACCCAGGTCTGTCAGTCGGGCTTCACCTGAAAGCAATAAACTCCGGGGGGATTTATCAAATTCGGTCATCTGGTTTCGATAGAAAGCCTGAACCGATGTCCCGTCAAAGCCTGTCAGTGCCGGATTGACATACTGTTTGAACTGGGGATAATCAGCGATCGTTAACCTGCTTTGTGCATGAATTCCGCTCATCAGCGTCAATACCAGCAACAGCAAAGAAATTTTCTTCATTTGTATAAGCTTATGTTTTAATTGGTCATCACAATTGGAACGAAGGGTCAGCGTCGAAGAAACATTCTGAAGACTGTCTTCAGCCAATCGCCAGCTATTTCACTACCCGTACTGTTCCTTTTTTCTCCATCAGCAGATCGGGCACTTTGATGATATAATAATAGGCCCCCGCTCTTATTTGTCCCTGGCTGTCTTTACCGTCCCAGGCTACCAGCGGATCTGTCGAGTAAAACAGGCTCCGACCCTGCCCGTCCAGGACCTGTACCGAGCTGCGCACAAAACAGCGAAGATCTGGTATAACCCAGGTGTCGTTGATACCGTCGCCATTGGGCGTAAATGCATCGACAATGTTGAACCCCTCACGCAGCGTTGCGGTTGTCGTGACATAGAGTTCGTCCAGATTGATGGTTCCGTTGCTGGCAATGATATCGCCGCGGACTTCGTAAGCGCCCAGGTGATAGGGATTATAATTACCCACCGCTGACCAGCGAACCCCGGCCCGGTCGGTACTGCCGTCTTCCAGGGTAACATCCAGGTATTCAGGCAGGGGCAGGAGACTGAAAATTGTTTTTACCGGTGCCGATACGGCAGCCACCGGACTGAGGCCGGTAATTTTTTTGAGTTCCACCAATGGCTCTTCTACAATCAGTATGTCATCGATATCCAGGGTGGCCAGAAAATTGGCATTATTGGATATTTTGAATTGCCGCAGGCCTTCAATATCGGGAGTCAGGGCTGCAATATCATCCAGGAGCAGCTGCACTTCGCCATTCTCATCTACCGCCCATAAATCCCAGGAATCATTGAGTACACTGGCCAGGGTGACGCCGTCGGGTGCGGTATACCCTGCAGGTACGCCGCTGTTATTGATATACCAGACGAGCTTCTGGGTACCATTTACGGCTTCGCCATCGATCTTCCCATCTGCAGTCAGGCCCTTGACCATAAAAGCGCCCTCAGTGGCCACCGGACTCACATAAAAAGCGGAGTGGAGATTATCATCGGAGGGATCACCAGGTGCTGTACCGCTCATGCCCATGCCTACGGAAAACTGAAAGCCATTGGACACATTACTACCATCCGTATTATTGGTGATAGTCACCTTCATTTCAAATCGCAGAAATCCACCCACGCCGTCTGGGTTAAAAGGATGGTCTGTCTTCGTTGCACTGGCCCTGTTGGTACCACTGCCGCCGTTCTTCACAATCTGCAGGGTATTATTGAGGGTATTGATGCTGGCAGAGCCGTTAGAACGCAAGCCGTCAAACTGGTTGGATCCTGAACCTACATATGATGCATAGTCGGTAGAGGAATTAAAATCCTGTTGAAAATACACAAGTCCACCCGCCGCATCCCCAGCGGCCGCCCTGCGGTCATCCGGTATCAGTTCCTGCTGCTGGCCAGCTGCCTGCTCCCTTACATTTTTGGTACAGGCACCTGCCGTTACGACTAACAGGAGGATCAGTGCTGCATTAAAAAAATTATTTACCATAGTTCAGATTTTGGTCATTCTACAAAAGATATCCCGCCGCTACCAGCCGGGGTTCTGATCGCCAAATTTCAGGTTCTGTATCAGCTCGGATGTCGGTACCGGGAACAACAAAAATTTGGGCACGCTCACATTGAGTTCATTGGCATTAATGCCATTTCTGACGGACCATAATTTGGTATTATTATTATATGAAGGGTTTGATGTCAAAGCGGTATATTCGGGATAGCCGTCCAGCTTATTGTTGAGTCGGTGCAGAAACTGATATTCATACATGGTTACCGAATTGCCCAGCGGACTGGGCATACGGACCAGATCAAACCAGCGCTGGCCTTCCCCTACCAGCTCCAGTCCGCGATCGTCAAAAATTTTCATCCTGAAATTCACCTGATCCCCCGCTGACACCGCATCCAGATCAGCCGGAACTGAACGGGGTGTCCCATCCGCCTGTCTGGCGCGCGCCCTTACAGCATTGAAAGCGGCCAGCGCCTCTGTTGTAGGTCCACCATGAAGCTCATTTAAAGCCTCTGCCTTGATATAATAAATTTCCGCCAGCCGGATGACAAAAAAGTCATTGCCGTGGTTGCGCTGGTCCTTGCCATTCGGATCAATATATTTTCTGATGATGGGGTTGGGAATCGTGCGATTGTCTTCACCTGCAGGCACCACATTGGGATAGACATAGTAGGTATTATTACCTCCCCCGATGGATGATTGCCAGAAGGCACCTTCATTGCGGTAATCAAATTCCAGGCTGTCTGCGTCCCGGTAATCACCATCCCGGTAATAGTCGATAAACCAATGGTTGACAATATAAGTACCGTCGCCATTCTGGTTAGCCCCATTGGCTGATACATAACGCGTATTGGCCACATTGAACCTAAGGGCATATTCAGAACCGGCTGAAGGTTGTGCACGGTTGGTCGGATCGGTCTGAAACCGGATCCCGAAAATTACCTCATTATAAGCAAGGGCCTCCTTGCCGATATCAAAAAGATCGGCATAATTGCTGATCAACGAATATTGTCCACTGCTGATTACCGAGTCGGCGTAAGCGACCGCCTGGGTCATAGGCTCGCTGGCATCCTGCCCCTGTAGCACTAACTGGTCGCCATAAGTCAGATAAGCCTGTGCCAGCAGGGCCTGAGCAGCACCTTTGGTCGCGCGGCCCAATTCAGATACCGGCACGGCACTACTCAATGGTAGACGATCAGCCGCCATTGTAAAGTCTTCAAAAATCAGCGCATAAGTGGCGGCTATCGTGGCACGCGGCAGGTAATAATCACTGTTGATGGTGGTGGCTTCGGTACGGAGCGGCACACCGCCATACAAGCGCACCAGATAATAATAACAGAAAGCCCGCATAAAATACGCTTCGCCATAAGCCCTTTTTTCAAAATCTTCGTTCAACTCAATTTCATCCAGGGTCTGGATCAGTCCGTTTGCATTGGAAATCGTAAGGTAAAGACCGTTCCACATGGACGTCGTATTGGCAGGCGTCATGATCCGCTGCGCATAAGGCCCGTATTCGGAACCCTTGGTCGAAAAAAAATCGTCGGCACAGACCGTTAACATGATATGTCCCTGGAATTTAAACATACCCGGATCATTGAAGCGGGCGTACAATCCGGTAATCAACGCAGTCACATCCCCTTCCGTGGTGATCGTGGCTGGTGTGGGGCCATCTATAATGGTTTCATCCAGACTGCAGGATTGTATGGAGATTGCCAGTAAAAGCGGTAATATATACACTAAACTTTTTCGTCTCATCTTGGCGTAATTTTTTAATTAGGATAAAACTTTACAATTTCAACCGGCTGCCCGTCAGAACAATAATTTAAGCGAGGCAGAAAATGACCTGGCCTGACCCAGGGTACCCAGATCGATACCATTATTCAGGGAATTCTGTCCGAATGCATTGATATTAGGATCATAACCCGAGTACTGGGTGAGGGTAAACAAATTGGTTCCCGTCACCGAAATTTTTACATCTCCCAGCTTCATTTTTTTGGGAAGCGCGATCAGATAACCCAGGGTCAGGTTCTGCAGTCGCAGAAAGGAAGCATCTTCCACCATCCAATCCGGGAATCGCTGCTGCAACCTCACAGAATTCGTGGTTAGCGCAGGATACAGGTTACTGGTTCCTTCTCCATACCAGCGTCCCTCGTAAGCGTCCCGCATCTGGTTATGGCTGGTATTGGCATGGCCTGATCCGATAATCCAACGGTTCATGTTGAGTAATTGTGCGCCCTGGCTGCCAAATAATGTCATGCTGGCGGAAAACCTGCCCGTGCTCAGATCCAGAGAAAAGCCGTACGTAAAATCAGGTGTGGCATCGCCGATCACTGTCTTGTCGGCATCAGATATCAGGCCATCACCATTGGTATCAACATATCTGACCATCCCGGGTGTGATCGTAGACCTGGCATCGTCATTGGCCAGCGCCGGGTCATTGTCGATTTCCGCCTGGTTCTGGTAAATTCCATTGGTCTTATAACCGTAGAAAGAGGATACTGCATAACCAGGTATAGCGGCCGTTACCGCCTGACCCAGCACGTAGTTACCCGCCACGTAAAAATTCCGGCCGTAAATAATATTGGACTCACCCATACTTATAATCTTACTGGTCACTGGTGAAATATTGCCACTCAAATCAAGTGAAGTCTTCTTGCTTTTAAGGACATTGTACCGGGCCTCGATGTCTACCCCGGTATTGGTAACCTCGCCAACTTTGGTATAATAACTGCCATAACCTGCGGACACGGGCAACGAAAGATCGATCAGCAGATCCGTAGTAACCTTACGATAAAAATCAACCGTAAAATTCAGCCGGTCTTTTAAAAACCCAAGATCGATACCTCCATTATATTGTACCGTCCGTTCCCAGGTAAGATTGGGATTCTCAAAACGGCTGTTCACATAGCCGGTCTCAATATTGGAACCAATGGGATAAAAATTGAGCCCATAGGAAGCCTGGGATCCCCCGATGGCAATATTATCATTGCCGGCAACCCCTACGCTCGCACGCAGGCGAAGTGAGGACATTACCCCATTGCTTTTTATATTATCCCGGAAAAATTTTTCATTGGTGGCATTCCAGGAAGCACCCAGAGAAGGATAAAGCAACCATTTATGCCCCGGTGATAAACGGCTGGAACCGTCATACCGGCCTGTGGCCATAATAGAATACCGCCGGTCATAGGTATAGTTGATGCGACCGATAAAAGAGGACAGGGCCCTGCTCCGCAGGCCGTTATAGTACCGACCTGGATATGCAGCGGCTTCCATATTGCCGTATCCCAGGGTATTGGATGGAAAATCCATATTGATAACACTGGAAGAACGGTTGTACCATTGCTGCCAGGAAAAACCGCCCATGGCATTCAGGGAATGCTTCTTATTGAATATTTTTCGGAAGGTCAGGATATGATCGAGCACATAATTATAGTTATTATTATCGGATTCTGACGCATAACCATCAGGAGCCGTATCCCCCAGCCAGGTACCGGTAGGATAAAACAGGTTGCGGCGGGTGGTTATATCATTTACCCCGGCTTTGAACTGGTAGGTTAAGGAAGGCGTAATTTTATACTCGGCCGTAAAATTGGAAATAAAAGTCCGGATATTGGAATGATCTTTTGCAAAATTAATGAGGAGCAGTGGACTATTGGTCAGACTCATATCCAGTTCGTCATCATCTGCCCCTTCCTCAAACGGAATTTGCAGGGGATTGAAAGCCAGGGCACCCAGCACAGTGGTGCCGCTCAGGATACCGGTCCAGTTGGACTGACTTCCGAAATTACGCCGGGCATAGGACGCAAATGTTCTGAAGCTGATCTTGAGTTTGCTGCCAATATTACGGTCAAAATTCAGGCGGATGCTTCCCCTTTTATACCCCGCATTTTTAATAATACTCTGCATGTCGGCATAGTTCGCCGAGAGCAGATAGTTCCATTTCTTGGGCTCGTTTCCAGTTACAGAAAGATAATAATCCTGGGTCAGCGCATTCCGGTAAACCAGGTCCTGCCAGTTGGTATTGGGCATTTTTGCCACTGAATCCAGCTGGGCCTGGTTAAAGAGGGGTTCCCGGTCATCATTGACATAGGCTTCATTCCTATATAACATATATTCATAGCTGTCCAGCATTTCTATTTTTTTCGGCAACTGGCTGACATCAAACCGGGAGGTAAAGGAAATCCGGTCTTTAGCCCCCTTACCTGTCTTGGTCGTAATCAGGACCACGCCGTTAGCACCCCGGGAGCCGTAAATGGCGGTGGATGAGGCGTCTTTTAAGATTTCAATGGATTCAATATCATTCGGATTGATTGAAGCCAAGGGGTCGGCGGGAGGTGCATCTGCCGTTCCATCCAGACCAGACCCGGCATAAGCCGCGCTGAAGGAGGATTCGATGGGTTGACCGTCAATCACGATCAGGGGCTGGTTGCTTCCGGTCACCGAGGTCATTCCCCGGATATTAAAGGTGACCGCGCCTCCGGGTTCTCCGGAGTTCGTCACTATATTAACCCCTGATACCTTGCCTTGTAAAGCTTCAGTAAAGGAGGCTACTTTGGTTTCGTCGACATTCTCCATTTTAACCGAGGAAATCGAGCCGGTAACATCACTCTTTCGCAGCGTTCCATATCCCACAGTGATCACTTCTTCCAGGTCTGTCGCCGCCGTTACCAGCAACACTTCCAATGTGCTGCGGCCTCTCAACGGGATTTCCTGGCGGCTGTAGCCGACAAAACTTACGATCAATACATCATTGGGGGCCACGGTAATCGTAAAGCGGCCCTGATCATCCGTGGTCGTCGTTCTGCGTTTGCCCCTGATCTCGATATTGGCACCGGTTATCGGGCGGTTATCTGCGATGTCCTTTACGGTTCCAGTCAAAATTCTGGGCACCTGGGCCATAAGTTTTCCAGTAAATACGGACATCAGAAAACATAATAACAGCAGACTGAACCTGCCGCAAGCTTTCATTATCATAAATGCATATTATTAAATAACGCTATCGTAAAATAAATGAGTAAACAATGTGGTAAGCATTGGTTGCACCGAATGTATTGTCATAAGTGGCGAAGGGCTGTAATAAATGTATCTTTTCATGTCAATTTTGTATTTTCCTTCCAAATTCGCCGGAAAATGAGATTTAGTTATGAATATCTAATAGTCCACAAATATAGTAGACTTAATAAACTTTTAGTACATCCTGCCGGAAATTTTCCAGAATCCCGACAATTTTTAAAGAACCGGGGACAATTTTTACAGACAGACAACCCCGACTTTGATATCTTTAAGGCATGCTTGTTCGATATAGTTTAAGTCTCCTGCTCCTATGCCTTTTGTTTGCCGCTCCGGTTCAGAGCCAGCGCATTCAACAACCCAATATCATTTATATATTGGCAGATGACCTTGGATATAGTGAACTGGGTTGTTATGGTAACAGATTTAACGAAACACCTAATCTGGATAAAATGGCCGGGTCAGGAATGCGGTTTACCCGTTTCTATGCAGCAGCCCCTGTCTGTTCTCCCTATCGGGCAGCCCTGATGACCGGGCAATATCCGGCTCGTTTAAAAATTAACGATTACCTGCGACCCGATGCGGCCACCCACCTGCCTCTGGCTCATATAACGCTGGCAGAAATGCTGCAGGCCAATGGCTACCGGACCGGCATCGTCGGAAAATGGCATTTATCGGGTTATAAACGGGCGGGCGCTACCGAAGAAACCCTGCCGGACCAGCACGGTTTTGACGAAGTGATTGTCAGTGAGAATCGTGGCATTGCCGAAGGCGCTTATTTTTGGCCCTATTTCTGGAACCGGGAAATTACCAAAAAACTGCCGGGTGAACATGAATACCTGACAGACCGTCAGAACCAGGAAGCGGTCGACTTTATCGATCGAAATAAAAAAGCCCCTTTCTTTCTGTACCTGAGTCATTATGCCGTCCATACGGCCGTTCACGGCAAGCCCGAACTCGTGGAACATTTCCGCCGGAAAAAAGACGCCGGCACCAGCCCGTCTGGTAAAAGAAATCCGCAAAATGATCCTTACAAACCTTATGGCAATGATACCTGGGCCACCCATAATAATCCCCATCTGGCGGCCCAGTTAAAAGTCATTGACGATGGTGTAGGCATGATCTTAAAAAAACTGAAAGAAACCGGTCTGGACAAAAACACCATCATCATCTTTACCAGCGACAACGGCGGAGAAACCCGGATAACCTCCAATGCCCCGCTCAGGGGCGGCAAAAGTATGCTCTATGAAGGTGGCGTCAGCGAGCCCTTTATCATCTACGGGCCGGGAATCGCCCAGGGGGCAGTTTGTGAACAACCGCTGGTGAATTTTGACATATACCCTACTTTTATGGATCTGGTACATGCTTCCAAAAATAGCCAGCAATTGGACGGTTATTCGTTTAGCCGCCTGTTGAAAGATCCGAAACAGCCCATGCCCGACAGAAATTTTTACTGGCATTACCCCCTGGATCAACCTCATTTTCTTGGAGGCCGTTCGGCAGGCAGTATTATCCAGGGACAATGGAAACTAATCGATTTCTACGATGACGGTCATACGGAACTCTATAATCTGCAGACTGACCGCAGTGAAACCCGCGATCTGTCAGCTACACATCAGTCAATTGTAAAGAAACTCAAAGCAGCCTTAAACCGGTGGAAAAGCGAAGTTGGCGCTACCGACTAATAATTTTATACGCTTTTAATCTTTTAATATTTAATAAATATCCCATAATGCTCCTGAAATCCTGTTACCCCCTGATCTTTCTCGCCATGATCTGTTGCCTGGGCTGCCATCAGCAGGCAAATAAAACCCAACTTAGTTATAGTAATCCATTGGACGTGGCTTTCGGCGATCCCTATGTACTGCACTGCGGAGACGGTCAATATTATATGTATGGTACAGGTGGTGGGGCAAAAAAAGGATTTTCTGCTTATCGCTCGCGGGATCTGGTCAACTGGGAATCTGTTGGACAGGTTTATTATGGCAATAACGAAAACGGCTGGGGATTGGGTGATTATTGGGCACCGGAAGTATATGAACGTCAGGGTAAATATTATATGTTTTACAGTGCACAGTGGAAGGTCAACCCTAATCAGGAACAGGAAAATTTCAAGATCGGTGTAGCAGTAGCTGACCAGCCTACCGGCCCCTTTATCGATCTACATAACCGCCCCATCTTCGACCCCGGCTACCCTATTATCGATGCCAATCTCTGGTTCGAGCCTGATGGAAGAACTTTCATGTATTATTCCCGTTGCTGCTACAAACATCCAGTGGAAAGCGAAGTAGCATCCTGGGCCCGGGAGAAAGGCTGGTACCAGGAAATCGAAGAAAGCTGGGTGTATGGTGTAGAAATCAAACCCGACTTCAGCGGCGTCATCGGCGAACCTGTACTGCTCCTGCGTCCACCGGTCAAAATGGATGACCGCCAGTCCGAATGGGAAAGCCGGTCGGTTACCTCCCGCGAAGTAAACCGCCGCTGGACGGAAGGATCTTTTATCTTCAAAAACAAGGACAGATACTATATGATGTATTCCGCTAATTTCTTCGGCGGCGGCAACTATGCCGTGGGCTATGCAACGGCAACTTCACCGTTGGGTCCCTTTACCAAGGCTGCTAATAATCCGATTCTTGAAAAAAATACAGCCAGCGGCGGCATTGTTACCGGTACGGGCCATAATAGCGTCACCTGGTCACAGGATGGCAAAACCATGTATTGCGTTTATCATGGCCGAACCAGCAAAACAGGCAAAGAAAGGGTGGTTTTTATCGACAAGATGAACATCAATGCCAGAGGAGAGTTAACCGTCCAGGGACCGACTACCACACCACAAGCTTATCCCAAAATACATTAATACGACAGAACGTTTATGAGGACTTTTGATTAAAGGAAGGCTTCGATTACAATTTGACAAAATTGCTTATTTACCTGATTAAACTCTGCGGCTGCATTTCAATGTAGTGACAATCAGCTTAGACAAAAATAGTAAATAGTCTTAGGGCGATAAAGATTGCTGGTTGATTCGGATACCGCAGCAAACGTCTTCCGTTGATATACCATGATACGGGAATGGCAGATGTCTGACCAAGGGACCGGTTTTACCTTATACTACCTGGAAAAGTCTTCGATTGTGAGAAGCGACAAGAATTTTTTAGCGTGTGTTACTGCAATTCACTAAATCAGGGCATTTCCCCTTCACTCCTAAATCCATTTGTTCGATTGCGAATGATACGAAAAAGCCCCACCGATAAAAATGGGCGGGGATTGTATTTATTGCTTGCTTGTTCTACTTGTTTGAAAAACCCAGCGCTGCCAGGTCTTGCTTACCAAACCCTTTGAGGCTACCGGCATGCCGTCAGGGAGCCTCTCCTTCAACTTAAGGCGCCAGGGTTTTGGTGGAAATAGCTGCCTCATAATAAGGCGTATCAGCCACCCAATTACCGTTGGACTGTTCGATAGTGCCGGTTTTCTGCGTAAGACTCTCTACATGGATCAAACCGGTAGTACCTCCGGCAGTTTTAAACAGATAAACGCCCCCTGCCGCAATGGCTACAACTTCCTGGTTAGGCGTTCCCAAAGCCGTAATGGGTGCCGCATCTATCTGACTGATTGCCTGATAATCATCGCCTGTCAGATCGGTTGCTGCAAACCTGGCAGACTGCAATCCTTCTATGGTCAACAAACCATATTTGCTGCGTTGAGAAGGATCCACCAGGGAAGGCAGGGTATCGATACCAGGATTGATAATATCACCGAGCGAAAGCACAACGGCATCCTTGTATTCACTGCTACGGCGCATATATACACGACCATTCAACCAGCTGGCATAGTAAGGGCCGTAATAATTTTCGACCGTCTCTATTTGTACGGTATTGGAAAAGTAGACTGCGGGTGTTATTTTCACCACCAGGTTCTTCTCATAGGTCTGACCCAGGGTATCAGTAACCACGACTTTGATACAACGGTTCTCACTCAGGTCCGGAATGGTAAAACTGGCACTGACATGACTGGCAGCCTGCTCAAAAGACTGCGTCGTTCCATCAATCAGGGTATCCTGATTTCCAGTCTGTGCATCGGCACTGTAAATTTCAAAGGCGCTGATGATGCTACCGGTAGCCTTCACTTCAATTTTTGCAGTATACTGCGCCGCACCTTTACTGGTTTGCACAATATTGCTATCACCCACTTCCTGGAAACCAATGCTGATACCGGGTACATAATTTACTTCCTCGACGTTTTTCTCGCAGGCAACCATCAGCATTAATGCGCTCAGTAAACTCAGCAGGGAAATATAATTTTTCATATTTATCAGTTTAAAAAATAATTTGTATTTAATATCCGGGATTTTGATAAATCAATGGCGCATTGTTCACCTCGTCATTCGGCAGTGGCAACAAGTCCATACGCTCATTATAATTTCTGTTGTCCAGTTCCTGCCGCACATACTTTCCATTTTGTAGTGTGATACCGATGGCAGGTCGGTTCATGACCGTCTTGGCGATCTTCCATCTTCTGATATCAAAGAAACGATGTTCTTCAAAACATAATTCCACGCGTCGTTCTTTGCGGATCCGCTGACGCAGCGTCGCCTGGGTATAATCCGACGCCACCAGTGGTTGGGTAATACCGGCACGGGCTCTGATTCTGTTTAGCTGCTCCACTGCCAGCACTCGGGCGGTTGCATTGTCTTCTGCTTCATTAACCGCCTCTGCATAGTCCAGCAGTATTTCAGCATAACGCATCATGATAAAATTCATAGAAGTAGTACCTCCGTCACGATGGTCAATCCGATCATCGAGGTATTTAACCAGAAAATAGCCGCTACCCCAATTATGAGGTGTGGTAATGTTCACCTTGGCCGAACCTTTGTTGACGTTGGGCCAGATCGTGCCCTGGTGCATAATTGTCTGGTCAAATCGGGGATCACGATTTGCATAGGGGTTTTGTTCATCGTAACCCGACGCAGGATTGATAACAGGGCTGTTATCACCGTTATAGCCCAGGATCGGCTCTGAGCCATCGGCCATATCGTAGCAATCCACCAGCCACTGGGTAGGCACCGTTGTAAGCTCTTTGTTCACATTCCAGGGGTTGAAGGCCGGAAATAAATTATAGAGGTCATTATCCGATGCCCGAAGGTAGACCAGCATGTTCTCATCATTGACCCGCTCGTTAAAATAGCGTGTATAATTTTTATCCGGTTCTCCGGGCGCAAAATAGAGACTGTGAATATTATTATTATCCGCATACTCGATCAACTCCTGCGCCGCCGCAGCTGCCTGGGCCCAGCTTACCCCGGATTCCTGCTGGTATAACGGACTGGCGGCATATAAAAGTGTACGTGCTTTATAACCCATGGCCGCAGTCCGGGTAGCCCGGCCATAATCCGCACCGCTCCAACGATCAGGCAAAGCACCGGGCTGTGAAACGGCATCAAACTCACCGACGATAAAATCAACAGTAGCTTTCACGCTCTCTCTTTTAGTAGAATCAAAAGCAAAGGGATCAATCGGCCGGGTGGATATCACCAGCGGGCCAAACCAACGGAAAAGTTCATGATAATAGTAGGCCCGGAGAAAACGGGCCTGGTTGGCACTGCTCTTTTTCTCTTCATCGGTCATCGGGGACTGATCAATATTGGCCAGAAAAATATTGGCATTACGGATATTGCGATAGAAAAAACGCCAGGGATGGGTCAATACCACCGGATTGGTTGTCCCGGATATCGCCCCCGTGATATACTTCTGAATGCCAGGAGAAATACCGGCCGTACGGGTTGTGTTGCCCGCACCGTCATCGGTGGCGTTGTCCAGCATCGCCACCGTCACATTCATATTAAATAATACCGAAAAACTGCCGCTGTTATTGGCTACTTCTTCACGCATGTTTCCGTATAGATTGTACAAAGCCTTTCGGGTATTCTCTACATCAGAAAATACTTTCTCGTCGGTAAGCTCGTCCAGATCCGTACTGTCCAATAATCCTTCCTTATTGCAGCTAAAAAGAAGAGCGAGCATGAATATATAAAGAATCTTTTCCATTTGCTGATAGATTTAAAAGCCAACATTAACACCAAAATTGATCACGCGCTGTTGCGGATAGAACTGACCAACATTCCGGTCAGGACTGGACTCCGGATCGATCCGTTTTACCTCGTCCCATGTGATCAGGTTAAAGGCATTGGCGAAGAAACGAATCGAAGTCATAGGCACCCGTCTGTAGAGACGTTTGGGCATTGTATAACCCAATTGTACATTCTTCAGGCGCAGATAGCGACCATTGCGCAACCAGAAATCCGACAGATAATAGTTTTGATTATTACCATCGGCTTTTTGCAGGAAACGCGGATAAGTAGCCGAGGCGGCGGTCTCCGGTGTCCAGCGATTGACATGCTCTTCGTAATAATTCCCCCAGCTATTGTCCCAGCCGAGGTCACCGGCCATATAAACTGAACTGCGGGCCGCTCCCTGAAACAGCAGACTCAGGTCCACGCCTTTATAACTAATGCCAGCCGAAAAGGAGTAAGTAATCTCGGGGACCGTACTATACCCTATTGCAGACTGATCATTCTGATCGATAATTCCGTCCTGGTTAATATCCTTGTATTTGATATCACCTGGAGAAAGATTCGACAGACCGAATTGCTGAGGTGCCGCTGCAATCTGTTCATAAGACTGGAAAAATCCATCAAACAAATAGCCCATAAACTGGTCAATGGAACGCCCCGTGGACATCATATAATCGTAAGGCTGGCTGGACTCGCTCATTTCAATAATCTTATTACGTGCAAATGAGTAAATAGCTTTCATGAAATAATTGCCTTCTGTACCAAATGTATCCTGCCAGCCCAATTCCAATTCATAACCTTTATTGTCCACGACACCAATATTTTCGGGGGCCAGGCTGTTTACGCCCGCCGCAATCAGGTACTGCGCGGGAATCGTCAGAATATCGGTACGATGTTCCTTGAACAGATCTACATTCAGACTGAGCCGGCTGCGAAGCCAGCGGGTATCCAGACCCAGGTTGTACTTGGAAGCTGTCTCCCAGCGGATATTGTCATTGGCCAAACGCCCCTGTTGCAGCCCGGTAACGGCGGGATTCTGGGTCTCACCAAAAGAATAGGATGCGCCATTTTCATATGTGGATCGGTAATAATAGGAGAACCCACCCAGCTTATCGTTACCTACCTGACCGAAAGATCCCCTTAACTTAATAAAGTTCAACCAATCAGTTTTTGGCAGAAAAGATTCATTGGTCAATATCCAGCCAAAAGAAACCGAAGGAAATAACTGATATTGATGGCCTTTGGAAAAACGATTGGAACCGTTATAACCCGTATTGACTTCCAGCAGATACCTGTTGTCATAGTCATAGTTCAATCTACCGATCAGTGCCTGATAGACATGCGGTACATAAGAATACTGGCCACCGGGAACGGAATTGGAAATATAATTTCCCAGGACCACTGCCGAAATATTATGCTTGAGGCCAATCTTGGTTTTGTACCGCATGGCGAGTTCGATCCATTGCGCATAGGTAGCGGAGGTTTTTCCCGATCCCTGGTTCGGAAGTACACCAGCCAACCCCTGGAGATAAGAACTGTCCTCTGTATTAAAAGCATACAAATAGGGACGCCATTGCATGCCGCGCCAATTGCTCCAATCGACATCAAAAGCATACCGTCCGTCAACGGAAAGTCCCTTGAGCAGTTTTCGTAAATTATAGTTAAACGTAAAAGCCGTTTGCAGTTGATTGGAGAAATCGGACCTGAAACCAGTATTGGCGATCGTCACCAGCGGGTTTTGTCGCCACACACCTACGGCACCGCCAAAACTACCGTTGGGATTCATCAGCGGAAAAGCCTGGGGGGCATTCCGGTAAAAAGAAGCGAAAAGCCGTAGGTTCTCTGCCTTACTGGACAGGCCATCGTAAGTAGCAGGTCGGTTTTCCTTTTTGAACAGGTAGGACATGTTCACACCCAGTTTGAAATCTTCACTTAGGTTGATATCGATATTAGAGCGGGTTGTGATCCGTTGAAAATAATAAGCTGCATCATAATCCTTTTTTTGAAGCGCAGCATCTACTTCAGGTGACAAGTCAATGAGCTGCCGAAGAACGGGTGTTTCCCGCAGCGCATCAATATCGGCTTCAAACATCCCCTGCTGGTTAAAATATCCGGCAGAAACAAAATACTTGACGACTTTGTTCCCTCCCGAAATATTGATATTGTATTTCTGCTGCCGGCCGGGACGGGTAAAAGTTTCAATAAAATCATTGTCTGCATGGGTAAAGGGACTCAGGTGGGTCCGGTAGAGATAGTTGTCGTATTCGGCCACCGGAAAATTACTGGTATTGGAAATTATCGAAGGATCGAGCCCCATATTGACGGTTCCCTCACGCTGAAACAATGAAGTAGTTTCAGCATTCAGGGCCTTGGTCAGGCGATTGAAATGAGTGATACCATACTCCGCATTAAAATTTATTCTGGACTGGCCCTGCCGGCCTCTTTTGGTAGTCACCAGTACCACTCCATTAGCACCTCTTACACCGTATACCGCAGTGGCAGAAGCGTCTTTCAATATAGAAACACTCGCAATGTCTTCACTTTCTATCTGGGTGAAATCCCGCTCCACGCCATCGACCAATACCAGCGGTGCAGCATTATTAAATGTAGCCCTACCGCGGATAAATAAGGCTGCATCATCCTGCCCGGGTCGGCCACTGGTCTGCCGGGTAATCAAACCGGGCACCCGGCCGGTAAGTGCATTGGTAACGCTGGAAACGGGCACGCTTTTGAGCTCGGAAGCGCCAACATTCGATATGGCACCGGTTACAGATACTTTGCGTTGCGTACCATACCCCACTACCACCACCTGATCCAAATCTTTGGTAGTGCTCTTCAATTGTACATCGATTACAGTTTCCGAGCCGATATTAACCTGCTGATCGGCAAAACCGATCATCGAAAATAAAAGTACCCTGGATTCCCCTGGATCGAGTTGCAGTTCGTACTTCCCGTTTACATCCGCCATGGCAGCACTGGTTGCTCCCTGCTGTGCCACCGTAGCGCCACTCAGTGCTTTGCCGTCTTCATCTGTAACGGTACCACTGATCACCGTTTGCGCATCACAGTATCTGCCTAGGACCAATAGTAAGGTGAGTAATAATATTCTTCTCATAATCGTATACATAATTTATCAGTTACCAGCCTGGATTTTGTATTATTTGGGGAGAGATCTTCGTTTCTCCATAAGGAATGGGATGCAGGTACATTTTGGAATCAAAATGCCGGAGCCCGTCAACAGTAAAATAACTGCCGGAAAGGTTGCTGCCCGATTGTTCAAAATGAACGCCGGTAACCGGATTACTGAGCCTGCTGCCTTCCATCCATCGTCGCAGGTCAAAATAACGTTGCTCTTCAAATGCCAGCTCCACCCTCCTTTCCTGCCTGATCTTTGCGCGCATGGCAGCGATATCTGTTACACCATCCAGATACTGATCTGTGCTGAAACCTGCTCGGTCGCGAACCTGTTGGACAGCCTGGCGGGCGGTCAATCCATAACCCTGCGGATCGGCATCGGGTCCATTAACTTCATTCATGGCCTCCGCATAGAGAAGTAAAACGTCTGCCAGTCTTGTCAGGGGAAACAGATGGAAAGCATTGCCCGGACTGGCTTTCGAAAAGTTCACATTAAAGTCCAGGAATTTACGCAGATAGTAACCCGTATTGGTAGAACGGTCCTTTGTAATATTCAGTCCGTCGATTGTGGCACCGGTACCGGTCTTGGTCTGGATGGTGCCCAGGCCGCCGTATTTGGCACCATTATAACCTACAATGAATGCGAGGCGGGGATCGCGGTCGCTGTACTGATCTTCAGGAGCCCCTCCGGTATAATCAGTACCGTCAGCCATGGTAAATGCATTTACGAATTCCTGGGTAGGTACCGTTCCCCCGCCCTGGTTCCTGGATAAAGTAGGCGGGAACTGCCGGTTTTCCAAACCATTGGATTTTGCCGCCGTTACAAAAACGATATATTCATTATTAGGTGAACTGGTAAACAGGTTCTGGTAATTACCCTGCAGGGAATACATTGGTGACCCGTTGTCTTTCTTCAGATTGATCACCGCAGCACAGGCAGCCGCTGCAGCCTCCCATCGACCCTGTTGTTCCGCAACGCCCCCGTTCACATAGCCGGTGAGTGCATTGTTATTGCTACCCTGGTTGAATAGCGGACTCGCCGCCAGCACCAGAGTCTTAGCCTTGATGGCCAGGGCCGCACCCCGGGTCATTCTGCCAAAACCACTGTTATTGCCAATGGGCGTAACATCCAGGTATTTGGCTGCAGAATCACATAAGCGTGTAATATGACTGACACAATCCGCAAAGGAACTGCGCGCCAGCTGACCAAGCTGGTCATCACCCAGGCTGTAATACTGATCCACAATCGGGTACCCCGCATAATGCCGCAGCAGGTCGTATTCATAAAGCGCCCGCAAACAGTACATTTCGCCGGAGTAGATATTCTTAATCTCAAGCACATCCTCGCTGCTCTTATTGTTGAGCACTAACTCAATTTCGGCGAGACTTTTCTGAACAAAAAGTGCCTGACGAATCCCCTTATAAGAATCATCCCAGCAGGATTCAACAGGATTGCTCGATGTGGCATAACCACGCGAGAGACGGTGAATAGCAGAAGTGCTGATGGTACTCATTCCATCATCAGTGGCAGCATCCAGAAAGGATCCCGAAACACGGTTGAACCCACCTTTGAGATAGGAATACGCCTGAGAAATCGGTTTCTCATAACTGGCTTCCATGGAGAACACATCTTCTGGCTGTGCCCAGTCATAAGGCGTCTCATCCATATAATGACAGGCTGCCAGCGGTAAGAGCAGCATGCCGTATATCAGTTTATTACGCATGGTTTTCATAATCTAATCCGTTTAAAATCTGATGGAAAATCCCGCACTCATATTTCTGGTCAATGGCATCGAACCGGAACCCCCACCGTCTTCCGGATCCAGCGGGGAACCATTACGGGTCCAGACATACAGATCATAGCCGTTGACAAATAATCTCAGGTTCTTTATAAAGGATTCGCGGAGGATTCGCTCTGAAAAATCATAAGACAATTCGAGCGTTTTCAATCGCAAATAGCTGGCGTCACGAATCCAGAATGACGATGTCTGGCTATTGTTCACATTACTGTTCAGGGTGGAAATTCTCGGATAAGTTGCATCGGGACGATCAGGCGTCCAGTAATCCAGCTGGTGTGCATACATGGTGCCATTATC
This sequence comes from Niabella terrae, assembly GCF_054783135.1. Lineage (NCBI taxonomy): Bacteria > Pseudomonadati > Bacteroidota > Chitinophagia > Chitinophagales > Chitinophagaceae > Niabella > Niabella terrae. Next base: position 162,477 of record NZ_BAAGRD010000012.1, read on the forward strand.
ATAAAAAGGAAACGCCACTTTGCCGGACAGCATCTGGGTGGTTTGGGCTGCTCCCTGCAAGAGTATTGTCAACCCCAGTCCCTTGTAGGACATCGCCGCATGTATCCCGTAAAAAATCTGGGGCACGTTACCGTAATCCAGTGGCACCTGGTCGTTGCGGTCGATGCGTCCATCGCCATTAACATCCCGGTATTTGATATCACCAGGCTGTACATCGGAAAAAGTCTGGGTGGGGGAAGCTGCGATTTCTTCGTAGGATCGGAAGAGGCCGGTGGCGACATAACCGGTCCGGATGCCCCTACCATAACCCGCACTCTGCAACCAGTAGTACGGTTCTGTGATCTCTCCGGTAGTAATGTTCAGGTTACTGGTCCGGGAATAAGTCCCACCCAGCATATAGTTGACAGCTCCGACGCTACTGTTCCAATAGGCGGCCATTTCAAAACCCTTTGATTCCATCTCCCCGATATTCTGCTGAATCGTAGCCACCGTGCCCAACAATGAAGTCACATTATTATTGACCATATACATATCGGTGCGCCGGTCCCGGAAATAATCAAAGTGGTAACTGAACCGATTGTCGAACAGACGCAGATCGGCGCCCAGGTTAAGCTGACTTGCTTTCTCCCAGGTGAGACCAGGATTGGCTATAATGTCTTCTACATAACCCTGCTTGGCATTCATGGCATTGCCAAACCAGTAGACGGCTGATTCCTGATTCAACCTCGTTTTGAACTGAAACTCTGAAACCCCTCTTTGATTGCCAACCAGGCCATAAGAGCCCCTGAGCTTGAAATACGACACTACGGGTCGGAGGGTTTTAAAGAAGGATTCATTTGAAACAGTCCAGCCTGCTGCTGCTGCCGGGAAAAAACCAAAGCGTTTCCCGGGTGCGAATTTGTAAACCCCATGATAGGACCCGGTCAGATCGATTCCATACCGATGGTCATATTGATAACCCAGCCAAGCACCAATGGTCTGGAACCGGCTGGGAATGGATGTCTGATTGTCAAATTCGTATTGACTGTAGAAAGTAGTCGCTGTAATATGGTGTTTGTTCAGGGATTTATCATAACTCAGTTGAAAATCCAAAGCAGTTCTGGCTTCACTGGCCCTGTCCGATACCGAATTATCCATTGTACCATCCGTGTTGGTTTTTCTAAGCACATCAGAACCCGCTTCTGAAAGACTGTAATAGGCAAATGACTTACTTCTGTCGGTAACCGCTGCTGTATAACTGTCCATCGATAAGCTGGCAGAAGCCTGCAGCCCCTCAGTCAGAAAGGAAAGTTCCTGGGTCAGCCTGGCTCTGAAAGATCCGTATACCCGGTTAAGGATGGAATAGCCGTTACGGTTGAGTAAGGCCCAGGGGTTCGAAGCCAGACTGCTGCCGGCAGTTATTTTTCCATTGATGCCCTGAACGCGATTGCCTTCCTGGTCAAGATAATTTCCATGATCGATGTAATAGGCAGGAAAAGCATTGGACGGCGTGGTCACCAGGGCATTATACGCTCCGTAAGAATCACCACCAGGACGATTCTGTTTGTCAAACCAGCCATAAAGATCCAGATTCAGCAGGGTGGTTTTTGTTACGTCCACTTCCAGATTGGAACGCAGATTGTAACGACTGGTCGTATTATTGGTACTGTAGGCCGACTCCTGATCTGTTTCAAACATACCCGCCTGATTCAGAAAACCGGCATTGATAAAATAGCGGGTCTTGTCCGAGCCGCCGGATATACTCAGATTATGTTTCTGTACCCAGTTACTGGATTTAAAATATTGATCCCTCCAATTGATATCAGGGTATAGTTCTTCATTACGTCCGGCCTGGTCATATTGACCGAGATCATATGTGGAATAGCGGTTGGATGTACCCAGGCCATCTGATGCGAGCGCCGCATTATAATTACGGGCATAAGCTGCTGCATTTACAGAAGTCAGCTGGCCGAGTGGTTGCTGATTGATCAGCTGGGAAGTAAGTTGGATCTGTGGACGCCCCTTATTGCCTTTGCGGGTATTGACGAAGATGATGCCGTTGGCAGCCCGGGTTCCATATAGTGCAGTAACCAGCGCATCTTTAACCACTGTGATGGATTCAACTTCATTAGAACTTAAAATTCCAAAAACCCGTTCCTGGCCGTCAACCAATACCAACACGCCTTCCGCATTGGTCCGAATACCCCGTATCCAGTAATCGGCGGCTTCATTTACTGTGCCTCCGGATGTTTGAACGGAGAAAAATCCGGGTACCAGCCCCGATAAGAGATTGGTGAGGTTGGTCACGGGCAAATTGCGTAAATCCTCAGCTGTTATCGTATAAGACGCACCATTAAAATCCTCCTTCGCTATTTTACGGTAACCCAAATCCAGGGTATCACTGGTTTGTGCATCCAGGCGTAGACCTGTGGCAGAGAAAATAATTACCAGTAGTCCGGCAAAAAAGCTTTTTTTCACATGCAGTATTTTCATGCTTTGTATTTTTTTTCGCTCAATATTTCAAACGCAGTTCCGAGGTGGCAATGAGATTTGAATTGCGCACAGAAATCATATTCTATCGACCCCAGGTCTTTTACAGCAGGTATCAGCTATTAATAAATTGTATACAGGAAATCACCGGTTATTTCCAATCCGGGCGGCAAGCTGCTACAATCGTTGTTACTTCAGACAATGATCAACCGACCAATTGCATCACTGCAACTGGTAGTCGAAAGGCAACTGTATTGCACTGGGGACAATATCAGGCGTTACGAAGTCTTTAACTAATAACAGCGGAAAGATAGATGCAGACAGGACAACAGACTTTAACTATTGTATGAAATATTGTAAATTTTGTATTACTAACGCAGAAAAAGGCAATATCGCGCCTATTTATCATCTTCATCTTGTACATACATATTTGTTCTTGATACATATTTTCAGCAGGTTTCGCGCAAAAGTAAGAGAATCATATTAGTCTACAAAATAAGTAGACTTACAATGGCTTATTTTTTTCTGTGTCGACTGAATGGGCGACGAACTGTGGCATCACCTACCCACTCAGTAATTACTGACTAAGCGGTACTTACTATATTTTTTGCACGATGGCGGTATCAGGGAGCTGATTCGAATATTCCGGAAAACCTGATCGTTAACGAACCAGCTTCAGGCGGCCCCTTCGACCCGACGCGCGTCTGAATGAAGCTGATCGGTGATTTGAAAAAATTATGCGCTTTTGTCCCTTCCTTTACTGCATATGGACTATCGCCGCCATTGGTATAAGGAAAAATCAAAATTGACCTTTCTTTCTGCATTACTTGCGATAACAGCTATCCGGTTTTTTCCGGTGTGCAACAAGCGCAGTCCCATTGAAAGGTTGATATCATCGTAATGTCTTTTGATACGCACCCGATCCTCAGACCAAATTTTTACGCCATTGATGTATACAGAAAAATCGCCGGAAGCATACAGCTTCATACCCAGTGCATCAGGGATCTGGTCGAGATTGAACTCCTGATAGGCATAAACATTGCCGCCCTTCTCTACCTCCACCGGTTTCAGGGACGATAAAAAGGCCTCCGGTTGCTGCAGCCAGTCAGCTGCGGGCTTGTTCAACCGATAGTGAATGTTAGGACGGCTGGTTTCTGTTGACTGGTTTAAAAACTGCAAATGTCCATCCGGATTTTCATAGATCGGATGGTGCAAACGCTGTAACAACCTGATGGGAATTTTTACGACCTTCCTGTCATAAGTCATCAACCCGTTGACCTCTCCTTCCACGTCGGTTGTTTGGGTATAAATCGCGGCAGACAGTCCGCGTTTGACCATTAAAGAGAGATTGTGCATCAACTCGGTGTATTCACGGATCAATACCGAGTCTTCCGTATAGGTCTTATACCCCCAGTTTCTTTTGTGGGCATCCCATATATGATTGTTCACCACCAGGCCCAGTCCTCCAAATTCCCCGAGTACCATTGAACGTCCCGGATGCAACTCAGGTACTTCCATCGCCGGTCCAGGATACTGATGTACATCCACTACGTTACCCACCCCCCTGTCGGTCCAGCCGCTGGGTGCGTCAACCAGACGGGTCGGATCAAAAGTTTTTGTCCATTCAGCTATCCGTTTGGTGTCATACTGTCCCCAACCTTCGTTAAATGGCACCCACATGACAATGGAAGGGAAAAATCTAAGGTGGGTCATGATCGATTTCCATTCGCTCTCGAACTGAATGGCTGAAGCAGGTGGACGCACCCAGTCTTTGGCATCTTCATATTTTACATGGGAAGGATCATTGGGCCATAGTAAACCGGAAGGCATGTCCTGCCAGACCAGCATCCCGATGGAATCGGCCATATAATAATACCGGGACGGTTCTACCTTGATATGCTTGCGAATCGTATTGAAACCCATCTTCTTCAGCTGGACGATATCATACATCATGGCCGCTTCAGAAGGCGGTGTCAGGAGACCATCCGGCCACCAGCCCTGATCCAGGGTACCCAGGTGAAAAAGGGGCTTATTGTTCAGGGCCAGTCGCTGATATCCATTGGCATCTTTAACAAGACTGATCTTGCGCATGGCGAAATAAGTCTGAAAGCTGTCAACGATCCGGCCCTTTTTGAGCAGACTGATGCGGGTTGGATACAGTTGGGGTTGATCAGGCGTCCAGTACCGGATCTCCTGAAGTGGAATGCTGATAGCAGACTGATAATCTACCAGCGTATCTTTGATCGTCCGGCCCTGATCCTTTATTTCAATACGCAACTGGTGACCGGCTGTTATATTTTCAGCTTGAAAATTAAATTCAATTCGATGCTGGTCGATATCCGGCACAGGATTCAGACCGGAAATATGTGATTTAGCAACAGGTTCCAGCCAGACCGTCTGCCAGATACCGGATACTGCTGTATACCAGATTCCTTTGGGTTCCAGGGATTGCTTTCCCCTGGCCTGTATATCCGCATCAGTGGGGTCCCATACAGACAGAACCAGATGCTGGGGTCCCCTGCTGCGTAAAAATGAAGTGATATTAAAGGAAAAGGGATCTGATCCGCCCTTATGTTGGCCGACCAGTTGTCCGTTGACCCAGACTTTCGCATACCAGTCAACTGCTTCAAAATGCAATATCAGCTCCCGTCCCTTCCAGTCCGCCGGAATGGTAAAGTTTCGACGGTACCAGAGTTCCTGGTCGGGTAACAGCGGTTTGCCAACTCCGGAAAGCGCCGACTCTATGCCGAATGGTACTAAAATTTTTCCCGTATAGTCAGCTGGCGCACCAGAACCTTTTGGTTGAATCCGATAATCCCATAAACCATTCAGGTTGAGCCAGGCAGCGCGTTTCATTTGGGGGCGGGGATATTGTTGCCATGCATTGTCCGGCGTCAGCCGTTCCCCCCATTCGGTCATCAGGGCCGCTGGTGCCGGTTTGTAGGATTGTGCCGTAGCAGACAGACTGGACGACACCAGGATAGCAAGGAACATTTTTTTCAATCGCATATTCTATTGACTTGTAGGATAGCGCACCTGTCCGTTTAACAGACGGGGTCGCGGATTTAAATAATTCAACCGGCAGCATTTGCAGACTGCAGGAAAGTTAAAACTAAAATCCTACGGAAGATTCACTTGTCAATATTGTATGTATTTGTATAAAAAATGTGTCAGCCTGCTGTTAAGGTCCTTAAATACAGGGATTTTCAGGGATCAGGTACAGGCCGGGTCAGGGTTTAGCCGTTCTGTCCCGGGAAACTGAAAAAGGCCGGTCCGCCGGGGATATTCCCCTTTTTTGGTTCGGTTGGTCGTCCATTTGCAATTGAAAATTGCCACCACGGGTGATATCCGAATAACGGATATAATTTTTCGAGTAGCGTTTCTTATTGAGCCGTGCAGAACGTATATAAACATGCTGATCACTGTTTCCATCGGCCTGTATGACAAATTTTTTGCCGTCTTCCAGCGTTATGGTCGCTTTTCTGAACAATGGGCTGCCCAGCACATACTGATCTGTTCCCGGGCATACACTATAAAATCCAAGCGCACTCAACACATACCAGGACGATGTTTGGCCCTGATCCTCATCTCCCGGATAACCGTTCTCTGTGGCATTATATAATTTTCGCATTACCTGACGGACCCGATACTGGGATTTCCAGGGCGCACCGGCGTAATTATACAGATAAGGCATATGTTGTATCGGCTGGTTGCCATGGGCATATTGTCCCATATCAGCTTTTACCATTTCGGTCATTTCGTGGATCATTCCGCCGTAGGTCCCGACTTTTACGTTATTCGGTATCGAAAATACAGAATCCAACTTAGCACAAAATGTTTGGTCACCTCCGATGAGCTGAATTAACCCGTCGATATCATGAAAGACCGACCAGACCCAATGCCAGCCATTGCCCTCCGTAAATGGGCCGCCCCATTCCACCGGATCAAAATCCGGAGAAAATTTCCCTGCCGCATCCCGTCCTTCCATAAATCTTGTTAAAGGATTATATACCTTTTTATAATTATACATAGAAGCAGCAAAAGGCTCTTGCAGCTGCTGCTGCCCCGTCATTTCAGCCAACCGGTATCCGCAAAAATCGTCATAGGCATATTCCAGTGTTTTGGCGGTAGCCTCTCTGACCTGCGGATAGGGCACATAACCGATACGATTGTACCACTGATAACCGTCCCTCCCATTAGCCGGCCCCCAGGGGCCTTTATTATTGGCCTCATGCACATAGGCTTTCAGGGCTTGCGCCGGATCAAAACTGCGGATCCCTTTTGCCCAGGCGTCTGTAAGCAGCGAAATGGCATGATTACCAATCATACTGCCCTGTTCATTAGGAAAACTCCAGGAAGGCAGCCAGCCGCATTGCGCCTGAGCGTCCAGCAGGGCTTGCATATATCGGCCGTGCATGGTAGGATACAATAATATATTGAGGGGGAACTGCGCCCGAAAAGTATCCCAGAAACCTGTATCCGTAAACATATATCCCCGATGCACTTTGCCGTCATAGGGACTGAAATAATAGGGTTGACCCTGAGGATCCAGTTCGTAAAACTTTCGGGAAAACAAACTGGCCCTGAAAAAGCAGGAATAAAAAGTCGCTTTATCCGCTTCCGAGCCACCTTCTACAAGGATTTTGGAAAGATGGTCATTCCAGACTGCCGCTGCCCTGGATTTGGTATCTTCCAGACGGTTTGCGCCTCCCAGTTCCCTTTCCAGATTCAGCAGGGCCTGTTCAGCACTGATATAAGAAGAAGCGACTTTTACCTGCACCACTGCAGCTTCTTTAAATTCCAGATAAGCTCCCCTGCCCTTTCCCTGATCCGCAAGTTTACCTGGTTGAATAGCATCAGTTGTATTATCCCAGGTGCCGCTGGCCGTAAACGGCTGATCAAAAACAGCCACAAAATAGCTCTTCCATCCCTTCTGAAATCCTCTACCGTTATTGACAAATCCAGTGATCATTTTCTGTTCCGGGTGGATATGAACTTCACTTAATCCTGTATAACCGTCTAAAACCAGAAAAGCCTTATGTCCTGCGGGAAAACTGAAACGGAGATGAGCGCCGCGCTCCGTAGGTGAAATTTCTGTAACAATATCATTGTCAAACTTCACTTTATAATAATGGGGTTTGGCGATCTCGTTCTCATGTCTGAAGCGCAACGCCCGCTGATTTTCATTTACACGCAACTGATCAATGGCCGGCATAAAAGAAAATACAGCATAATCATTGGTCCAGGAGCTGCACTGATGCGCCTGTTGAAAACCTCTTATCGTGTTCTTGGCATACTGGTATTTCCACCCATCTCCATTGTTGCCGGTTTGTGGCGTCCAGGTATGCATCCCAAAAGGCAACGCGGTTGTGGGATAAGTATTGCCATGGGTCAACTCAAAACTCGAGTTGGTGCCCTGGAGGGTATTTACATACTGTACCAGATCCTGTGCCCTGATACTTCCGTTCCGGCAACAGATAATTAACAGCAAAACATAGCCAATTTTCTTCATATGATGCTAATTCTTTCGCGTAAAACTACAGGAAATTAAATGGAACAGGTCCATCTGCAATCTGAAGTTTCTGCCAGTACTAAAGCCAGGTGGCCGGCAGTTCACTGGTTTAACTGATGGTCCAGGACCTTCATCCAATGGCCACCGATCACGCTGCGGGCCTGAAAACCCACCTTACTTCCTGTGGTGGTTTCATACCAGTCACTTAATGGCACCCTGGTAGGTGTTTCGATGGCATATTTATAAACAAGACCTGCCAGCCGTTTAAAATCCTGGTCATTCCCAGTTAAACAGGCGGTCCAGATGGTCCAGTCGCTTTTGGTGTAAGTTTTGCGGCTGTCGAGCGGGAGGCCGTATTTATTCAGATGATTCAGATAGAACTTCATCTCTTTCTGAAACACTTCTTCAGGAAAAATATGAAACCGCAGCACTCGATCCCAGATCAGATTATATTTCTGAGACCAGGTTCCTTTTTTCTCAAATGCCAGACTGTAATGATCGCCATCGTCAGCAAGTTGCATCCACTTGGGTACCATGGATACAGCGATCCCGTGATATTTATTATAGATATCCGTTTCTCCCATCATCTTGGCCAAATAGGCGTAGCTTTCAATACCCATAATGGCTTTCAATGAAAGATTGGCGTTGCGCGCCAGATGGCCGGCGAAATCATCGGTACACAGCTGATTGGCGGGGTCAAAACCTTCTTTTACCAGATAATCGGTCCAGGTAGTCAGGGTCTGCCAGTGCTGCTTCGCATAATCTGCATTACCTTCCATTCTGGCAATGGCCGCAGCGAGAATGATCATATTCCCTGACTCTTCCACCGGCATGTCTTCGCCATACACCTGGCCATTGGCCTGAGGGTAAGTGCCCAGGTCATGCGCAGCAAAAGGTTTTTTCCAGCGTCCACTCTCACTGTAATAAAAAATACCGTTCATCATACCTTTTTCGAGATCGGGGTTGTACACTAAAAATAAAGGCGCTGACGGATAAGTCAGATCCACGGTATTGATACAGCCATTACTAAAATTCTCTTTCGATAGCCAGAGTAAATCGCCCTGAGGGCTACGAACCAGTTTGTGTGCTGCCATGACCTGTCGATAGCTAATTTCGCAAAGCCGCGCGTAGTCCTCGCCCCCTGCCTGCAGGGCTTCCTTATAAATGCGTTCGTCTAAAGCTTTACACTTCTGTATCGTCGCATCATAATCCTGTTGAGCGGCTACCAACAGTTGATCCATCGTTGTATTGTTATGCTGGTTCCACCAGGGTCTGAGATTGGTTCCAAAATATTGAATCGACCATATATCATCGTAGCCCAGTAACAAATGACTTTCCTTCGGATCGTTGACGTTTAACTTCGTCAAAGTATTCAACAGGAAGCGTTTGCCTTTCTTTTCAGTTGACAGCGGTTGGGTTTTCCCGCTTTTCAGGGATTGCAGCGCCGTTTCATAATCCCGGCTGACAAACTGCTCGCTTTTATGCTGAGGAACCGCCACATAAAGATAGCCCCAGTCTATACGGACATCATCTCCCTTTCGCTTCAAATAGTCCTGCGACAGGGTACCTGTTTTTAAAACCGACAGACCCTGGGTCTGATAACCGGATACAGCTACCTCCTGATCAGGTGTATTTACGGCGAGATCTGAACTGACCGTCAGCAATAGTTTTACGTCCCTGCTACGTCGGTCCCGGGATCTGACTTTGTAACTTATATAAGAAACCGGCCGTGCCAGTAAATCCAGGTCATTGATGACCAAGGGAGAAGTAAATTTCAGGTCCAGGTCAACCGGACCACAATTAAAGGTATAACTGGTTTGGGTCGCGGAAACATTCACAGATTGTTGCACCGCCGGCTGAATGCCGGCATTAAGTCTGGAAGCCTTTTCACGCACCAATCCAAAATCAAGGTGACGTCCACCGGCAGTATTCCTGATATGTACCGCCAGCACATTTCCTCCCTTCTTTAATAAAGAAGCCGCTTTCGGAATTTTAATATACTTATACTTGTGAATCCAACCTTCCGTTTTATAAATCTCTACGCCGTTCAGATACACTGTAATATTATCATCGTGTCTGATTTTAAGGTACAATTGTTCCTTCATATTTCCCGTAAGTGTAAAGGACCGGCGGACCCAAAGATCATCCGTTTGCCAACTCGTCCGGGCCTCCCGGTCATCACCAAAAGGTGCCGGGCCCTTTTTCCAGCCTGCTTCATTAAATACAGGCATTTTCCATCCTGCAGCGGGTTTATTCACTGTGTAGGATACGGTATATGACTTCTCTGTTGCAACCGGCAACACCGTTTGATAGTCGGTTTCTTCCTTACCCAAAAAACGGTACAATTTGCCATCCACACTCAGAAACCCTGTCAGTGACTGATCCGCCCCTGTCCAGTGTTTTGTAACAGCATCGGGCAGTTGATCTGTATCTGACCAGATACTGAAATACGGATCATGGGTAATCAGTGGATAGGAAGGTGCTTTACGTTCCTGTGCCTGGCACCACAACATAGAAACAAGACATCCCAACAATAACATAGGTTTACTAAAAACGCACAACATCAGATAATTATTTATTTGTTTGAAAAAATCTTAGCGATAAATCGTAAATAACCTTATCGAACCCTGGTGTATATTTCCTCACCTTTCGCGTTCATCAAATGCCATTTCATCAAAAACTGATCATCACTTAAAAACCGAAAGATAATCTTTCCCTGCCGGGCAGTAGGAAAGGCCAAATATTTTCTAACAGTTCTGTATAAGTCGAATCCGAAGTTATCATAATCTTTCCATGTGAGAGTTCCATATAGCGACCATTATAGTAGAGGATATGCCTGAAATTACCCAAACTATCAAACAATTTAAAATCATGATTACGGGGCAATGCAAAACTACTGTCCCTATTACCAGAACGCTGTCCGGTCACCTGCCACATACCCGCAAAACGACTTACTTTAGCCACCGATTGTGCAAATACCGGCGTAGCAAGTATTAAAACAGCAATACATATACCAAAATATTTAAACCTGCTTTTCAAGTGACTTATTGAATTTTTACTTGTTGATCCTCGTCAGGAATCTGCGTATTCCGAGTGATTTCCAACGTCATCGGTCCGGTAAAACGATAATTCAGTGGGAAAGCAGGATTGCTGATATCGCTATACCAGTACTGAAGATTCATGGTAACGCGTGTCCTTTCCATATAAGGTATTACAGGATCCTTTTCCACCTGCACCGTATAAGTGCCCGCCTGTTGAGAAAACATAATTTCGGGATCCGGTGCGCTCAGGGTTACGGTGCTGTCTTCATTGAACCGCGCAATAATCTTGTATTTTTCCCGATCATACGCATCTTCATCCACGACGCCGGCAAAAAAGAATACGCTCCTTTCATCTACCACCCAGGCCGTCCTGTTTGTTGTCGTAAGTGCTGTCTGGCTGTTCTCAGATACATCCCGGTTCCAGACCAATCCTGCATTGGAATAACTTCCGGAAAAGTCATTGAATGGAATAATCTGCATCAGTGACTTCTTATACCACCGGTAGCTTGACACATTATCAAGAGAAGTCGAGACGATTTTCACCGGCAAAATATACTTATTAATTAAATTCAAATCTTCCAGTTTCAGATCCAGATCAAAATAACCAATATCTGCTCCTTTCGGAATGGTAGTGGTCATGGATTTGAATGCGTAATTCTTTTGAGGTAATTGATGAAAATACAAATCTTCTCTTAGTCGGAAACGGTCAAAATTCAGATCCGTAAGCGTATCCGCATCGATATCAATTGTCACCTGTATATCTGCGTTATTCCGGGTAGAGCCTCCCAAAATCACCGGCACTTTTACCGGTACCAGCCCGCCTTCGTCCTTAAACTTCGCATATACTGTTACGACGCCATTCTTTGCAAAGGCCACTTCCTTCACAAATAATTCTTCTGTCCACTCCTTGTTACAGGCAATGCAGATCAGCAGAACAGGCAGTATTAATAAACAAATTTTCTTCATAATAATCAATTTAATAGGGAGTTGTCCAACCAGGATTCTGAGTTAGCCTGGCGTTGCGCCTTAATTCATCATGGGATATGGGCCACAGATACATCTTCTTAACAAAAATGGTGGGTATGGATGCAATCACTACCGGTGTATGGAAAAGGTCTCTTTGCTCTTCTGGCATATCCATATTACATCCCATGATAGGCATCGCTTCTTCTACCGGCGCGTCTTTCCACCTCCTCAAATCATAATACCGGTGGTTTTCACCCAATAACTCAATCTGCCGTTCCCGTTTCAATGCCTTTCTGAACAGATCAGCAGATGCGTAAATATCGGCACCAAAATCAGGCACACCGCCCCGAATACGAATCTGACTGATGGCCTTACTCATTTCGTCCGTATTTCTGGAAATGTTATGACTGGTGGTACCGTCGTAGGAACTGACGCTATAATTGCCTTTTAATTCATTGAGCGATTCCGCATAAATCAGCAACACTTCTGCATACCGTATGGCGGGTTCCACTTTGGGTATAATTTGAGATCCTGCCAGTTCTGATTTATAGGAATCAATTGGATTTACATATTTCTTGACACCTATTCCTGATCGGATATGAAACTGTGGCGTGGCCGGCGACTTGCCATCCTGTTTACCGCGGTAATAAAATATCTGCCGGGAACGTTCATTGACATCCAGAACACTCAAGCGGTACCAGACACTTCCATTATAAGCTACTGAAGCGTAAAACCGGGGCTCGCGATTCGCATATTGCAAGGACACGTTGGCCGGTAAAGGTGGATAGTCTGTATCATTCTCGGTATATCCGGGCACCCTGGGATGAAGCGGCACATTCGAACCATCATTCATATAATAAGCATCACATTGTTTCTGGGTAATTCCATGTGCATTCCAGCCTCCCATCGAAAGCGGTGTTTGGTGTAGCGCCAATGCAGATATATTTTCGTTGGTACTACCCATCTCCGTGGCTCTGGAAAATATCAGTTCAGGATTATTGGAATAGGTGACCGCGCCATTAAACAATTGCCGGTAAGACTCAAAAGGATCAATATCCTTCCATCCATTCGGGAAATTAGCTTCTGAATATACCGGATGATGGGGAGGGAGAATTGTTTTGGGTTGTGCCGGACCCTGATCTTCTTCATTGAAAGGAGCCGTGAATAGCCGGTAAACTTTCAGGTCGATCACATCCTTTGCTGCAGCGGCAGCGCGGGCCCATTTTTCCTCGTTATACTGTGAAGAAATCAGCTGACGGCCCTGGTCATCTACCAGATCGGACATTTCTGTATTGCCATTGAATTCAGGACTTGCCGCATACAGCAACACTTTGGCTCTGGCCGCGAGCGCCGCACCCTTGGTCGGGCGCACTTTCTCCCGATTGGTGCGATTCAAAGGCAGGTCCAATGCAGCGGTCGCCAGTTCGCCGGCAATAAAATCAGCACACTCATCGTAACTGTTTCTGGGTAGTGCCAGATCCTGATAGTCCAGGGTATAATCAATACCTTCATCAGGGACCAGTGGAATGGGCCCGTATTTTCGAAGCAATAGCCAGTAGTAATAAGCCCTCAGAAAACGTGCCTGGGCTTTGCCATCAGCGATTTCGTCCGAAGACATTTCGATATTTCGATCGATATGATGGATATATATAGAAGCCTTTCTGATGCCCTGGTAACAGGAGCCCCAGGATCCCTGCGCCCAACTTTCGTTATACTCGCCGTTTTTGTAATTTTTGATGCTTCTGGCGTCATAAATATCGCCTCTATCTCCGAAAAACATATCATCGGAGATCAGATTAAAGGGTGTAAGCCCCTTACTGGCAACATCCGCATTCTCCCCACGTAAATGGGTATATACGTCTGCCAGCCACTGATCCGAATAATCCTTCCTGGTAAATATCGAATCTATGTTCATCCGATCTTTAAAGAAGTGGTCGAAATCCATATATTTTTTACAGGAACCCAGGGAAGCTGTAATCGCGATGAAGGCTATGAAAAAAACCAGAAAATGTTTCATATTCATAATCAATTAGATGTTAAAACTTGAAGGTGATACCCATGGTGAAGGTCTTGGATAAAGGGTAACGGGTTCCATCGCTGCTGGCCATTTCCGGATCCCAGACTTTAACTTTATCCCAGACAAAAAGGTTATATCCCAAAAAGTAAATTCTCGAATGAGAAAGTCCCACTTTACTTGCGAAGTTCTGAGGCAGGGTATAACCCAACTCCACAGTCTTAAACCGGAGATAGGAACCATCCCGTAACCAGTAAGTAGATGGACGATAATTATTGGCGTTCCCCCCGTAACTCAATCTGGGATATTTCGCATTGATGTTTTCAGTAGCCGGATCGCCGGAAATATCCCTGGACACCCAGCGGTTACCGGGATCTGCAACTTCAGAAAGAATATTTCCCCATTCCCCCTCAGCAAACGGATATACGGTCGGCCCATTCAGGAAATAGGAAGAGCGGCCGGCCCCTTGAAACAGCAGGTTAAAATCGATGCCTTTCCATCTGAGGGAGGCACCCATCCCATATATCAGTGAAGGCGTACGGGTGGCACCAATAGGTACCCGATCATCGTCATTGATCAGACCATCAGCATTGATATCCTTATATTTTATATCTCCTGGCATGACGGGATTCGCGGCATCAAAATTCTGCACCGGGCTATTGCGTATGTCCTCATAGTCTTTAAACAGCCCCAGGGCGATCAGGCCCCTGGCTTGATCCAGCCGATAGCCCTGTTGCAGTTGATAGGGGTAAATTGTTTTCTGTTCATCTCTGGCAATCACTTTGTTTTTCACATAGGTAAGATTGCCCCTCATACTGAAATCAACGGCACCGATCTTTTTATTAAAGCTGAAATAACCGTCAATCCCCCTGTTATCCATTTGGCCCACATTCGCCCAGGGCTGACTGGTGACGCCTATCATGGAGGACAATTGGGTCCGTCTCATGTATATATTACTGCGTGACTCCTGAAAAAAGTCCACCGTCAATGAAAATAAATTGTTTAAAATGCTAATATCTACGCCCAGATTCTGTTTACGGGCGACTTCCCAGGTGAGCGCATCTGAAGCGACCTGCTGATAGCCCAGCATCGGGTATAAATTAGGATTTCCCGGCTCTCCAAAATCAAAAACCTGAAAGTTGTCTCCGTTGGGATAATAGCCAATCGTACTCAGGTAAGCGAAGCGAACGTCGTTACCAAAATAATCATTGCCCACATCACCAATTGAATACCGTACTTTCAATTGTTTCAGCCAATCCATATTCTCCTGCACAAATTTTTCCTCAGCAATATTCCAACCTACTGCCAGCGCAGGGAAAAAACCAAACTGATGCCCCTTCTTAAAATTCTCGGAGCCCGTATACCCGAAATTCACCTCTAGCAGGTACCGGTTCATATAACCGTACATCGCTCTTCCCGAAAGTGAAAGATTACGTCTAGGAATACCATTGATAATATCTGTACCGAGGTTCTGGGTTTGGCGGTATTCCCGCACAAAAGAACGGACCAGCCCTTCCACCTGGTGTTTCTCATTGAAATTTCGGTTGTAAGAAAGTTCGACATCCGTCTGATACACCCGTTCCCCTGCCGAACTTGATTCCTGATGGAGCAGTGATTCTGTCGAAATCCGGTGCATAATCAGGTTGCCTTCTCTGTCCCTGCGACGTTCTACATTATACTGTTCGGGCCATTTAATACGGCTGATATTATTGAGGCTGTTGGCATCGAAAGCCACACGGGCAGTAGCTCTTAAGCCTTTGGTAATAGCATCCAGCCGCTGGTTTAACGTCAGGTTGGTTTCTACCTTATTCTGCCAGTGTTCCCGATAACCAGTCTGCGTAGCCAATACCCACGGGTTGGTTTTGTTTCCGGTTCCGAATGCGGGTACCAGGCCATTAGAATACATAAAAGGTATCGACACAGGGTTCTGTCCAATCAGAGAATACCAGATATTTAGATTATTGAGACCCGGGAAATTCTGCTTTTCCAGAAACCCGGATACGCCCAGTGCCAGCGTGGTGGATTTTGTGACATCCAGATCATAATTCACCCGATAATTCCATCGGGACATGTTCGCGTTGGTTCTATAGTCCTTGAGGGCCTGGTCCGACTTATACATCCCTTCTTCATTGACATAGCTGACAGAAACAAAATATCTGGCAATGGTCGCCCCACCTTGCAGATCTATCGCTGCCCGGTAAAAATTGGCGCCGTCCCTAAGCATTTTTTCCTGCCAGTTTACATTGGGATACAAATCAGGATCCAGACCATTCTTGATCAATTCCAGTTCTGTTTCAGTATAAACCGGTTCCAGATTACGGGTAGTTCTCGCTTCATTTGAAAGTTGGGCATAAGTATAACCATCTACAAACTTCGGGGTCCGGGTACGGGTATTATAACCGTACTCTACCCTGCCATTTACATTAATCTTACCTACCCGCCCTTTCTTGGTGGTTATCAATATAACACCATTGGCCCCTTTTGACCCGTAAAGGGCCGTAGCAGAGGCATCTCTAAGCACTGAAAACGATTGAATATCCTGTATGTTAATCTCGTTAAACGGCCGTTCAAAGCCATCTACCAGTACCAGGGCAGACTGATTAGCACCAAATGTGGAGATACCACGGATCCAGAACTCTGAATTGTTATTTCCCGGTTCACCTGAACCCTGCATGGCTATAATACCTGCCACATTGCCGGCCAGACCGTTGGTGATATTGGCAGTAGGTGTGCGAATCTCGTCAATATCTACTGAAGTAACGGCACCAAGAATCGTTGCCTTTTTCTGCGCACCCACCGCCGTTACCACAACCTGATTTAACACGCTTGAATCCGAGGTTTGCATTTGAACATTCAGTAAACTTTTGTTTTTAATCTGAATCTCCTGCGTCTTGTACCCCACATAAGAGAAAATCAGGGTGCTGTATGGCTCCGCTTCGATACTGTAAAATCCGTTTTCATTGCTCATCGTTCCCCCGACCTTGTCTTTCACCGAGATACTGACGCCTACAAGCGCCTGATTGGTCTGATCGGTAACCACCCCTTCGATTTTTAAAATTTCCTGCGCCTGGATACAACTGAAAGCGGTAATCAGAAAAAATACTAATACAAAAAACTGCTTCATGCTAATAGTTTTGATTTTATTCAGTTGATATTTTCCTAATACGTCTGTTCTTCTGGTCGGCTATGTAAAAAGCGCCCTGTTCCTGGTCATATATAATACCGTGCGGCCGGTCAAACTGGGCATCCCGCAGGTCGCCATCTGCGTAGCCCCATTGCGTAGGACGGCCTGCGAATGTAGAAACAACTCCCTCGGGCGTGATTTTGCGAATGCAATGATTCATCACGTCACACACATAAAAATTATCATTTTCATCGAAAGCACCCTGGTGGGGTTCCCTGAAGCGGGCACTGGCCCCAACACCGTCCTGATAACCGGCATTGTTAATGCCACCGGCAAAAAAGACAGGCGCGTCCAGTGTTCTTGTTTCGCGGTTGTAGCGAGCTTTTAATATATAATGTCTGTTTTTAGAAACCATGTAGGCAAAATCGCCACTGGGAGCAAACTGAATATTGAATTCCCAGCTATTATCACCTACCCGATACAGTTCCCTTGAATTTCGATTGGTCCGGTCCCATTTATATACCTGACCATTGGAATAGGAATTAAAAAAGTAATCGCCTGTCTGGGGTTGCACATCACCTCCGTTACATTGCTTACTGTATATCAGTGAACTCCATCTGCTAAAATTCTGTGCCTTGGTGGCTACTACTGTACAAATACCGTCCCAGCTACCCTGATCATTGGTCAAATACATCGTATCAAAACTGGGATTGAAAGAAATGGTTCTTGGCCTGTCCCATCCGTTGCCCGTCCGAAACTTCGTTGTAACGGTTGTCAACGCGGAATCAATCATCCGTAGTCCCCTGTATTCTTCCAACAGGTAAATATTTTTATGTTCGTCAAAAGCAAGCCAATAGGGTTCTTCGAACTGCGCTGTGCCGATCGGACCATCTACAATGGAAGTCCGGCCATCTTTGTCCGTAAATCCGGCAAGTGTACTAACTGACGGTCTGAAAATATAACTGAAATTACTTTCAGTAAGTACTTCTGTTTGCTGATCTCCATTATGTACGATAACTTTTACCTTGCCGCTACCCGCTCTTGAGGGTACCAGCACATATAACATGTTTCCGGTAGCTCCGATTACTGAAGCCGGTTTATCATTAATAAACACTTCGACCTGGCCGGCATCTGACCCAAAATTCTCCCCGTATATAAGCATTTGTGTGCTCACCCCACCACTATCAGGTGTAAAATGATTGATTACTACAGGTTGCGTGGGATCGAATGGAACGCCGCCTCCGGTTGGTTCAGCTGATTTTTTGCAGGAAACTGCCAGAAAAAGCATGATCCCTGCACTAAAAATAAGCTTCAGGTACGATGCTGTTACACCAGATTTCATATGACATTTTTTTAAAATTCAGGTCGCAATGCACGTTCGGGTTCCTACCTACCTCAGGTCTGTTCATCATGACGTATACACTGTGGAACGGGTATTTTAAAGCCCAGATCTCGTTGGCTATAGGAATTTGCTGTTTATTAATTATGGTTTACGCAATCTCATCAAAAGCAACCGAGAGCAAATTTAGCGCGTTAAAACAAAATCGATTTTTCAAATCGTACCAAAAATTCATCATTTTGTACCATATTTGGGATTTATCGTATCTTTCTGTTTTATGAGAATGTTCCGGTTGACCTTGCTGATTGCGCTAAACATACTGGCGGTGGTTACTTATGGGCAACCCCTGTACTTTCGCCATTATCAGGTTGAAGACGGCTTATCGACAAACACGGTTATTAGTGCCTTACAGGACAATTTCGGTTTTCTATGGTTGGGAACCTCGGAAGGTTTAAACAGGTTTGATGGTAACCAATTCAAAATATACAGACACCAGCCCGGTAATTCAAAATCATTAAGAAGCAATGCGGTCTTTTGTCTTTTTCAGGACCAGAAAAATCAACTCTGGGTAGGCACTGAAAAAGGCATATTTCGCTACAACTCGCGGACAGATGACTTCGACGCTCCAATTCCGGTACCCTTTAATACCGTCAGGAGTATCTGTGACGACGAATACGGCCAACTGTGGTTCCTACTCGATAATAAACTGTTTTGCTATAACTTTAAACAAAACAAAATCACCCAAAAATACATACCCGGTGTCCGGGAATGTTCGGTACTTTACCGTGACAGCGCTAAACAAGGAATCTGGATCGGAACCACTGACGGAAAAGTAATACATCTCAAAAACAATCATGCCAACGTTTATATTATTCCCGGAAGATCATCAAACAGTATCGAGGCCCTATCTAAATACAAAGAGGACTACCTGCTGATAGGAAGTTCGAAGCAGGGGTTGGTATCACTGGATATTCGGGGAAAAACCTACCGTCACCTGATTCATGACAGCCATGGCGGGAATAATGTTTTCGTTCGAAATATCCTTCCGGTAAACGACAGCAACATTTACGTCAGCACCGAAAACGGCCTGTATATCTATAACTGGCAAACACAATCTTATCGGCTGTTCCAAAAGTCACGCATCAACCCGTTTTCTCTTTCCGATAACGCATTGTATGCATTATGTCAGGACAGTGAAGGTGGCATCTGGATCGGTTCCTTCTTTGGTGGCATCAATTATTTACCCCATACGCCTATTCAATTTGAAAAATTCCTGCCTGGTCCGGATCCGAATTCATTAAGTGGTAATGCGATTAGAGAAATCATTCCCGACATTTCAGGGAAACTATGGATCGGTTCAGAAGACGGCGGGCTCAGCCTCTACGATCCGTCAAATAATCGTTTCGAAAAGTACACCCCCAACACGACTAACCGGCTTTCCAGTTCCAACATACACGGCATGCTGGCCCTGGGCAATTATTTATTGATCGGCACATTTGAAAACGGGCTGGATATTATGGATCTCCGGTTCAGAAAAGTGATTCGAAACTATCCAACAGGTAAAGGTGCGTTTGACCTCAAAATCAACTTTATCAATAAAATTATTCGAAGTAGTTCCGGAGATATTCTCATGTGCACAGCTCAGGGACTCTACCGTTTTGATTTAAAAAACGGCCGATTTTATCTGATATCAAGGCTCCCGACTCATCATTTTTACTCCGCCATTGCTGAAGACAGCAGTGGCACCATCTGGGTGGGAACCCATAACAGTGGTATTTATTATATGAATCGTCAGGATACCGGCAGGCTGATCCTTAAAAATGATCTCGAAAACCGAATTCAGAATACCCGTATACTGTACCTGATGCCGGACACTGACCATCATTTGTGGGTTTGTACCATTGATGGTTTGTTTAATGTAGATCTGGATGCCCGAACTTTTCTGTTCTATCGCGATCAACCGGACGGCCTTCCAGGGAACATTATCTATTCCATCATTAAGGATGATCAGGGGAACTACTGGATACCTGGCTCCCGGGGGCTTGCTTTTATGGAAGCTAAAACGAAAAAAATTAAAATCTTCCGGAAAAACAACGGGCTGTTAAATGATCAGTTTAACTATCATTCGGTTTATAAGGATCCGGAAGGTCGACTCTATATGGGAAGTATTAAAGGGCTCATTAGATTTGATCCTGACCGTATGGATACCAGCGACTATACGCCGCCGGTATATCTTACACAATTGCAGTATCCCGATGCCACACCAGGCCCCGACCCGGACGATAAAATCAGCATTCCATTACTCGCCAGGGAGGATATATCACTTCGACATGACCAGGCCAGTTTCAATATTGATTTCACCGCAATAAATTTTACAGACCCGTCCGGAATATCTTTCGCCTATCAAATTAACAATGGCGACTGGTTCCCCCTGGGCAATGCCAGACAAATAGCCTTTAATAATCAACCCCCGGGTGTTTACAATATCAAAATAAGATCAACAAATGCAGCCGGCGAATGGATGAATAATGAGAAAATGCTCACCGTCGAAATTGACCCTCCCATCTGGAAATCATCGCTCGCCTACCTGTTGTACACTTTGTTAATATTGATCACGGGTCTACTGGTGCTGCGCTATTTATCCAATCGGCAAAGGGAAAAGCAGCGTTATAAAATGGAACTTTTTGCCTTAGGCAAGGAAAAGGAACTTTACGGCGCAAAAATGGATTTTTTTACCGGTATAGCACACGAGATTAAAACGCCGTTGACTTTAATAAAACTACCATTGGAGCACCTGACAAAATCATTGGCAGACAAGCCGGATCTCCGGAAATATCTGCAGATCATGAACAATAATACTGCCCGGTTGCTGGAACTTACCCATCAATTGCTCGATTTCAGAAAGGCAGAGACAGAACAATATCAGTTATTTCTGGTTCCGGTTGATTTGGTAAAAACCATAAAGGAAAGCATCCTGTTTTTTCAACCGGCAATCACAAGAAAAAATATTCAGCTTCACCAGGAACTCCCGGGAAAACCACTTATTGTTGCCGCAGATCAGGAAGCATTGATTAAGATTATCAACAATCTCATAGATAACGCAGTTAAATATTGCAGGCAGGAAATCAGCATTTCCGTTGCCAGGGACCGTTCGGGAAAAATTGCGGTATTAACCATTACTAATGACGGCCCCATTGTCCCAGATCACCTGCAGCAACAGCTTTTTGAGCCTTTCTTCAGATATGCCCGGCAGGACGTTCCGGGAACAGGTCTTGGATTATCACTGGCATCCACGCTCACCGAACTACACAAGGGAAAACTCCGGTATAAAACCGAGGATGGAAAAAACTTATTTATAACCACATTTGAATTAAAACCCACAGGATCGGACAATTATGCAAATCCAGAATAACATACAAAAAAAACGAACCATACTGATCGTTGACGATCATGAGGAAATGCTTTTTTTACTCGAAGATGCACTAAAACAGGATTATGAAATTATTAGTACGGGAAACGGACAAGAGGCACTTTCGCTATTAGGTCACCATCAGATACATCTGATCATCAGTGACGTCATGATGCCTGTCCTGGATGGATTTGAATTCTGTCAAATATTAAAATCAGATGTTGATTTCAGCCATATACCCGTTATTCTATTAACTGCCAAAAACACCTTAAACTCGAAGATAACCGGTTTAAATGTGGGCGCCGATGTTTACATTGAAAAGCCTTTTTCAATGGACTTTCTTAAAGCTCAAATACAAAGTATCCTTATCAACCGCGATAAATTACAATCACATTTTATTAAGTCGCCGACAGCCGACATTACCACCATTGCTTCCGGGACGAAGGACAAGGAATTTCTACAAGAACTGGAACTACAGATTATTGCCCATATGAGTGACCCCAATCTGGATGTTTCATTGCTGGCAAAAGCGATGAACATGAGTCGGACCAGTCTTTACCGTAAAATAAACTCACTTTCTGACCTTTCCCCTTCAGAAATCATCAATCTTACCCGTTTAAAGAAAGCGGTAGAAATTCTCTCAACAAAGAAAATCCGTCTGAGTGAAGTGATTGATGAAGTAGGTTATAGCTCTCTGACGCAGATGGGCAGAAATTTTCAAAAGCATTTCGGATTATCTCCGTCAGAATACATCAAAAAGAATAACCAGCTTTCGTCATCCAGACCTGATCCGTTTACCAGGGAGTAAATTCGCTTTCTTAGGAATCAGTTCTGTTCTGCAGGACCGGCATAAAGCAGAGGAGTCCCTGATACATTAACTTCTTTAATGCTATCTGGCAATTACCATGAAATATTCACTTCCACGCCCTGACTGTGGTTATTAAACTTCAGCAACAGGGTCTTGCTTTGCGGATCCCATTCCTTTTTTAAAATCTCCTCCTCCTGCCCCTGTCTTTTAACTGAAATCTTACGCGGTGATGCAGGTAAGCTGATACGCATCGCATTTACTGTTCCTGAAGGACTGCGCGCCACAAAGCTAAATTGGTGCGCATTGGACAATTCAGAATATTGCCTTGACGCTGATGCCAAAACGCGGGCTCCGCTCCGATCCGCCAATTGCAGATCGTACAGAAAAGCCTGTTCTCCCGGTGATACCATTTTTTGAGGCAGGACCGGAAGTTCGGGGTTAAACAGATCGATAACCGGGCCAGGAATATGCACAGGTTGCCGGCTGGCACTTTCATCCATCACAGCACTGATGATGTAGGGACCTCTTCGCAACAGAAAATTGTTCTTAAATACCAGTTGCCCCTGTTTCGCCTTCAGCTCATAAGCGAGCTTCACCTGATCTATAAAAGCCTGGTCTCCGGCAGGCTGCATGACCAGTTCCTTTGGGTCCTGACGTTTTATACAAACCCAGCCCTTACCCACGGCAACAAATTCACCATCTCTAACCTTTTGGATATCCAGTTTGTGAAAAAGGTCCTCTGCCGGCGCGTTGAAATTCTTGCCTTTCATGTTCCACCATTCGCGGACCTGCTGAAATGGATCGTCATCCCGACCATAGTAGATCAATACCCCGCCGTCCCTGACCCATCGGTTCAATGCGCTGTGGTACTCCTCTTTCATCGGCTTCATATTGGAATAGCTCATGAGCAATACCCGAGTATCTTTTAAGGCTGCTGCATGCACCAGGTTTTCCATATGCACGATTTCCACCGGAACGCCTTTCTTCAACAGGGGTAGTGCCAGACCATAAAAATTTGATAGCTGTGGATCTTCGTAACCTTTATGGGTGGGAAAACGCTGAAACATAAGGGTATTGGACATTAGTATCCCGATACCATGACTGCCCGTTACTTTATTGGCTGACACTGGCATTTGATTCAGGGCATTCACCATAACCTGCATTTGTGTGGCATAGGCCGGAGCGATCGGCTGTCGTTTATCGGATCCTGCTACCGGAAAGCGTCCCTGATAAATCCGGTTCGGCCAGGGCATGACTTCGTAATCCGCCACCTGAGGATATAAAAGTTCGGCAGTAAAAGTGGCCTGATAATTTCTTTTATAATCATCCCAGCTGCGGGACCGATCCTCAATTGGATCAGTAAGTAAATATATTTTCTTCCCCGTAGGTGCTACCATCGAAATCATCGATCCGTATTCCAGAAAAGCATTCTCGAATACCCGTTCTTTGCTGATGCCATTATAATATACCGGCTCGCGTGAAGTTCCCGTCCATACCTGAGCAATATAGCCATCCATATCTTCAATAGAAGCCAGGCTGGCTTCCGGGCTGACGATCGCCCAGGCAGCATAATTCACCAGAGAATGGGTAGGTACAAAGCACTTTACTTTTTTGCCCACAGATCTGCTATACGATTTAATATAATGGAAGCATTCTTTCAGTGCATTATAATAGAGTTGGTATTTCAACTTGGAAGACCACCAAGTGGCCTGCGGGGAGGCATCCTGGGGCTGCCAGTCAAAGCCGTAGAATGACTTCCATTCTTTTTTAAATGCCGTACTATACCCTGCCCTGGCCCAGAATTCCGGCTCTTCGAGATGGATGGCAGTGACACCGGCATCAATAGCCCGCTTTAAATGCGTCTTCATATAACCGAGATAACTTGCTGAGGGAACAATATAGGGTACATTTCTTCCATGCCAGATCGTGTCCCCGTTTAACTGTACCTGCCCCTCATCCAGATGGTTTTTGCCGTCAAAATCGCCCAGAAAATAATCCTGGTATTGTCCCCAGGCGATGCCGGTCATGAAATGTACCTGATAACCCTGATCCCGCCAGCCTTTGACGCGTTGCTCAAAATTTCCGCCGGCATCATTGATCCCATACACAATCGCCACATCTGAACGTACATCATAGACTTCATCGAAAGGCGCTGCAATCTGAAAAGCGGTTTTCTCTTGTGCTGTAGCCGTAGGCATCAGGCCCCAGAAAAAGCAAAAGGTCAGTAGTAGATAAAAAACTCCTTTCATATCGTATTTTTTTATTTGGAAGTCGGCCTCTAAAAAATAAAACTTGCCTTACCCATGGGATAAAGCAAGTCTTCGTCACCAGCAATAGCCACTAGCTACTAATAGAACTGCAGCAGACGCCATTCCGCCTGTTGATAAAGGCTGGACCCATTATTGGCCGTAATCAGCATCCTGTAAAATTTATATTCCCCCGGAGAAGCAATATTGAACCTACGGGTTATTTTTCTGTCTGCGAAGAATTCATCTTTCCGGTCATCGAGCACCACCCAGGTACTACCATCATTGGATCCCACCAACTGCCAGTCTTTGGCATCACGGGTATTGGCGTCATTGGCGGATGACATGTCATAAGCATCAATAAATTTTGGTTCGGGGAACTCCAACTGTACCCATATATCATTGCTGTACTGACAGAGATATTTGGTATCGATACTGCCATCCACCAGTTTGGGTGAATTCTCGTTCTGATTGGAATTTTCCCGGAAAACGGTCAATGTGCCATCTGAAGTCAGATCATGAACCCGGGTAAGTAGCGAATCCATTTTGAAGAGTGCGACAGACAAACTGCTGTCTTTGGTACCACCTGAAATACTGGTAATTTTGATCGGTAACATGTAGTGATAGCCAAACTGGATTTTCTTTCCCTGAATGTCAATGGACAGCGGCTCAGAAGTCTGTGTACCAGCTTTGATAGTCGTCGTTAGACCAGAAATCGAATAGACACTGTCAGGAAACATATAATAACTGTAGCCCAGATAGGCGTTCAACACATTATAAGCATCAATTTGTGCGGGATCCAGTGCAAAATCTACAGTAATATCACTACTTGGGCCGTTAAAACCCGCATAATAAGCACCGAAAGTGACTTGCTGGGGATCATCCATTTTATAAAGTGTCATTACGGACTTATCCTGATAGGCCTGGGGCATATAGACGGTTGCTTCATTCGGCGCGTATAAATCATCATTCTTTACACAGGCCGGAAGTAGAAAAACACCCAGAAGCAGGAACAACAGCGCTTCTATGAATAAGCCTCCCTTGTTTTTTATATAGCTGTTAATTTTCATTTTCTTTATTTTAAAAATTCACGCGATTTCTTTTAGCTGGTATATAACCCGATGTTGTTTACCATCCAGGATTTTGAACCAGATACTTATCCTTCAGTATCTCGTCATTAGGTATCGGCCACAGATAATCCCTTTGCAGGAATCTTCTTTTTTGCACGAGCACTTTTTCATAAAAGGCATCGCCATCAGCGAACGTATTCATCCCGTATACATCTGCACCCATGGTTGATTCTGCGATCATCCAGCGACGCAGGTCAAAATAACGTACATTTTCAAAGGCCAGTTCTATCTGGCGTTCGTGGCGGATCACTTCTCTAACCGTAGACTGGGTAGTCGGTGCTTCTATCTGGTCATCGCCTGCACCGTAGACAGGTAAGCCGGCTCTTTCACGAATGATATTTACATACCGAAGTATATCAGGGTTACCAGGTTCTGCTTCATTGAGTGCCTCGGCGTAATCCAGATAGATTTGCGCTAATCTCAGATAAACCCAGCCCCGGCTTGAATTACCACTATTGGCCAGCTGTTTTCTGACGATATAGCCAGTTGAAGTCACATCCCAGGTGCTTTGTTTCCTACCCGAATTACCGCTTAATTCAAATACCGGGATCACTTCCGTACTGCCTGCCTGATTCTGCCAGTAACTTCTATTATATGTCACTCCGACATAGAAGCGAGCTTCCCGATTTACCCACTGATTAAAAGTTCTTCTTTCCTTGACGTCATAAGGTGATCTGAAATCAGAAAAACCGGAGCTGACATATCCGGATGTAGGATTAGTAATTCTCAGACCATTTCTCATTTCGTAAGCATCCACCATCGACTGATTTACCGACAGAAAACCTGCCCCCTTGGCCACATCGGAAGAATATCCTACCAGCTTGGGGGTAATATCGTACCAGTAGTCTCCGGTACTTGACATGGGTCGACCAAAAATCCACTCTTGATTCCAGTCGGTAACAATGACATTCTTACAGGATTTATAGGCCGCCTTCCAGGGATCCGAATCAGATTCCTTATAAATCGAGTATGTCGGCCCGTCGAATTCATTTAAAAATTCCTGGCCCGCCGTCAATGCACGGGTCCATTTAGAAGCATCATAAGTCTGACTGACCAGCTGCTGACCATCTTTATTTTTTAGTTGAGACAACAGGCTATTGCCATTGAATAACGGACTGGCCGCCAGCATCAATACCTGAAATTTATAGGCTTTACAAACGCCTGTCGTAACCCGACCGTACTCGATAACACTTCCATAAGTTAATGGCATATCAGCACGTTGACCCGTTCCCTGTACAGACTGTTTGATTTCATTATAAGCGGAGTCCAGCTGCTCTACAACATAATTAACGCATTCATCAAAGGGCCTTCTGGCAAAGAAAATCTCGTCACCAGTGCCATTAACTGGCACTTCGTTATCCAGAATAATCACAGGACCGTAAAGGCGCATCATCCAATAGTAGAATATGGCACGCATCGCCCGGGCTTCTCCTTTATAATGAAGCCTGGTCATGGCGTTAACCTCATCGGGATTGGCATTGTCGACTTTCTTGATAAAATCAGTTGCCGTACGCACCGGTTTGTACCAGTTGGTCCAGAAAGTACCGCCCGCATTATTATCCCAGGTACTCTGGTTGAGTGAATTAGACATAACCCAGGACAAAGACCAGTAGTTGGCTTCATCTGAAGCCCCCGTGTAAGGCCCTGCATAATTACTGGGAGCGAACCGGGCGCTGAAATCATCTGGCATATTGGTATAAATCTGCGCCAGATAAGCTCGG
Source organism: Niabella terrae (assembly GCF_054783135.1). Classification (NCBI taxonomy): domain Bacteria; kingdom Pseudomonadati; phylum Bacteroidota; class Chitinophagia; order Chitinophagales; family Chitinophagaceae; genus Niabella; species Niabella terrae. The sequence goes on from NZ_BAAGRD010000012.1 coordinate 190,256, forward strand.
GTATTTACCAGTGAACTGAAGATATCTTCTTCCTTCAACACATCATCGGGTACCTGATCCAGGAATTTACTACAGGATGCAAAAAGCATGCTGGCAAAGATGGATAGTAAAATAATTCGAGTTCTCATTGTATATAGTATTTACTAAGAATTAAAAATTAGCCTGAACGCCTATGGATAAATTTCTGGTATTGGGATAAGTATTACCGTTGCCGGTATTCATTTCAGGATCCCATAGTTTAAATTTGCTCCAATACAGCAGATTCACACCTGAGAAATAAATGCGACCGTTTTTCAGTCCGATACTTTTCAGTGAGCCGCTGGGCAGGTTATAACCCAGATCCACCGTTTTCAAACGGATAAAATCTATATCGCGTACCCACCAGGTACTGGCCACATTATTATTCGCAGACGCAGTAGATCCAAAAGCCAGTCTGGGATAAGTCGGATTGGCCACTGGATTAGCTTCGGTCCATCGATCCGTAATGTTCGCATAGACGTTTCCGTCGTTACCGTCACCCGCGAAAGGTACACGGGCAATGCCGCTCAAAGTCCGGTATGCGCCACTGACGCCCTGGAAAAATGCACTTAGGTAGAACTGGCCTACTGTAAAATTAAGTCCAAATCCGTAGACCAGATCCGGTACATCTCCGCGGCTGATTTTAGTCTGATCATAGGCGTTGATCACGCCATCACCATTCAGATCACGGTACTTGAGATCACCCACCCGTGGGTTACCCACATAGGACTGATCGGGACTGTTATCGATCTCTTCCTGAGATTGAAACAAGCCTTCGGCCACATAGCCAAATTGAGCAAGGATATTCTGGCCCCTTCTTTCCTGATAGGGATCTGCATAAGGCGCCTGACGGTTTTCCACCAGTCGGTCCTGATTGTAAGAGAAGGTGCCCCTGAATGAAACAGAGGTTTTGGCCCCCAATTGTACTGGTGAAAGTTCAACGGTTCCATCAAACCCTGACGCATCTACGATACCAAAATTCCCAATCGGGTTGTATTGAAGTCCTGCATAACTTGGGAAATCCGCCCTGGTCAGGAATACCCCGGTACGATGAGAACGGAAATAATCCAGCACAAAAGACAACTTATTCCTGAAAATGTTAAACTCCAGACCCAGATCCTGTGTGTGCGCCGTCGCCCAGGACACATCCGCACCATACTGAGAAATATTAATCCCTGAAACTCCTGTACTGCTACCAGGTTTACCATATGTGATACCCCGGGCATTATCAGTAATCAAAGTCAGGTAACCAAAACGCAAGCCGGTGCCTGGCGCCCCGGCAATACCATTAGAGTAACGTATTTTAAAGAACTGGAATACATTGGACAGCGGTTCGAAAAACTTCTCTTTAGAAAGAACCCAACCTAAACCAATGGAAGGAAAGAATCCAAAACGACGGGACGGTGCATAGTCTTCGGAACCATTATAACCGGCATTCACCTCGGCAAAATACTTGTCGCGGAAGGAATAAGTTACTTTTCCGGCATAATTCTGCTGACGGTGTGGAATAAAATCAGTCCAGGAACTTGAGAACGGATAGATCTGACTCAATTGGTTATACACCAGGGTGGAATAGATATGGTGTTCACCAAAAGTCTTATCATAAATGGCCTGTGCCTGTAAGGTAAACTGCCGGTTCGAACCATTGGAAGTTCCAAAACCCAGGTTATCGGAACCCGCTAGCATTTGTTCCAGATTCAAGGTACCGTCTTCATTATAAGGCTCAGCCTGGTTGAGATAGTACAGGGTTCTGGAACGTGTCCTGTTGTGTGATGAATTATTATATAAGTCAAAAGAGTATAAAGCATTTACGGACAGGCCCGGCACCCAGAAACTAAAGTCCTGCGTAAGACTGGCATTGGTATTCAGTTTTGAATTAAACTGATTGGTATATCCCGTCTGGGTAACGGAAGCCCAGGGATTGGGTGACGGTGTGCTTCCATAAGCGATACCTGAAACCAGATTGCCGGGATACATGGGTGGATAAAAGACGGGACTGGCGTTCATCGCCTGCACAAAAGCCTGGGAAGCTCCCGCACCTGGTTGATTAAAATTGGTGATATAACCACTTACGCCCAGAAAGAATTTGGTCGTTTTGGTCCAGTTCATATCCACATTGGAAGTAAAATTATAACGCTGAAATCTTGTGCCGGAATTATAAGTCACATCCGGATCTGTTTTCAACAATGCTTCTTCGTCATAGTATGCCAGTGAAGTATAAAAACGTGTGTTCTCAGACCCGCCGCTGGCACTGAAATTAAACCGACGGTTATGCGCCACATTATCAAATAGCAAGTCCAGCCAGTCTACATTCGGATACACATAGGGGTTGGCAGTTCCCGAAAGTGTACTATCCATATACTCGTCAGTAAACTGAGGTGCATAGCCGGCTCCGATCATCGCCTCGTTTTTCATCTCCATATAAGTTTTGGCATCCGCCATATCCTGGAGTTTGGTAAACATCGTGATGCCTTCATTATAATTGAACATCAGGTTGACTTTTCCGCTCTTCCCTCTTTTGGTCGTGATCAGAATAACACCATTGGCACCTAAGGAACCGTAGACAGCGGTAGCTGCCGCATCTTTTAAAATAGTAAATGAAGCGATATCCTCGGGATCAATACTGTTCAGATCCCGACCCTGAATACCATCAATAATCACCAGAGCACCACTCGCATTACTACCGAATGTCTGGATACCACGGATCCAGATATCGGCGGAATTACTTCCCGGAAGTCCTGATCGCTGTACCCCTACCAGTCCCGCAATACGGCCTGCCAGCATGGTACTCAGATTGGCCACAGGATGTTTCAGTTCTTCCGCTTTCACGGTAGACTGGGCACCGACCAGGCTTATCTTCTTCTGCTGTCCGTACCCCACGATCACAACGTCCTCCATACTTCCCGCAACCGCTTCCAGGATAATATTTTCCACGATACGTTCGGAAAAAACCCATCGAAAGGTATTATATCCGACAAATGAAGCTGAAAGAGAGTCGCCTTTGGCGGCATTGATCTCATAATGACCATTCTCGTCCGTTATTACCGCCATACCCGAGCGCAGGTTCTGGATAGTAACTCCGGACATTACGGCATTCAGTTTGTCCTTGACGGAACCTGAAATAGCTACTTCATCACCACTGGTAGGGTTCTGAGCGAGAAGAGCTAATGGCATGAATAGTGCCCACACCAGATAAAGCTGTAGTTTTTTAGATTTTAATAAGTGCATAGCGCGATGTTATTTAGCGTTTGATTTCAAAAATGGCATACCCTTTTGTTCTGATTTTCTTTATTTCAACTATCTATGGCAATATAAAGCCACTCCGACTGTCAACCCTCGTCAGGCCTACAGGCTTGAGCTGTCCCGCCACTGAAAGTGGCAGCATCTTCATGTCATTCCATTACATTTTGATTTTGGCAATCTTTTGCTATTATAGCTAAATCGTTTTTTCTAATAAATAAAATAACTTATCCTTAAATAATATATCGTTCCAACTACAATGGATGCAGTTCTGATTTTGAATCCTAAAAGTTGTCTTGTGCCGCATAGCATATGTCATTATAGGATTCGTTTCTCTTTTCCGAATTAAGCATATGAAAAACGATATACACCACCGCAAGCCGAAAGCAAAATCGTTTTTGCGAGTTAAAGTTAACAAACATTTTTAGAATTCCAAATTTTTTTTTAACTTTTCTATAAAAGCAAAACATTATATGCCGGGAAGCCTAAAATATAGGGTTTGGTAATCAGGGGGAATCAGCGCTATTTGCGAAGGGAGTTTCTTCGGATCAGATCTGCTTCCATCAAAATGGTCTGGTTTTTAAAATGGGGAGATGCGTTCATTTGCTGTGTCAGCATCTCTACTCCTTTTTGAGCAATTTCCGCTATGGGCTGATTGATGGCAGTAATGGAAGGGGCATACAATTTAAAAATATCGTGATCATCAAAGGAAAGTACAGCCACCCGAGAAGGTATTTTCCATTTTAATTCCTGAAGAACTTTCAAACCGTCGATTCCCAGATAGTTGGTAGCAAAGAAAATGGCGTCGATATCCTTATTCTTTTTTAGAAAATTTCGGATGCCTTCTACATAGGCGCCCTCATGCGCCGAATAAGGGAGCTTAAGTATCAGACCGGCCTGATACAGTCCGCTCTTTTTGATACTGACCTGAAATGCACTGAGGCGCTCCTTCATCTGCATCATGTCCAAAGCAGTAATTATAAAGGCAATTTTTTTATATCCCTTCTGTACCAGCAGGTCCACCCCTTTGGCGATGCCCTCCCGGTTATCCACCAGCACGCTGGGCAACCCGACTTCCGGAAAATAGCGGTCCAGCAATACCACCGGTTTCTTGCTTTTTTTGAGCTTAATAATTTCCTGTTTCATACCACTCGATGGAGTAATTATGAACCCGTCGACCTGTTTATGTAACATCTTAATCTGTTCTGTACCTTTTTTATCATCATTCTCGGTACTGCAGTAAACAACGCGGTAACCCACCTTATAAGCATTGTCTTCAACTGCTTTTGCCAGCAATGAGAAAAAAGTATTGGATATGTCTTCGACAATTAAACCAATTACGTGGGTCCTACCCGTACGCAGACTGACTGCCGATCGATTGGGCACATAGCCGGTTTCCTTGATGATCTTGCGTATCTTCTTAGCCATTTCTTCGCTAATGCGCATTTCCTTTTCCTTTCCGTTAATCACAAAGGAAACCGTTGAAGGAACCACACCCGCCAGCTTGGCGATATCTTTTATCGAATATTGTGTCATTGCATCAATCGTTATGGTAACAAAACCTTTTTTAATTAGAGGCTCGAAGTTAAGAATATATGCTTTTCAACAGACTGGCCGAAAAATTCAATGCCCCAACGACCTGCCTCCTGCGGCACAATCTTATCTGCCATAGCCAGCAGCAATGCTACAGGTGGAATCCGGAAAGACGGCAATATTTTTCTCAGAAACCGTGTGCGCGCTGAAATACCCCAGTGCCCCCCCCGTAAAATTACTGGCGGGATTAGCGGGTGCAGCCGTTTGCGAAGTCCCCAGGGAACTCTGGTTCAAACTGTACCAGAACAGGTAATTGGGTTCATCGATACATTGCATCACTACCCGAAGCTGATCGCATTTGTGAAGGGTATATTCCTCATCAAAAATCAACAGCTCATTGACTACGGTTCTGCCGTTCAACAACAAATCATTCAACAGAAACAGGTTGGTTTCTTTACGACCATCAACATACTGAATAAACCGATAGGCATTCCCGGTTGCTTTCGGATCCGTGAACTGCACGGTGGCCACCATCTTCTGGCTCCCCAAAAAGGTCCGTTTCGTAACATAGAGGCTATCAATTTCTACTTTTGCCGGCATTGTGGAACTGGCGGTATACACTTTGGCAATCCCCGGATCCAGATTAGCGGCACCCGTAAGATCTACCCTTAAGGTATAGGTCTGACCGGAACGGCCCGAAAAACGTGCCCGGTATACACCGGCATCCTCTGTCTCGGCCAATTCTATTAATTGTCCGTTGGTTTGTGACAGGGTGACACGGGCCCGACGAATACCTTCCAGATCAACCGTATCTTCAAAATTGCTGGTTGTTGAAATACGAACCCGGCAGATACTGTCATCTGTCAGCATACCTTCAATAACAACCCGCTTTTGGGCATGCTCGATATTTACCTCAATAACCCGTTCACAACCCGTTGCCGCTACTATACATAAGGCGATAATTATCAGGCAATATAGAAAACGGGTATTCAAAATCTTATTTTAATTTAAAATTATAGGAAATCGAAGGTACAAAACGGAACAATGAAGTCTGTACGGCTTCCGTACGGTTGGGATCCGCCTCACTCTGCCGGAACGTAATAATATATGGATTCTCCCGTCCATAAGCGTTGAAAAGACTCAGTGCCAGTTCCGAACGGAACTTTTTATTCTCTTTCAATAACCATACCGCACCCAGATCCAGGCGGTGGTAATCCGGCATACGATAGGCATTTCTCCGGGTATAATAAAACACGATCTGGTTATCAACGACATATTTCCCACTGGGAAAGGTAACCGCATCACCGGTATAATAGATCCAGTTGGCAGAAAGATTCCAACGCCTGCCTAACTGATAATTAAATACGATGGAGAAATCATGGGTTCTGTCCTGACGGGCATTGTACCATTGCCCCTCATTGATGCCGGCAATCTGGCGCTCGGTTTTAGAAAGTGTATAACTTATCCATCCGGTCGCTTTACCCGTCTTCTTCTTCAGCAATAACTCCAGGCCATAAGCCCGCCCAATCCCAAACAGTATCTGTGATTCTATCGCATCATTGGTAAATACATCTGCCCCCGTCCGGTAATCAATCTGATTATACATTTCCTTATAATAAGCCTCCGTAGTCAGTTCATAACGGTTACCGCTCAGATTTTTATACCAGCCCAGCGATACCATATCCGACACTTCAGGTTTAATGATATTGGTACTTGCCAGCCATTTGTCTGTAGGGGCACTGGTGGTGGAATTGGCGATCAGGTGGAGGTTCTGCACGTTTCTGACATAGGCCGCTTTCAGTGAAGAGGAATTACTGAGTAAGAAACTGGCCGAAAGCCGGGGTTCCGGGTTGACATAACGTTTTACCAGCGCACCCCGTTGGTACCGCAGGGTATCCGTCACACGACCTGTCCCATCCAGCTTATAAAAATCTCCAGGTCCGTATATGTCAAAGGCAGTAAGCCGAATACCGGCTGTAAGATTAATCCGGTCAGAAACCTTCCAGGTATCACTCAGGAATCCTGCATTCTCCCAGGAGTACCGCGTCTGCAGGTAAAAATTGTTGTAGGAAGTCTGACCGGAAGAAGTTACTTCACCCGGTTTGATGGTGTGAAAGATAGAATTAAATCCCACCCGGATGGTATGCCGGCTGCCTGCATACCATTGAAATTCCTGTTTAAGATTCAGGTCACGGATTTTTGAAGAAATATTCAGATCATTATTGGTATTATTAATGCTGATTTTATAATCAAAATCACTGTATATAAATGAAGTATTCGAAAAAAGTCTATTATTGAAAATATGATTCCACCGAAAGGTTCCGGTGATATTACCCCAATCCAGCCCAAACTGTTTATCCAGACTCAGATAGTCCCTTCCCAAATATCCGGACAAATACAAATTATCCCGTTTGCCGATACTGTAATTCAGTTTCGCATTATAATCATAGAAATACAGCTTATTCTTCCGGATCGTGGTATCTCTGGCCAGTGGGGTAAATAAATCCGCGTAAGTCCGGCGACCGGACAGTAAAAAAGAAGAGCGCCCTTTCTGTATCGGTCCTTCCAGATTGAGTTTCGCTGATATCAGTCCGACCCCGCCGCTGAGTTCAAAATTCTGATTATTGCCTTCATTCATTTTTACATCCAGGACGGAAGAAAGCCGGCCACCGTACTGGGCGGGCATCGCCCCTTTGTACACCGTAACGTCCTTGATTACATCGGCGTTGAAAGTGGAAAAAAAGCCCAGAAGATGTGAAGCATTATACACCTGGGCTTCATCCAGCAATATGAGGTTCTGATCGGAACTTCCTCCTCGGACATAAAAACCACTGTTACCATCTCCTGCGGGTTTGATGCCCGGTAATAACTGGATAGCTTTCAGAATATCTCTTTCTCCCAACAGCATGGGAATATTCTTGATCTCTGTCATGGTCAGACGCTCTACACCCATCTGGGTCCCCCGGATGGTACGCCCCTTGGCAGAAGCGGTCACATTGACATTCTCCAGGTCTTTGACTATTTCTTTCAGAAAGATGTTCTTACGGAGATCTCCAGTGACAGCCACAGTGTCGGTGAGGGTCTCATAGCCAATTGCGGAATATTCCAGGACATAAGTTCCTGCATTCAGGGTAATGGAATAAAAGCCGTATTCATTACTAACGGTACCATCTGTGGCTGCCACCGGGCGAACACTTGCGTTAATTACGGTTTCTCCGGTCCTTTCAGACCGTATCACCCCACTAACGGTATGCTTCTGTTGCCCGAAACCAAGCGTCGCAATACCCGTCGTATAAATTAGTAATAATAACCGCTTCATCTGTGATTTACCTGGACTTTGAGAAGGGAAAGATAACAGATAATGCTGATACCCTCGCTGAATCGAACCCGTAATTTCAGGGCAATTCGGTTCTTTAACAAATTACCAACCGGTTTCTTAACTGCCCGAAGCAGCTGATTCAGATTTCAATAGTCTGATACAGGTTTCCAGGCTGGATTTCCATTCCGGGATTTCAAGATTCCAGGTTGATTTGATCCTGGATTTATCGAGTACGCTCCAGGCCGGTCTTTGGGCAGCAGTGGGATATTCGGATCCCGGGATCCCCTGAATAGTACATTCCGCACCCGAAATTTCCCGGATGGCCTGCGCAAATTCAAACCAACTAATCTGGCCTTCATTACTGTAATGATAAATACCGCCCACCCATTTACCACTTGCGATAATCTTTAAAATGGCGATGGCAAGATCCGCGGCATAAGTTGGCGATCCCAGCTGATCGGCCACTACATTCAATTCCGGTCGGGACTGCATCAGTCGCAACATGGTTTTTACAAAATTATTTCCGAACCGGCTGTATACCCAGGCCGTACGGATAACGATGGAATCTTCGAGTTGTAATGCCCGCTGTTCTCCTTCCAGTTTAGTACGGCCATACACACTCACCGGGCCGGTGGGATCCGTTTCTTTATAAGGGCGGTTGGCGGTTCCGTCAAACACATAGTCTGTAGAAATCTGGATCAAACGGCTGTGCACATTACGACAGGCTTCGGCCAGATAGGATACCGCATCAGCGTTGAGGGCCTGCACCCCGGGTAATTCCAAAGGATCCTCTGCTTTATCGACTGCCGTGTAGGCGGCACAATTGATACAATAATCAGGTTGATGCTGACGGAAATAATCGAGTACGGCCTGTCGGTCCGTAACCGGTAGTTCCTCCCGTCCGGCGAATAAAAACCGAAACTCCGGGTATTCGGTCGCCGCGCTTCGAATCTCGGAACCCAGCTGGCCGCGGGCACCCGTTACCAAAATAGTGGGTTGCATAGTTTCAAATTTTCAAGGCCCGAATCATTCCTTTCTGTACACTTTCAGGACGATCCGGACTACCAGGTAAAATTATTGGTTGCTCCCTCCAATACAGGAAGCAACTGATCTTTTTGTGAAACAATGACTTTATCTTCCGGTATCCTCCAATCGATATCAAGAGACGGATCATTGTAAATGATGCCCGCCTCCTGTTCTTTATGATAGAGGTTATCACATTTGTATAATACCGTAGCCGTATCGCTCAACACCGAAAAACCATGGGCAAAACCCGGAGGGATCAATAGTTGCTTCTTATTCTCGGCGGATAATTCGATGGCAAAATGCCGGCCATAGGTTGGTGAACCTTTCCGGATGTCCACAGCAATATCCAGGATGCGTCCGGTCAGTGCCCGTACCAGTTTACACTGGGCATACGGTTGCAGTTGATAATGCAGCCCCCGGATTACCCCATAGCCGGAGAAAGACTGATTGTCCTGTACAAATCGGTAATCTACACCCGCGGCAGTGCAGGTGTCCAGATTGTATGCTTCATAAAAATAGCCGCGGTCATCTTCAAAGACGCGGGGCTCAAAAATCAGCAGGTCCCTGAATGGCGTTTCGGTAAATGGCATGGCTTATAAACTATAATATGCCCTGTTAGTAATTTTATTTCTGAAAATTCCTTTTAAGTCAGCAATGAGGGCCTTTTCACGGGTTATTCCGCTAAAATAGGCTTCGTCGAGCTGCTGGTATTCATTATGAGGAACAGCGACCACTACAGCATCATAATCATTATCAAGCGTTTGCTCCAACCCAAATCCATATTCATGTTCCAGTTCCGCAGAGTCTGCGTAAGGGTCTTCTACGTGGACCTGTACAGAAAAATCACGAAGCGCCTGCACGACGTCCGCCACTTTAGAATTACGGATATCGCTGACATTCTCTTTAAAAGTAGCCCCTTTTACCAGGACTTTAGCCAGTTTCACGTCGGTACCGTTTTTAATAATATGTTTGACCACTTTTTCAGCTACAAGTTTCGGCATATTATCATTGATACTTCTGCCTGCCAGGATCACTTCGGCTCTATAACCCAGCTGACTGGCTTTGTAGGTAAGGTAATAGGGATCCACACCAATACAGTGCCCGCCTACCAGACCGGGCTGGAACTTTAAGAAATTCCATTTGGTACCGGCTGCTTCCAGTACTTCATAGGTATTGATCTTCATTTTATCGAAAATCACCGACAGTTCATTCATCAGGGCAATGTTCAGGTCCCTTTGGGTATTCTCGATAATCTTGGCTGCTTCAGCAACCTTGATTGATGAAGCCCGGTGTACACCAGCTTCAATGACCAGTTCGTATACTTTGGCAATTTCTTCCAGTGATTCATCATCACATCCGGAAACCACTTTTACGATCTTGGACAGGGTATGCTTTTTATCACCCGGATTAATCCGCTCGGGCGAATAACCCAGTTTAAAATCTGTTACATTTTTCAATCCGGAAAGCGATTCGATGACCGGAAGACAGTCTTCTTCGGTACAACCGGGGTAAACAGTGGATTCAAACACCACATAGTCCCCTTTCTTGATAACCTTACCGATGGTTTCAGATGCTTTCAGCACCGGATTCAAATCAGGAATATTCCTTCTATCTACCGGTGTGGGCACCGCGACAATATAAAATTTTGCTTCTTTGAGCACATCCAGTGAACTGGTAAATGTAATATCACAACCCTCAAATTCGCTTTTTTCCAATTCATTGCTCGGGTCGATCCCCTGACGCATCAGTTCCACCCTGTTTTCATTGATATCAAACCCAATAACGGATATTTTCTTGGCAAAGGCCAGGGCAATGGGTAACCCTACATAACCCAGACCGATGACGGCTAGCTTTTCCTGTTTAGACTCTAGTTCTTTAAACATGTACGTGAATATTTATTTTTGATGAATAAATGCAAGAATATTGTCGGTGATAAATTGCAACTGTTCTTCGTCCATTTCCGTATGGATGGGCAGGGAAATCACCCTTTCGTTCAACCAGCTGGTAACCGGAAGGTCCACTTCCGGTAAATTAAGATGTGCAAACATCTGCTGCTGGTGACTGGGCACGGGGTAATAGATCATCGATGGAATTTTTCGCGCTGCCAGATACTGCTGCAATTCATTGCGGTCAGCTCCTTCCACCACCAGGGTATACTGGTGATATACGTGGGTGGAATAGGCTGCCACTTTTGGAATGATGAATTGTGGTACCGATCCCAGCACCCGGTCATAATAAGCAGCGACCTGTCTGCGGGCATCATTATAGGCATCCAGATGCCGGAGCTTAATTTGCAAAATAGCGGCTTGCATACTGTCCAACCGGCTGTTACAGCCTACCAGTTCATGGTAATAACGCTGCTGCTGTCCGTGGTTGGCGATCATTTTCAGTTTTGCCGCCAAATCATCATTATTGGTAAACAGTGCACCGCCATCGCCGAAAGCACCGAGATTCTTGCTGGGGTAAAAAGAAGTACAGCCAATATCTCCCAGCGTACCGGTTTTATGCCGGCTGCCATCCTGGTACTGAATTTCAGCGCCGATCGCCTGTGCATTGTCTTCCACCACATACAGGCCGTGCCGGCCTGCCAAAGCCATGATGGCCTCCATATTGGCCGCCTGACCATATAAATGTACCGGAAGAATTACCCGGGTTTTGGGCGTGATCTTCTTTTCTATATCAGCGATATCGATGCAGTAGGTCTCAGGGTCGACATCGGCAAATACCGGTTTAAGTCCCAGCAGGGCAATGACTTCCGTAGTGGCAATAAAGGTAAAGGAGGGTGTGATCACCTCATCACCCGGTTGCAGTCCCAGTGCCATCAATGCCATCTGCAGGGCATCGGTTCCGTTCGCACAGGGGATCACATGTTTTACATGCTGGTAACCGGCGAGGTCATCTGCAAATGACTGTACTACCGGGCCGTTGATAAAAGCGCCGCTTTGCATCACGTCCAATACAGCAAGATCAACCTCTTCCTTTATTTTCTGATACTGTGTACGGGTATCAACCATCTGTAGCGGGCGCATATTTTAGATTTTAGAAGGCGCAAAAATAGCAAAATAAAGCGATCCCCTGCGTCCAAATCGCGCTTTCGCCCCCGTTGATAGGGCGCAGCTGCCTAGGACCTTATTTACTAGACGGTTAAGGCAAAAAAGAGGGAAACGCCGCCTGTTATCAGACCGTATGCATTGCCTTTGCCCAGATATATTTAATTTGCAATCCTAAATACCTGAATCTTGTCGCGTATTATCTATCTGATCGCTACCCGGCTCTACCTGGCCGGCATCTATATTGCTTCGGCTTTCAATGGCAAGGCCCGAAGCTGGGTTCGCGGCCGCCGTGGCCAGTTCGACCGACTGGAGCAGGCCATGGGCCGGCATAAGGAGCCGGTGATCTGGATGCATTGTGCTTCACTGGGGGAATTTGAACAGGGACGTCCGGTACTGGAGGCGTTGAAAAAGCAATATCCCAACCACCGGATCCTGCTCAGCTTTTTCTCTCCTTCCGGTTATGAACTCCGGAAAAATTATACCGGCGCCGACTGGGTCTGTTATTTACCGATGGATGGTCCGCGGAATGCCCGACGCTTCCTGGAACTGGTTCGCCCTGAACTGGTCCTCTTCGTGAAATACGAATACTGGTATTTTTACCTGAAAGCAATTGCACAAAAGCAGATACCCCTGCTGCTGATCTCAGCGATATTTCGTCCGGGGGATATATTCTTTACCTGGTATGGCGGTCTGCACCGCCAAATGGTCCGCCGGTTTTCCCAGCTCTTTGTTCAAAATGAGTCCAGTGCCCGCCTGATCCGCGGGGTGGTTCCGGACCGCAAAATCACCATCGCCGGTGATACCCGCTTTGACCGGGTCCTGGAAATCGCGGGTAATTTTCAGTCGCTGCCCCTGGTGGAAACATTTGTAAAAGACAGAACAATATTGGTGGCGGGCAGTAGCTGGCCTGACGACGAGGAAAATCTAAGGGCCCTATTAGACCGGTTTGAGGATTTATCCTTAATCATTGCTCCTCATGAGATTAATGATGATCATCTAAACTTTTTAAAAAGACTATTCGCAGGTCAGTTTCAACTTTATTCCCAGCTTTCCGCATCTGGTCCCCCGACCGCAGCAACCGGGCCAAGGGTTTTGATTATCGACAATATCGGCATGTTGTCCCGGTTATATTTTTACGCAGATCTTGCCTATATCGGCGGTGGTTTTAATCGTTCCGGTATCCATAATACCCTGGAAGCTGCCGTATACGGTAAACCTGTCCTTTTCGGGCCACATTTTGAAAAATTTGCGGAAGCTATAGACTTAACTAAAATAGAAGCTGGATTTAGTTATACTACAGAAAATGAATTAGTTGAGATGATTTATAAACTAAAGAGTGATCCCGAAACCCTGCAGGTTGCCGGAAAAAGAGCAGCCCACTTTGTACAGGAACGGGCAGGTGCTACCCCATTGATATTGGATTGGATCAGGCAAAACGGCTTTTGACCAGCTGTTCAAATTTGATCACCAGGGGATGCTGTGGTAACCAGCCCATCTTGGTACGCAGCTCTCTTTTTATCCAGTATTCTGCTTCTGCATATATACTAAAATTGTTGATGGTCTTTATACTTCGCTCATACATATCTTCATCGGCCCGGAATAACTCTCTGATGAAAGCATAGCGATCGGTAGCTGCGATCGCTTTTCTCAGGTCCTTGATGCGGTGGCGGGGATAATCCTCGGGTTCGGGTTCAGCTTCGGGTTCCGGATCTTTAACCGGTTGAACGTGTTGGGCCAGAGTGGGTATATCATTTACCGCATCAAATCCTTCGCCGAAATTCAATGCCGTTTGCGATTGATCTGTCTTTTGTTGTGTCCGGGCCCTGATGGAGCGGGCATGCTGATCATAAGTGGGAATGGTCTCCTGCAAATGGATCAGCTCTTCCTCTTCTTCTGCGCTGACACCACCGGGATCGCCCTCCAGCTCAAAATAAACCTTATCCTCACTGGCGGGTGCTATTTCCACGGTTTCATGCTCCAGGGGACGCATAGGAGCCGTATTGGGAATCACTACCGATATGCCACTGGTACCCAAAACGGCATTTTCCTTTACCGTCCCGGTCAATTCCTTCTGTAACATTTGAACGGTAATCAGCAGCTGTTCAGGGCTGGCTTTTTCACTAATCTGTTGATTTAATTTTTGTACTAAATGCGCTATTCGTTGCATTATACTACATTTGAGTTTTGAATGGATGGATCATTCTAATATACGAAACTTTTTAAATATTATTGTTTCCGTCCTAAAATTGCACAAATATTAACATGTTTATAGAGCCTACATTACATGGCGAAAAACGGGGATGGATAGAAGTCATTTCGGGATCCATGTTTAGCGGCAAAACGGAGGAACTGATCCGGAGACTCAAACGTGTTAAATTTGCCAATCTGAATGCGGAAATCTTCAAACCGGCGGTGGACAACCGGTACCATGCAGCTGATATTGTCTCCCATGATACCAATATTATTCAATCCACGCCGATAGATTATTCCCGAAAAATACTATTATTGGCGGGACAGGCGGATGTGGTTGGCATCGATGAAGCCCAGTTTTTCGATTCGGAACTTCCGGAGGTCTGTGACCAGCTGGCTTACCGGGGTCAACGGGTGATTGTAGCCGGTCTCGACATGGATTTCAGTGGCAAACCTTTCGGACCCATGCCCCAAATCCTGGCCAAAGCAGATTATGTAACCAAGTTGCATGCGATTTGTGTTAAATGCGGTAATATCGCCCATTACTCCTATCGGAAGATTCCTGAGGAAGACCAGGTCATGCTGGGTGCCATGGATGTATATGAACCCCGATGCCGGAAATGTTATATTGACAAAGTTTAAACCCAGTTCCCGCCTTGAAAGCTGTTATCACCTTATTGAAAAAAGAGTTGCTGCTGGAAGTACGTCAGCAATACAGTTTCTATGGGATCCTGCTGTATATAGGGGCTACGGTCTTTGTGCTTTTTCTGGCCATCAGTGAACCTGAAAAAGAAATCTGGAACGGCCTGTTCTGGATCATCCAGTTGTTCGTCTGTATCAATGCGGTTGCCAAAAGTTTTATGCAGGAAAGCCGGGCTCGGATGCTCTATTATTATACCATCTGCTCTCCTGTGCATTTTATTCTGGCCAAACTCCTGTTCAATGCCCTGCTGATGCTGGTCATGACCGCCCTGAGTCTGATCCTGTTTTTCGCTCTGCTGGGCAATCCTGTCCAACAGACGGGCAATTTCCTGCTAATCGCACTGCTGGGCAGTTTCAGCCTGAGCATGGTTTTCAGTTTTCTGGCAGCGATTGCAGCCAAGGCCAGGCAGAATGCCGCAATTATGGCAGTTCTGGGTTTCCCGCTGATTGTACCGCAGTTAATGCTGCTGATGAAATTATCCGCCGCCGCTTTTCAACCACAGGGTGTCCTGCTGGTCACCGACCTGCTGCTTTTACTGGCACTGGATTTCCTGGTAGGCCTGCTGGCGGTTATCCTGTTCCCATTTTTATGGCGGGATTAGCTGAAAAATGGAAGACGTTATTTGAAGGTACCACTGGTCAAAATATTGGCTGAGTACTCAACTTTACACTTACTTTTGCGTTTATGATGAGTAAAACATTGAAATTCTTATGAGGAAGGCTTGGTGGAAAATAGCATGTGTGGCGCTCCTGGTATTTGCTATAGCCGGCGGACTTCTGGTTAAAATACCCAATTTACCGGTACTCGGTCAGACCATAAGGAACCTGTTCTACCATGTGGGGATGTGGGCCGCTATGTTTACCTTATTTACCTGTTCACTGGTACATTCCATTCGCTATCTGAGTCGGCCGGACCTGAAACGTGACATTGCTGCCAGCCAGTACGCAGGCACGGGGATTATCTTTGGCCTGCTTGGTTATGCCACCGGCGCCGTCTGGATGAGTTATACCTGGGCCGATCCCAATAACCCGGCCTTTGATTCCTTTAGTGCGGTGGCCCGGGAACCCAAACTCATCGGAACCGCAATAGCCCTGCTCATCTATCTGGCTTACTTTATACTGAGAAGTTCCATCCAGGACATCGATCAGCGGGCGAAAATCAGCGCTGTCTATAATATTTTTGCTTTTGCCATGTTGTTTCCGACCATTATGATCGTTCCCCGTCTCTTACCCAGCCTTCATCCGGGACAGGAAGGCAATCCGGCTTTAAATTTCCGGGATACCAGTCCCGCCATGCGCCTGATTGAATATCCCGCATTCATCGGATGGGCCCTGCTGGGCGTCTGGATTACCACGCTCAAAATAAGGGTACAGTATTTAAAAGAAAAACATTTTATAAAATAAGATTTCCAAGATGAGTTCAGTATTATTTTTCATGTCGCTGTTACAGGTTATTGCTCAGGCACAAAAGGCGGATACCAACCTTATGTACAGCAACGGAAGGATTTATGTGGTCATAGCTGTATTACTGATTATTCTGCTGGGGCTGGTGCTTTACCTGGTCAGAATTGAAAAAAAACTCAAAAAACTGGAAAAGCAACAGGATTAATTTAACGCCTGCTGCTTATTTTTGGATTGCTTTGCTATCGGAACTTTCCGAAGCTCTTTTCTGGTGTGGGTAACTACTGACAGGATCTTTGGATTATCGAAGGATCCTGCATCTTTTTGGATACCCGCACACCGGCACATATGAACGCTATAAAACATGAAACCTTAAAAACGTATCCAATGCCAAACAACAATTACAGCTTTTTCGGAGCGGTTGAAAAAAGTTTCGACCGGGCTTCAGAATTCACCAAATGGGATAAGGGTCTGCTGGAACAGATCAAGGCTTGTAATGCCGTCTATCGCATGCGCTTCCCTATTAAAAAAGAGGACGGCAGTATCGAGGTTATAGAAGCCTACCGGGTACAACACTCACATCATAAATCCCCCTGTAAAGGCGGTATTCGTTTTTCGACCGCAGTAAATCAGGATGAAGTCATGGCCCTGGCTGCACTGATGACTTTTAAATGCGCTATTGTAAATGTCCCTTTCGGTGGCGGCAAAGGAGGTATCAAGATCGACCCCAAGAAGTACACGCCCTACGAACTGGAGAAAATAACCCGACGCTACACTTCTGAACTGATTAAAAAGAATTTCATCGGGCCGGCGGTAGATGTTCCGGCGCCCGATTATGGCACGGGCGAAAGAGAAATGGCCTGGATTGTAGATACCTATATGGCCATTCATTCCCACGATA
This sequence comes from Niabella terrae, assembly GCF_054783135.1. Taxonomy (NCBI): domain Bacteria; kingdom Pseudomonadati; phylum Bacteroidota; class Chitinophagia; order Chitinophagales; family Chitinophagaceae; genus Niabella; species Niabella terrae. Next base: position 207,639 of record NZ_BAAGRD010000012.1, read on the forward strand.
TAGATGCCGCCGGTTGCGTAACCGGCAAACCCGTATCCCAGGGCGGTGTCAGGGGCAGAAAAGAAGCTACGGGACTGGGCGTGTTCTTCGGTCTGAAAGAAGTCTGCAGCATGGAAGATGTTATGCAGCGTCTGGGTATGAATACCGGCGTGAAAGGAAAGAGAATTGTGGTACAGGGGCTGGGGAATGTTGGTTATCATTCTGCCAAATTTTTTCAACAGGCGGGCGCCTTGATTGTGGGCGTAGCGGAGTATGAAGGTGCGATATCCAAACCTGAGGGTATTGATGTGGAAGCCCTGATCGAACACCGCAAAAGAACCGGTTCCATTCTGAATTTCCCCGACGCGCACAATCTCGAAAACAGCAGGGCCGGTTTGGAACTGGATTGTGATATCCTGATACCGGCCGCATTGGAAAATGTCATCAATGGCGAAAACGCACCCCGTATAAATGCAAAAATCATAGGCGAAGCGGCCAACGGTCCCCTTACGCCGGAAGCAGATGATATTTTACTGAAAAAAGGCGTACTGGTCGTTCCGGATATGTACCTGAATGCGGGAGGTGTAACCGTCTCCTATTTTGAATGGCTCAAAAACCTGAGTCATGTACGCTACGGCCGTCTGGAAAAGCGCTTCACCCAGAATATGAATACCCGCATTCTTCAGGAAATAGAAGACCTCACGGGTAAAGGGGTCAGTTCCGAGAACAAATCCCTGATTGAGCATGGTCCGGACGAAGTAGATTTGGTCTACAGCGGATTGGAAGAAACCATGATTACAGCCACCCGGGAAATCATCGAGGAATGGGATAGCAATGATAATATACCGGATATGCGTACAGCGGCCTATGTAGTCGCCATCAACAAAGTGGCTACCAGTTATGCCGAGTTGGGGATTTTCCCATAGTCTGAATAAGCAGGATCGTAAAAATGGGTTGCTCACGCAACCCATTTTACATTATAGAGAACGGATATACTACACTTTATTACTTGATGGTTGCACCCTGTCTTTTACTAAGGTTGATTTTCTGGCGGCCATTCTTGAGCTTCAGATTAGATTTGGCAGCACCAAATTCCGGATATTCACCATAGCGTTGGAAATAATAATAATCCAGTGCATCCTGCGCTTCGATATCGGAGCGGATATTGGTTTCAATCACCCGTACATTCATATTAAATCCTGCATCTACATTATAGACCCTTTTTCTGCCCACGCCGAAATTACCACGGATCAACTCATCCAGTTCGGGCCAGTATGAGACATCATCCAGACTTTCCAGGACTGCAAAACGGCCATCACGGTCAAATTGTACGGTGAAGAATTCATCTGCATATTCATATACAAAAGCATCTTCTGTTCCACCATTATTATAATCATCATCATAATAATGCCGCTTGGTACAACTGGCCAGTAACATCATGCCTGCTATCAGCGCAAACGATATGGTAAGTATTTTTTTCATCTTTATAGCGTTTAGTAGTTCTTTAAAATTGTTTGTTCATTATATAGATTATGCTACGCTCCTAACGGTTTGCTAACAACTGTTAAAGAACTTGTAAAGTCCGCCGGCACCCCAGTATTCCGGCAGCCGGCTCTTTTCATATTTTTTTACCCGGATGGCCGTATCTTTATTAAATGCGTTTTTTATTAATCCTCATCTTTTCTGCGATAAGCTTTGTCATGCAGGCACAAAAACAGACTTTCATAGTCGGTACATATACCCATAACAGCCCGAGTCAGGGTATCTATGTCTTTGAACTGGACACACGCAATGGCGCCGCAAGCCCCGTTAGTGAAATCAGCAGCAGCGATCCTTCCTTTTTAACCATTAGTACCGATAAAAAATTTGTGTATAGTGTAAATGAGTCCGATACCGGAAGTATTTCGGCTTTTGCGTTTAATACGAAAAAGGGCGAACTCCGGCCGCTAAACAGTGCTGGCAGCCAGGGAGCGGCTCCCTGTTATATCAGTTTGGATCGTAGTAATAAATGGCTATTTAGTGGCAATTACTCCTCAGGCAGTTTGTCCGTACATGCCATCAATGCCGACGGCCGTATCGGTTCCTTACAACAGGTCATCCAGCATAAAGGTTCCGGACCGGATAAAAGTCGTCAGGAAAGTCCTCATGTGCACTGCACCTATATCTCCCAGGATAACCGGTTCCTCTATGTACCTGATCTCGGACTTGACAGGGTGATGATCTATCCCTTTGATGCCGGCACCGGACAACTGGATACTGCCCATAGTTTTTATGCAGCAGTTGCACCCGGAAAAGGACCCCGACATATTACTTTTTCAGACGATGGTCAATTCGCGTACCTGATCGAAGAAATGGGCGGTGGTGTTGATGTATTTAAAGTAACTGAGGGAAAACTGACTTTTCTCCAGCGGGAACAGAACCTGCCTGCGAATGAATCCGCAGCTGGTGCCGATATTCATCTTTCGCCTGATGGCCGTTTTCTGTATACGTCCCAACGCAGTAATAGTACGATTCAGATCTACGGGGTCGAGGCAGCAACCGGCCGTATCCGATACCTGGATGCAGTAGCCAGCGGCGGAAATTTCCCGCGCAATTTTGCCATCGACCCTACTGGTCAGTTTTTACTGGCCGCCCACCAGAAATCAGACGATATTCATATTTTCCGGATTGACAAAAAATCAGGAATGCTGACACCCACCGGCAAGTCGATCCAGGTGGGATCACCTGTCTGCATTCGTTTTGTCAATGCCCCCTGATCAGCTGATTTTTGATGCGGTAATTGTCAACCCTTGCAGGTCCTCCAGTCTTCTCAGGGTCTCCGTTAAGCGATACCTGGGAATGCCGATTTGCATCATGCAAAAAAGCTGCATTTCCTGAGCCAGGATTTCACAGTCGAACTGCCGGATGATGATCATTATATCATTCATCCTTGTATAGTCGAACTGGAGTTCGTATTTAATAAGTACGGCTTTGCGCACCAGCGGCGTAACCTGTAAGGCCATGGCGGCCGCAGATTTATAGGCATTGATCAGGCCGGGTACACCCAGCAGGGTGCCTCCGAAATAACGGACAACTACAATCAACAGGTCGGTGACGCCCCGACTGTCTATCTGACCCAGAATCGGTCGACCGGCAGATCCGGAAGGTTCTCCGTCATCGTTGACACGAAACTGTTGACCGTCGATCCCCAGGCGCCAGGCAAAGCAGTAATGACTGGCTTTTGGATATTCCTGTTTAACGGCCGCCAACTGGGTCTTGACCTGTGCCGCGGATTTTATGGGGATGGCCCGGGCAATAAACCGGCTACCCCGGTCTCTGAACACCGCCTCACCTGAATTTTCAATCGTATTGTAATAATCCGGTATCTCCATTTATATATCCGTTGTGCTGGTTTTTATAGTAATGAATAAAATCTCCGGCGGACTGTTCCTGACCGATGGGCAGTCCCTGCCGCAGTCGTGGCGCGGGTATACCTTCGGCCAAGATGAGCCCCGGGTTGGAAATCACCCGGGCTTCATCCCAGATACCTGCATCAATGAAAGATTGCAATACCATCCGTCCGCCTTCCACCAGTACCGATTGAATCTGGTGTTGGTATAATTCCCGAAGGACACCGGACAGGTAATGATCCTGCTCGACTTTCAGATAAAGTACGGCGCCCTGAATGGCGTCCTTGAGGGTGTTGAAAACCAGGGTATCGGTCCCCTGATGAAATAGACGCCGGTCCGGAGGTACCCTCAGGCGGGGATCCAGCAATATTTTTTTGGGTGCGGGTCCGAACCAATGCCGGTTGTCCAATAACGGATCGTCCTGATCCGCGGTATTGGCGCCTACCATAATTGCCGCTACTGCACTACGCCATTGATGAACCTTTCGATTGGTGAGGGGATCGCTGATGCGTAATCGTTGATCAGAGGGGCCGCCGATAAATCCATTAGCGGTCTGGGCCCATTTGAGAATGATATAAGGTCGCTGCTGTTGATGAAAAGTAAAGAAAGCTTTATTCAATTCCCGGGCTTCTGACTCCAATATACCTACCGTAACCTCGATGCCTGCCGCTTTGAGTTTAGCAATGCCCCGCCCGTCCACCTGCTCGAAACGATCCCGGCATCCAATGACGACCCGTGGTATCCGGTGACGGATGATCAGATCCGCACAAGGCGGTGTTTTACCATGATGTGCACAGGGCTCCAGGGATACGTACAGCGTTGACTCCGCAATTTTATCGGGCTGTTGCTGCATTGCCTGTTCGATGCAGTTGGGTTCAGCATGGGGACCACCATAGTACTGATGGTAACCTTCACCGATAATCCGGTCTTCATAGACCAGCACCGCCCCCACCATGGGATTGGGAGCCACGGCCGCTCCCCCCAGCCGGGCGAGTTGGAGGCAACGATGCATATAAATAAGGTCTTTGTCGGATGGCATTCCTGCAAATGTAATCTAAACAGGTCTGATTCGGTTCTTCCTGTTTTGCGGCACTGAACGGTATTATTTAATAAGATTTTCCATCACCCGCTGCCCACTTTGGCCTCAAAAACACCGGGATGCTTTAAGTTTGCAACAGTCAATGACAAATCCACTGCCCACATTACAAAGCAGATTCATCGCATCACTCTTACCGGTCTACGAGGCAGGTGAAGCGCAAAATATCTGGCACCTGGTACTCGCCGCCCTTACAGGGGCACCTTATAGAAGCCGGCCATCGGCGCATTTTCTTCCAGATGACAGTTTTCAGGAAAAACTGGAAGCCATCCGGCAACGGCTGCTGCGTGGGGAGCCGGTGCAATATATCCTGGAAGAAGCCTGGTTTTATGACAGTCCCTTCTATGTCAATAAGCAGGTACTCATTCCAAGACCCGAAACCGAAGAACTGGTGGACTGGGTGATCAGAGAGCAGGGCACAAAAACAGGACTGAATATTTTGGATGTGGGATCCGGCAGTGGCTGCATTCCGATTATACTGAAAAGGAAAATTCCTTCCGCTACCCTGACCAGCTGTGATATCAGTGCGGGGGCACTCGAAGTAGCCCGTCGGAATGCGCGACAATTGAAAGCAGATATTCTCTTCCTGGAGCTGGATTATCTCGATGCCTCGGAGCGCCGGCACCGGCTGCCTGCCGCAGATATTATGATCAGTAATCCACCCTATATTCCTGAAAAAGATCAGGCCATGATGGCAGCGCATGTATTGGCCTACGAGCCCCATACAGCGCTATTTGTAAAAAACGATAATCCCCTGATTTTCTATCGGGCACTGGCCCTGGACGGGAAAACAAGATTACCTGAAGGAGGACTGATTTATGTGGAAATAGACACGAACCAGGCCTCAGCGGTGCAGGAAGTTTTTATCGATGCCGGTTTCGAGGTAACCCTACGTCAGGACCTTCAGGGAATGGACCGTATGATCCGGGCGCGGAAAACCGCTAGCTCTGATCCTCCAAATAAAAGATAGTCTGTTGCTGGCTTCAGCAAATGCAAAACCCTAAAATCAATTACGATGCGCAGCTTTTTCTTATTGATTCTGATGCTATTGACCCTGCCTGGCGTTCAGGCACAACGCACCCAGAAACCACCCCTGCATGGCCGGCACTGGATGGCGATTACCGGTAAACCCCTGGCTGCCACGGCAGGAGCTATGATCTTTCAGCAGGGCGGCAATGCGGTAGATGCGGCCTGTGCCATGCTGGCTGCGACCTGTACCATGTGGGATGTATTGAGCTGGGGCGGCGAAACCCAGGCATTGATATTTAACCCGAAAACAAAAAAAGTCATTGCCATTAATGCGTTGGGAGTGGCCCCAACAGGTGCAACACCCGCATTTTTCAAAAACCGGGGTTACCTGTTCCCTCCGGAATACGGACCACTGGCGGCTGTCACGCCCGGAACATTTGGAGGTCTCTGTCTGATGCTATCCCGATACGGGACATTGCGACTGGAAGAGGTGCTCGCCCCCGCCCTGGAAATGGCCGCCGGTTATCCCATGGAAGCCCAGACCGCCAATAGTATTGAGCGCAATCGCCGGTTGATTGCCCAATGGCCCTATAGCAAACAGGTTTTTCTAGTGCATGCGGATTCGGCAAGGCAGGCACCACAGCCCGGTGAAATTTTCGTACAGAAGGATCTCCTTAATACTTTAAACCGGCTGGTGGAAGCAGAGCGCCAGGCCTTACAGGAAGGTAAAAGCAGAACCGAAGCAATTCAGGCTGCTTACGATCGCTTCTATAAGGGGGACATTGCAAGGGAATTTGTAAGGGGCTGTCAAGAGCAGGGTGGCCTGATCCGGATGGAAGACCTGGCCCGCTGGCAGCCTTTGGAAGAATCCCCCCTTCATATTAATTACAAAGGCATTGATGTCTATAAGTTGCAGGCCTGGACCCAGGGACCTTCGATGCTGCAAAGCCTGAATATGCTGGAAAATTTTGATCTCAAAAAAATGGGATACAATTCTCCAGCCTATATAAACACCCTTTATCAGGCCATGGGACTGGCATTCGCAGATCGGGATTTCTACTATGGAGATCCGGCTTTTGGAAAAATACCGATCCACGGACTGCTGAGCAAGGCATATGCAAAGCAGCGGGCAGCAGCTATTGATACGGCGGCCATGATCAACCGGTTCTTGCCTGGCGACCCCTACCCTTTTGAAGGCGGGAAAAATCCATTCGGGGATTTGTTATCGCGTCGACGCGCGCTTACTGCACCGTCAGGAGACCAACAACCCGATCAGTTTGTACCCGCTCATGATGCCACCAGTTTCCGGCAAAACAGCAAACGCCGAATTGATGACAGCCTTTATCAGGAGCGGCTCTGGCGGGGTACTACCAGCATCGAGGCAGCGGACGAGGAAGGCTGGGTGGTCTCGGTAACCCCCAGTGGTGGCTGGATTCCTGCCTGTATCGCCGGTAGGACCGGGATTGGCATGAGTCAACGCATGCAAAGCTTTGTCCTGGACTCGCTCATCAATCCCTTCAATGTGGTCGCACCCGGCAAAAGACCCCGGGTGACGCTGACCCCCGGTCTGGCCCTGAAGGAAGGGCACCCTTATCTTTCTTTCGCGGTTCAGGGTGGCGATACCCAGGAGCAGAACCTGCTACAGTTTTTTCTGAACGTCACCCTTTTCGGCATGACCGCCCAGCAGGCCGCCGAAGCGGCCAACTTCAATAGCAACCAACTCTGGTTGTCACTGGGCGGCAGCCGCCTTGAGGATCGACTGCCCCGGCCAGGAAGCATACTGATCTCCCGGAACAGCCCGCCGGCTACCCGCCAGGCCCTTGAAAAAATGGGTTACCAGTTACAGATCGGGGACCGGACCAGCGGGCCTATCAATGCGATTTTTTTCGACCGGCAACACGGCACATTCTGGGGCGCCAGCAGTAATAATGGCGAAGATTATGGCATCGGCTGGTAGCCGATTCATAAAAAAAGCAGCCCGAAAGCTGCTTAAAAAATTTACCCCTGGGTGCCTGGTTGTGGCGGCGGGAAGTCCCGCATCCCGGCCGGCCGCATCATCAGGGCCTGGAACTGATGCATGGTCTTTTCCATTCCTTCGGTACTACCATCCAGGAAGATTACATTGCCACTGCCATATTCTGCAAAGTTTTTAATGGCTTCAGTCCACATGCTGAACAAAATAAAATTGGTATCCAGATTGGCCTGCCGTAATTCCTCGGCTGCTGAAGACATCCCTTTGGCAACCTCTTCCCGAAACAGGGCGATCCCCTGCCCTCTTAACCGGGCGGCTTCCCGTTCTGCCTCCGCACTGATCTTGATGGCATTTCCTTCTGCTTCTGCGGACTTGGTCTTGGTAATGAGCAGAGCCTGCCCTTCATTTTCAGCAGCGGCTTTCAGGTTGTTACTCGCCACTACCTTGCTCATTGAATCCAGGATCATTTTATCGAAAGTAATATCATTGATCTGCAGGTCCTGCAGGTGATAGCCCCATTCTTCCAGGGTCTGATCGATCTCCACTTTAACATATTGCACGATTTCACGGCGCAGTCCCAGCACTTCCGCCTGTTTCTTGGTCGCTACAAAAGCCCTGACATTCCCTTCAATGGTCTTGATTAAAGCCTGCATCAGGTCCCGTTCACTAATAAACTTAAAAGCGACCTTTTTGATCGTATCCTCAGTTTCATTTTGGACAGCGAACAACAACATCGATTTAAAATACACATTGGCCTGATCCTGGGTAACGGCCTGGAATTCCAGTTCTACTGACCGGTTCTGTATCGAGACCTTTCTGAACAACTGTTCGATTAGCGGAATTTTAAACCGGAGTCCGGGTCGGGCGATCCGCTGGTATTTCCCGAACATCGTCACCACGCCAATATAGCCCTGATTGACCGTAAACAGACCGCTGAAAAAAATGATGGCCAGGACGACTACCCACCAGTAACTTAACAGATTAATCATGATTTTTCAATTTCCATAAAGTTAATGGATTGTCCGGCTCTTTAACCAAACTCCTTCGGTTTTTTACCGCTGTTACTTACAACTGGTTCTTTACCCAATAGTCTCCTCTGAACACATAGTAGTTCATTGAGAACGGTTACGGTACTTCAAAAAAAAGCGAAGCAAATGCTCCGCTGATTACTTGTTCGATCGCTACCTGATTTAAGCATAAAGCACACCACGCTGCTGTTTTACCCTTTCGTCTTCCAGGTACTCATCAAAACTGCTCAGCCGGTCAATAATGCCCTTAGGCGTCAGTTCAATGATACGGTTGGCCACCGTTTGCATAAAAGTGTGGTCATGACTGGTCAACAGCACGATCCCATTATATACCGTACATTGTTCGTTGAAACTCTGGATGCTTTCCAGATCCAGGTGGTTGGTGGGCTGATCCAGGACAATGACATTGGGGCTTTGGAGCATCATTTTAGAAATCATACAACGCACTTTTTCTCCCCCGCTCAACACATTGGTCTTTTTCATTACATCTTCACCGCTGAAAAGCATTTTGCCCAGAAAACCCCGCAGAAAAGGCTCGTCCACATCGGTCTCATGCGGCGGTACAAATTGACGCAGCCAGTCCATCAGGTTCAGGCCTTCGGTAAAATACTTACTGTTCTCAATCGGCAGGTAAGCCGAAGTTACCGTGGTTCCCCATTCAAAACTGCCGGCCTGTGCCTGAGCGTCACCATTGATAATCTCAAAAAACTGGGTCACTGCCAGCGGGTCCTTCGAAATAATGGCGATCTTATCCCCTTTATTCACACTGAAACTGACCTCATCAAATAATATCCGGTCCTCGGTAGTTGCTTTAAGCTTTTCCACGTTCAGAATCTGGTTGCCGACTTCACGCAGGGGCTGAAAAATAATACCCGGATACTTGCGGTAGCTGGGTTCGATTTCCTCAAAATTGAGTTTTTCGAGGGCTTTCTTCCGGCTGGTCGCCTGCTTGCTCTTGGAAGCATTCGCACTAAACCGGGCAATGAAGTCCAGCAGGTCCTTGCGTTTTTCTTCCATTTTCTTGTTCTTGTCCGCAATCTGACGGGCCATCAGCTGGGAACTTTCATACCAGAAAGAATAGTTCCCGGTAAAAATCTTGATTTTCTGACGGTCTACATCCGCCACATGGGTACAGACGGCATCCAGAAAGTGACGGTCATGACTTACGACCAGTACGATATTTTCATATTCGGCCAGAAAATTCTCCAGCCAGCCGATGGTTTCAATATCGAGGCCGTTGGTCGGCTCATCCAGCAATAAGATATCGGGATTGCCGAACAGGGACTGGGCCAACAACACCCGGACTTTCATATTGGAAGGAATGTCCTTCATCAACATCTGGTGCATCTCATCTGTCACCCCCAGTCCGTTCAGAAAGGCTGCAGCGTCACTCTCGCTTTCATAACCGCCCATTTCTCCGTATTCCGCCTCCAGTTGGGCGGCCTTCATATAATCATCCTCCGTTGCGTCGGGATTGGTATAAATGGCATCCCGGAGCTGCACGGTATCCCACATTTTCTTATGTCCCATCAGTACGGTATTCAGCACTGTCTGCTCATCAAACTCGAACTGATTCTGCTTTAATACCGCCATACGTTCCCCCGGTGTAATCGATACCGTCCCTTTATTGGGTTCAATCTCACCGCTCAGTATTTTCAAAAAAGTGGATTTCCCGGCTCCATTGGCGCCAATAACACCGTAACAATTGCCTTTGGTAAAATTGAGGTTTACATCCTCAAACAAAACACGCTTGCCATATGCCAGCTTCAGGTCCTTTACACTAATCATGAATTACTCCTTTATTTTTAAGGCTGCAAAGGTAAGCGAAACCCCCAAGACTGCCGAGACTGGTGGCTAAAACCTCGGCAAGTTTCCGGCTTTCAACAGCATTTACGAACAGGAAAGCATTGAAGGCCCTTATTGGACCAGGGTCCAAAAAAAGTCCCGCTTCCATGGGAAACGGGACTTTCAGTCTGTTCAACGGTAACAGCGCTTCGGAAAGGCTGTCGGATTTTATTAATAACCCATACCGCCCATATCCGGACCACCAGGCATTGCTGGCGCTGCGGCTTTGGGTTCCGGTTTGTCCGCTACCACACATTCAGTGGTCAGCAGCATACCTGCGATAGAGGCAGCGTTTTCCAGTGCTACACGGCTCACTTTGGTCGGATCAATTACACCGGCCTTGAACAGGTTCTCGTAAGTTTCTGTCCGGGCGTTGAAACCGTAATCGCCTTTGCCATCCTTGATTTTCTGTACCACAATGGAACCATCGATTCCTGCATTGATCGTCAGGGTGCGGATGGGCTCTTCCAGGGCACGTTTCACGATGGCCATACCGGTTTGCTCATCCTGGATCTGACCTTTTACTTTTACATCCAATGCATCAACGGCACGGATATAAGCCACACCACCACCAGGAACGATACCTTCCTGAACAGCGGCACGGGTTGCATGCAGTGCATCATCCACGCGATCCTTTTTCTCCTTCATTTCCACTTCTGTAGCAGCCCCTACATAAAGAACTGCAACACCTCCGCTCAGTTTCGCCAGGCGCTCCTGTAATTTTTCTTTATCGTAATCGGAACTGGTGGTTTCGATCTGGGCTTTAATCTGATTCACCCGACCGGTAATATCAGCTTTTTTACCTTTTCCACCCACTATGATAGTGTTGTCCTTGTCAATAGTAATAGAAGCAGCTGTTCCCAAAGCGCTGATATCAGCAGCTTCCAGTTTGTGACCCATGTCTTCGCTGATTACAGTACCACCGGTAAGAATAGCGATATCCTGCAGCATTTCTTTTCTTCTGTCGCCAAAACCAGGAGCTTTTACAGCAGCAACTTTCAAAGTACCGCGCAGTTTGTTAACCACCAGGGTAGCCAGGGCTTCACCTTCCAGGTCCTCCGCCAGGATGACCAGGGGACGACCGCTTTGCGCTACTTTTTCCAGTATACCCAGAATATCCTTCATGGCGCTGATCTTTTTGTCGTAGATCAGGATATAAGGATTCTGCAATTCCGCTTCCATCTTTTCGCTGTTGGTCACGAAATAAGGAGAAATATAACCGCGATCGAACTGCATACCTTCAACTACATCTACCGTCGTATCAGTACCTTTGGCTTCTTCCACGGTGATCACCCCTTCTTTACCTACTTTGGCAAATGCTTCCGCAATCAGTTTACCGATAGTTTCATCATTATTCGCAGAGATGGATGCCACTTGCTGGATTTTTTTACCATCGCTGCCTACGGTCTGGCTTTGTGCTTTCAGGTTTTCAACTACCAGTGACACGGCTTTATCAATACCGCGTTTCAGGTCCATTGGATTGGCGCCGGCGGCGACCATTTTAAGACCTTCGCTGATAATGGATTGCGCCAGAACAGTTGCGGTAGTCGTACCGTCACCTGCAATATCGGCAGTTTTGGAAGCAACTTCCTTCACCATCTGAGCACCCATATTCTCAATTGCATCTTCCAGTTCGATCTCTTTTGCTACGGTAACACCATCTTTGGTTATCGCAGGTGCACCAAATTTTTTCTCTATGACGACGTTACGACCCTTGGGTCCTAATGTTACCTTTACGGCGTTCGCTAAAGCATCCACGCCTTTTTTCATTTTATTCCTTGCTTCTATATCAAAGAAAAGTTGTTTTGCCATTTTATTGACTTTAATTTTTACTATTTAATGATAAGGGCTGACTGCCGGGCAGTTCATGGTTAAGGCCCTTTTAGAAAATCTTTGTAAAAGAATATTACCGGATCTATATGATTGCCAGGATATCGCTTTCCCGCATAATCAGTAAATCCTGACCGTCCAGCTGAATTTCTGTACCGGAATATTTCCCATATAAAACGGTATCGCCTGGTTTCACCGATACCGGTTCGTCTTTTTTCCCTGGGCCGGCAGCGACGACAGTGCCACGCTGGGGCTTCTCTTTTGCGGTGTCAGGAATGATGATGCCGCCTGCAGTCTTTTCTTCGGCAGCTGCGGGTTTCACGATTACCCTGTCATGTAAAGGGGTAATGTTGGATTTCTTCGCCATAATTGTATCGTTTTATAAAATTTTGAGGTTTACGAGAAAATTGTCACCCTAATAATTTAGGGTCGGCAAATGTAGAGTAAATAATATGCCACAGACAGATTTAGTGCTATTTTTTCAGTTTTATGAACCAATTGACAAAGTTTGACGCTAAAATTTTGACAAGTTGGCAATTTTCTGTCCCGGAGCGTGGGGGAAATTATGCCCCAGGGATGGCGGCGACAACCCAGAATCCCTTATCTTCGCCGCCTGAAAAAACAGTTCTTGATTCAATGATTAGCAGAAGAAATATAAGGGCTAAAGTGATGCAAACACTTTATGCCTATACGGCCAGTCTGGATAGTGACCGTCCCCTTGATCCGCAGAAAATCCTGGCCCAGCATTTCAATCAAACCCGGTCGCTGCTGGTCTACCTGGTCTGCTTTTTAACCGACATCGCCCGCTACGCAGAAAAGGACGCCTTCCGAAAATCTCATAAATACATTCCGACGGAAAACGACCTGAACGTCAATACCAAACTGGCAGGAAGCGGGCTGCTCTGGCAGATTCTGGAGCAGGAAGAATATAAAGAAGCACTGAAATCAGAAAAAATAGCCCATCAGATCGATGAGGAACTGGTAAGAAAGATATACCTGCAACTGGTGGCTACTCCCGAATACCAGTCCTATATTCAGTCAGGCGGATCCAATCTGCAGGAAGAAAAGAAGATTTTTGAATTCATTTTCAACGATCTGATGCTGGCCAATGAAGATTTTATTTCAACTGTGGAAGAACAATACAGCAACTGGAATGACGATGGAGATATGGTAGCCCAGCTGGTTGCCGGTATTTTGCGCAAGCCTGCCAGCGGCAGTTATGCAGAAATCATTAGCGCCGATAAGAAAAAGTTTGCCCGGGACCTGCTCAGTACCGTACTGGACAAGGAAGCCTACCTGCTTTCCCTGATCAAGCCCAAATTAAAAAACTGGGATCCTGAAAGAATCGCCTTACTGGACATGGTACTGATGAAAATGGGCGTGGCGGAGTTTCTTTATTTTGAAACCATCCCTCCGAAAGTTACCATCAATGAATATATCGACCTGGCCAAAGAATACAGTACGGCACAGAGTGGCCATTTTGTAAATGGTATCCTGGACAATATCCATAAGGAACTGACCCAGGAAGGTAAACTGAATAAAAAGGATTTCAGAAAAGCCTGACAGCAACCAATGACCCGGTCCCGAGAAGAAACAAGCAGGCGGCTACCGGAAATTTGATCCTGTATTCTCTGATTTTGAAGTATTTTGTAATACATTCGCGTCTGTCATTAGACGTAGAACACAATTAAAATCAGATTTTTAATTTCAGTATAATCCAATAAAATGAAACCATTAATCTTTGTATTTGCAGCAGCCCTCGGCTGGGCAGCCTGCGGCAGCAGTGAAACCGGCCGGGGAGCTTCAGACGGCCCGTTGACCGATTCCCTGAAACAGGAAGCCCTGAAAGATTCTGCCAGTTTTACAACTGTGGAATGGGTAGATTCAACTTATAAAGACCTGGGTGATGTCAAAGAAGGAGAAGTTGTTGAAATTCCGTTTGTTGTAAAAAATACCGGCGACAAACCTTTAATTATAGCCAGTGTGGAACCCGGCTGTGGCTGCACCGTAGCAGACAAGCCCGAAGCCCCGATTTTACCAGGCAAAGAAGAAAAGATTATCGCCAAATTCAACAGCGCCAGCCAAAGCGCCGGCGCCCATACCAAGACGGTCATTGTTACCGCCAATACCAAACCTTTTACCCAGTATACACTGACTTTTAAAGTAAACGTCACCAAATAAATAAAAACAAATCAAAGAATGACAGATATATACATTTTACAAGGACAGACAGGCGCAGGATCTTTTCAGCTCATCTTTCTGGTGGGTATGATCCTGGTATTTTGGTTGTTTTTTATCCGCCCTCAGGCGAAAAAAGCAAAGGATCAGAAAAAATTCCTGGAGAACCTCCAGAAAGGGGAAAAAATTGTAACCATCGCCGGCATACATGGCAAAATCCAGCAGGTGAATGAGGACGGCACCCTGAATATGGAAATCAGCCCGGGCAATTACATCAAGATTGAAAAATCTGCAGTAAGCCTGGAATGGACCAAGCAAATCAATAAGCCGGAAGCCGCCGCAAAATAAATTTGCGGAGTTTCGGTAACCCTGGCTGGATCGGCTGATCCAGCCAGGGTTGACAATATAGTTCAAGATGTTAAAAATTGGCCTCACAGGCGGTATTGGCAGTGGTAAAACAACCATTGCCAAAATTTTTTCTACGCTGGGCGTACCGGTATATGATGCCGACAGTGCGGCCAAACGCCTGATGCGGGAAGACCGGGATATCCGTAGAAAGATAATTTCGGTCTTCGGTGCTCAGGCCTACAAGGATGAAGCGCCCGACCGGGCTTTCCTGGCTGCTGCTGTTTTTAGCGATCCGGAACAGTTAGAACAACTCAATCAAATCCTCCATCCCGCAACCATTCAGGATTCCGTCAGCTGGTTTGAACAGCTACAGGCTCCGTATGGCCTGAAAGAAGCCGCCATTATTTTTGAAACCGGCAGCGAGATTCACCTCGATGATGTAATTGGCGTTTGGGCCCCCGAAGCCTTACGGATACAGCGTACCATGCAACGCTCCGCCCTGACTGAAGCCGAAGTACGCAGCCGTATGGCCCGACAGATGGACGAGTCGGAAAAAATGCAGCGATGCAGGTATATCATTGAAAATGATGGGCTCCGGCCTGTTATTCCCCAGGTCGTTCAACTGCACGAACAATTGCTGGCGCGGGCTGCAGAACTGACTTAAAGCCATTATCTTCGCAAACTATGGCCCTTACCTCCATCATAACGGTCAATTACAACCAACCAAAGGTTACTGTTGAATTTCTGGAATCAGTCCGAAAGCATATCCCCGCTGCAGCTGCGGAAATCATTCTGGTGGACAATGCGCCTACAGAAGATCACCGGGCAAATTTTGAAGCCGCCTATCCGGAACTGATCTACCTGCATTCTCCCGAAAACCTGGGTTTCGCCGGCGGCAATAATCTGGGGATCCGTCAGGCAAGGGGTGCGTATATCCTGTTATTGAATAATGATACCGAGCTGTCGCCCAATTTTCTGGAAATCTTGTTGCAGGAAATGGACCAGCATCCCGAGATCGGTCTGCTTTCCCCTTTGATCAAATATTTTGAACAGCCTTCTGTCATACAATATGCCGGCTTTACCCATATGAATTATTATACCTGCCGCAACCGGGGCATTGGTGCCATGGAGACCGATCAGGGACAATTTCGCCAGGACAGCAGGGAGACCGGATTCTGTCATGGCGCAGCAGTGATGTGCCGCCGCAGTGACCTGGAAATCGCCGGCCTGATGGACGAATCGTATTTTCTGTATTATGAGGAACTGGACTGGAGCGAAAAATTCAGAAGAGCGGGGAAAAAAAGCTGGTTTACCGGCCGAACTGAAATCTTTCATAAGGAATCTATGAGTGTCGGCCGGCAGAGTCCCATCAAAGCATATTATATGACCCGGAACCGCTGGCTGTTTATCCGGAAAAATACCGGTTGGCTGACGTCTTTTATTTTCAGTATCTATTACCTGGGTATGGCGATGCCCAAACAACTTTTTAGCTATCTGAAATCAGGACGCCGTGACCTGGTAACTGCCAGTCTCCGGGGACTGTGCTGGCATCTAACCCATTCCCCCCATCCAAAACCAAATTGAAATGACCCTGATTTTCTGGATTGCTGTACTGCTGATATTCTATGCTTTCGCCGGCTACGGGCTGCTGGTTTATGTCCTGCTTCAAGTGAAGCGTATTTTTGGGGCGCAGCGTCATGTCCTGCGGGAACCGGCAACTGACTGGCCTTCGGTTACCCTGCTGATTGCCGCGTATAATGAGCAGGATTATATCGAGGAGAAAATTAAAAACAGCCGGGAGCTGGACTATCCGGCAGGTTTGCTCGAAATTGTATTTGTTACCGACGGATCTTCCGACAGCACGCCTGATAAGATAGCAGCACATGAGGACATCAAATTGCTCCACCGGCCGGAAAGGGCAGGAAAAATGGCAGCCATTAAAAGGGCCATGCCCCTGATCCAAAGTGATATCGTAGTTTTTACCGATGCCAATACTTACCTGAACCCGGAAGCCATCAGAAGGCTGGTCTGTCATTATGAAAATCCAAAAGTCGGTGCGGTCGCCGGAGAAAAACGCATCCGGGTAGAAGCCGCTGCCGATGCCAGTTCTGCGGGCGAAGGATTTTACTGGAAATACGAGTCGGCGCTCAAGAAATGGGATTATGAGCTCTACAGTAATGTGGGCGCCGCTGGCGAGTTGTTCAGCATACGTCGTGCATTGTATGAGCCGGTCGCTTCTGACACCATCATCGACGATCATATGATTGCCATGCGGATTGCTGAAAAAGGTTATATCATCGCTTACGAGCCGGAAGCTTTTGCCATGGAAACCGCGTCAGCGAATTCCGGTGAAGAGCTTAAAAGAAAAATCCGCATTGCTGCAGGCGGTATACAGTCAGTGTTCCGGCTGAAAAAAGCCGCCAACCCCTTTCACCATCCGGTGCTCAGTTTCCAGTATATCAGCCACCGGGTATTACGCTGGACCATTGTTCCTTTCCTGCTGATCCTGGCCTTTCTATTAAACCTGCTGATTCTGTTTCGCCCCCACCCTCCCATCTACAACCTGCTGTTTATCGGGCAATTGCTGTTTTACGGGCTGGCACTGGCCGGTTATTTTCTGGAAAGCCGGCAAATCAAGATTAAACTGTTTTTCATCCCCTACTATTTCTGTCTGATGAACTATGCCGTTATTGCCGGCATCCGGCGGTATTTTTCAGGCAGGCAATCGGCCGCCTGGGAAAAATCAAAAAGAAAATAACTGTGCCGGATCGGGCCGGACATAGACCACCGGGTTGCCGGTGGGTACACAAACTGCGATGGCATGCAGGGCATCCGGACTTTTCAGGGACATTATGTCATAACTGCCACAGTAATGTTGGTAAGAGAAATGGTGGCTGCCGTCCATAAGATTAAAACTACTGAGTTCATCGACCAGGCCCGTGCCCAGCGCTTTCAAGAGTGCTTCCTTTCGGGTCCACAACCGGAAAAATCGCTCGGTATCCGCTGTTGCAAGAATATAACGCTGCTCTGCCGCTGAAAAGACCTGCAGCATCTCCCTGATTTCCAGAGGCCGTACTTCTTCGACATCCACACCCATATCCTGCGGCCCCACTGCGATGAGGACCTGTGATCCCGAATGTGAAATATTGAACCGTGGGACGCCCGGTTGATCCCAGTAAGGTTTGCCGTTGGCTTCCACCCCAAGCTTCACTTCCCGGGCTGCAACACCTCCATAATTCGCCAGGAGTTGCTTGAGGCCGGCCCTGGCTACCAGGTAGCGCTGCCGGTCCGCCGTCTGCCGGAAAGAAAGGGATTTACGTTTTTCCGGTTCATCCAGCAAAGATTCCAACGCCTCCTGGGTCGCTTTCACCTGGGTCGGATCCAGACTGAAAAGAAGGACCTGACTGCTGCATGCCGGAGGCAGTGCCTGTTCCCAATGGACGTCTTCGATATGTCGGGTTGCTACACTAATGGCCATCGTCTGCTGTTTAAAACTGCATTTCCGGGAGTTTAAATATATAATTATCTTTCCGCAGTTTCAGGATTCCGTAAGGGAAATCCTTTCACGGGCGGATAGATCGCCGGTGCACCTATAAATTTGCAGCGCATGATATTACAACTGAACTCCTTATCCCTGTTGCAATTTAAGAATTATACCAACAGGGCCTTTTCGTTTCCGGAGCAGATCACGGGCATTTGCGGCAATAACGGAGTCGGCAAGACCAATATTCTGGATGCGATCCATTATCTGTGCTTCACCAGGAGCTATTTTTCAAAATCCGATGCCGTTAATGTACAGCAGGGTTCCAGGGGCTTTCGCATAGAAGGCCAGCTCTCGCGTAACGGCCAGTCCGAAACCGCCAGTTGCGTCCTGCGGGAAAACAATCGCAAAGAATTTTTGATCAATCAGGAGCCCTACGAAAAATTTTCACAACATATCGGCCGCTATCCCTGTGTTGTAATTGCACCAGATGATGCCGTACTGATCACCGGCGGTTCTGAAGAGCGAAGAAACTTTCTGGATGCCCTGCTCAGTCAACTGGATAGCAGTTATCTTCAGGAGCTGATCCTGTATAATAAATTATTACTGCAGCGCAATTCATTTCTGAAAGCGGCTGCAGAGTCCGGTCGGCTGGATCCGGCGCTGTTGCAGGTGCTGGACCAGCAATTACTGCAACCCGGCAACACGCTACATGAAAAACGGAGTCGGTTCCTGGTAGGTTTCCTGCCCCGGGTCAAACGCCTGTATACCGAAATCGCTGAGAAAGAGGAAGATCTCTCATTGCTTTACGAAAGCCGCCTTTCCGAGACCGCTTTCAGTGAACTGCTGGAAGCCACGCGAATGAAAGATCAGCAACTACAAAGGACCACTACCGGAATTCATCGGGACGATATAATTTTTCAGCTCGGCGACCAGCCTTTCAAAAGCCGGGCTTCCCAGGGACAGCGCAAGAGTCTGTTATTCGCCCTAAAGCTTACGGAACTGGAAGTGCTGACTAAAGAGAAAAAAATGGCGCCCCTGCTGCTACTGGACGATGTGTTTGAAAAACTGGACGCTTCCCGCATCGGTAATCTGTTACAGAAAGTCTGTACCGAAAATTCCGGCCAGGTATTTATAACCGACACCAATGCGGATCGCCTGGAACAACAACTGAAGGCCATTAAAGCTGCCTTTCATTTAATATCTTTGTGACATGGCAGAATATTCTATGGGTGATGCACTAAAGGCTTTTCTGGATAAAAGCCGCCTCAAGGGGGATATGCAGGCGATGGAGATTGATGCTGTCTGGGAACAGATCATGGGCAAGACCATTGCCCGTTATACAGATAAACTGCAAATCGTGGGTAGCAGCCTGTATATCTACACTTCAGTGGCGCCATTAAAAAACGAACTGTTATACCAACGGGATAAAATCATTGAAAGGGTAAACGAATCCCTGGGCAGCCGGGTCATTAAAGAAATTATCATCAAATAATCCAACAGATGACCGCCTGGGACATCTATTTACGAACCCGGGGATCAAAAAGGCCATAAAGAAAATCTGTTATGATATTCATTAGTACAAAGAAGGCTGCCGCTACGAGTACAGACCCCATAACGACCGGATAGTCCAGCTTTTCGAGTGCATCCACGGTTACTTTCCCGATCCCCTGCCAGCCGAAAATATATTCGACAAAAAACGAACCGGCCAGCAGTTCGGCAAACCATCCCGTAATCGCCGTAATGACCGGGTTCAGGGCGTTTTTCAGGGCATGTTTCCAGATGACCATTCTTTTAGAAAGTCCTTTGGCATAGGCAGTGCGGATATAATCCTGATCCATTACATCGAGCATGGCACTGCGGGTCAGTTGGGTAATTATCGCCAGGGGCCGGATACCCAGGGTAACAGCTGGTAATATCAGGTTTTTCAACGTCAGCATCCGTTTGCCGGTGACGGGATCTATATCAAACCAGTTGCCACTCAATTGCAGGCCGGTGTATTGGGTCAGCACAAAACCAAACACATAGGCGATGATAATGCCCATAAAAAAGGAAGGCGCTGAAATCCCGATAATGCTACCGAAAATTGCGCTCGTGTCCATCCAGGTATTCTGTTTGACCGCTGCCAGTACCCCCAACGGAATACCGATCACCACCGCGATCGCCATGGCGGCTACCGCCAGCATAATAGTCCCCGGCAGGGCCTGCATCAGAATGCTGCCCACTTCCCGCCGGCTCTGATAAGAACGGCGCAGGTAAGGAAACTTAATGACGAATTTATGCTGGCCGCCGATAAAGATGCCTTTCAGTTCTTTCTTCTCGATTTCCTGCTGGCTGTAAAAAGACAGGGGTGACACATCATTGACATAGAGCAGAAACTGCTTGAATTTCGGCTGATCGAGGTAGAGTTCCTTTCGGATATTCTCCTGGGTTTTCAGATCACCGGTCTGTCCCATTACCAGCCGGGTAGGATCGCCAAAACCCTGGAACAGTAAAAATACCAGCACCACCACACCCGCCATCACCAGCAGGCTATACCCTATTTTTCGAAGCAGATACTGTATCATCCTTAGTTTTTTTCAGCTTGGTCAACCCGGTGCTCTGATCCTCAGAGCCGGACATGTCCAAAACTTTTATAACTCCATTTATGCACAATTGTACCTTTTCGGAGCAGCAATAAGGCCGGGTTGGTTCGTGCCGCGGTACGGATCATGGTATTATCTGCCCCCAGAATCTCTATATCCTTAAAGGGCGTCGCCGCTATGGCGGCCCGGAGCTGGTCCACACTGCTGGTGACAATATAAACCGGAATACCCTGACCGGCAGCCTGACCGGCCACCTGTGCAAATCCTTCGGCCCACTGGTCAGTGGAACGGCTGGCGTTCTCGGCAAAAAGCAACAGCACTTCAGAGGCCTGGAGAATTTCCGGCGCCAGGTCCCTGCCTTCGGCAGTCAGGAGGCCGAATGTTTTAATTGGCGGTTCATTATTACGGCCTTTGCGGATGATCTGATCATCTCGTTCTATGAAAGTATAGATACTATCGTTAAAATCATCCGGAAAGGAACTGGCATCGAAACTGACCCGCTTGCCCTGTTTTTCATATACAAACCGGATGACCGTAGAATCCGGTACCGCATCGGCAGGAATTTCCATTTGCTGGCTGATATTGTTTCCTTCCCGGAAAGGCAGACAATCCGCCAATGGCAGGTAATGCAGGGTATACCATTGTAATCCCAGTGCCAGCACCACCGCAAAGGCCATAAGCAGTTGCGTCGCTTTTTTCTTCAACAGGGGCCGGATATGACGGCGGTTGAAAAACAGAAAAACGATCAGGACCAGCAGGAGCAGGTCTTTAAGGAAGGATCCTCCCGCAGTGATCGGTATGCAATCCCCGAAACAACCGCAATTCTTAAACTTGCCGGACAAATAGGCATAACCGGTTAAAAAAGTAAAGAAGATAATCAGCAGAAGCAGCAACCAGCTGATCAGCCTTGGCTTCCAGCCGAGCAACAGCGCGATGCCGGCGATGATCTCAAAAGCAATCATCAAAATCGACAAACCCAGCGCCAGCCCGTCGAGCCAGCCCATCTGCCAGACCAGGAAAAATTCCTGCATCTTATAACTCAGCCCCAGCGGATCATTGGCTTTTACCAGTCCCGAAAATATAAACAGGAGCCCCACCAGCACCCGGACGATTGTTACCAGTACTTTCATGTGGTGATTTATGCTGCAGCTTCTCCCTGTAGTATCAGCGCGAATACTGCATAATTAATGATATCATTATAATTGGCATCAATACCTTCACTGATCAGGGTTTTCCCGTCGTTCTGAAGGATTTGCCTGACCCGGAACAATTTCATAAGGATCAGGTCCGTAAAAGACGCCTGGCTCATCTGACGCCAGGCTTCACCATAATCATGGTTTTTCTGCTGCATCAGTGCCCGGGCAGCGGCGCTGTACTCATCGTATAAAGCTTCCACTTTTGTAACGGGCAATTCCTCCGGACTGCCTTCCGGCAAAGCCAGCTGGATCAGGCCGATAATGGCATAATTGATGATGCCGATAAATTCACCCGGAATATCATCATCAATCATTTGCTGCTGCTTTTCCTGCAGGGTGCGTATTCTGAGGGTTTTGATATAAATCTGATCGACAACAGAAATGGTACGCAAGACCCGCCAGGCGGTACCATAATCCTTATTTTTTTTCAGAAAGATCGTTTTGCAGGACGCAATTACTTCGTCATACTGCTTGTTCGTTTTTACCATATACCACTTCCATTACGGCAGGCCCGGCCCGCTGCCGGTGACGCCTTTTGATTATCTTTATCCTTTCCGGATTTTTGAGCACCGAAAAACCGGTGCTTCAAACAAAAATAACAAACAAACACTGATGTTTACCCTGAATTGTCGTGGAAGATTACTAACAATTAACCAACCACTTATAATGGGCGTCCTCAATATCAATGCCGATTCCTTTTATAAAGGCAGCCGGTTCACCGATGCGCGGGCATCGGTGGAAGTGGCGGCTGCCATGCTGGAGCAGGGCGCTACCCTGCTGGACATCGGTGGTCAGAGTACCCGCCCCGGCAGTCAACCGGTCTCGGCAAACGAGGAGATCGACCGCGTCCTGCCTGTCGTCGAACTACTGACTGCAAACTTCCCCCAGGCTTTTATTTCCATTGACACTTATTACGGAAAAGTAGCCACCGCTGCCGTAAGTGCGGGCGCCTGCCTGGTCAATGATATCAGTGCCGGCAGCCTGGATCCGGAATTACTACCTGCAGTGGCCCGGCTGGAAGTGCCGTATGTGCTGATGCATATGCAGGGCCGTCCCGACAATATGCAGCAACAGGCCCGTTATCAGAATGTCACAGCGGAAGTACTGGATTTTCTGACTGCCCGGATGGCCGGATTGCGCGCCCTCGGCATCAAAGACCTGATTATAGATCCGGGATTTGGGTTTGGTAAAACGATCAACCATAACTTTCAACTACTCCGGCAACTGGAACAGTTCCGGTTGCTGGGTGCGCCGGTCCTGCTCGGTATCAGCCGAAAATCCACCATTTACAAAACACTGGAAACTGACGCAGACCATGCCCTGAACGGAACGACTGTGTTGAATACCGTCGGTCTGCTCAAAGGCGCCGATATCCTGAGGGTTCACGACGTTCAGGCCGCCCGGGAAGCCGTCCGGCTCCTTCAGGCAATGAAGGATGCCGTTAAAAATGATAGCCACTCCATTAACTGAAGTGGCTATCTGTAAATCGTTTATCGAATGCAGCTTAGGGCTGCGGTGGATGGGGCGCCGCCGGTTGGGCAGCAGGATCCGTATCACTGAGGTTGATAATTTCCACTTCAAAATACAGCGGTTCATAAGGCTGAAAGTTTCCACCATTGCCTTCCTTGCCATAGGCCAGGTATCCGGGTATATAAATCGTACCCCTGCCGCCCTTTTTGAACTGGCGTAATCCATCCTCGAATCCGCGGATCATCGGCTGTACGCCCAGTTGAATGGTAAACTGATTGGCATCGAAACTGCTGTCCGTACGCAGGTGGCGACCATCATACTTTACCGTTACATACTTTCCATCAGCTACCTGGGGGCCGGTTCCCGGATCGTCGATTTTCACCAACGTACCCATGGGGGTCTGTATCGCCTTAATATTCCTGGCCTCCAGTTCCTTTTTCACTTCCCCGATCTGCCGGTCTTTTTCTCCGGATTTTTCCAGGGACGCGATTTCCGATTGGGCCGCCGCTTCCTGCTCGGCCTTCATCTTCTTCATCTGTTCTTCCTGTTCCTTCCGGGCTCTGGGGGCATCTTTTTCCTGCTCTTTTTGCCGGTCAATATTGGCCAGGCTGTCAGATTTGAATACTTCCATAACCTTGATGGTCAGGATCAGTTTGCCCCCTTTTTTGACATAAGCTGGCAGTGCCGCGGGCTGAACGATACCCTTATTAATTAATGAATCCACAAACATGATGGCGACCAGGCTGTCGCCTTTTTTCAACTGTCCGAATAAGACTTCAGGACCATATTTACCCTGTCCCGGTGTGGTGGCAGGCAAATCCTGAATGCGGATAAATGCCGGCATTCTACCGTAAGTCTCGCCCAAAATCGTGTCCTTATCACTCCGGAGCGTCTGCCGGATATTGGCTTTTAACCAGTTTCCCGGCCGGGTACTATCGGTACTTCCCCCGTCAAAAATCTTATACTTCATGCCGCTGGCAGTTGTCTGGTAATCCAGATTGTTACAGGCTGTAACCATCAGACCCAGTACCAGTACGGCCAGAGGAAATTGAAATCGCATCATGTTTAAAATTCAGTTTGGTCTTTGGTATTATTGCTGCGGAGGCATTTGACCACCGTTAGGCATGGCCATCGGCATCTGCGGCTGAGGCGGCATGGAATCCAGTACTTCGGTAATTTCCACGTTGAAGTACATTGGCTGATAGGCTTTGAATCCTCTCATCGTGTCCTTACCATAAGCCAGGTAACCGGGAATAAAAATGGTACCCTTACCACCCTGTTTGAACTGACGCAGGCCATCTTCAAAACCGGGGATAGAACCGCCTTTTCCTAATTCCAGGGGCAGTTCTCCTGAATCAAATGTGGAGTCGGTACCCAGAATCTTACCGGTATATTTTACTTTCAGGAATTTACCATCGACAGCGGGAGCGCCGGTTCCGGGCTCATCAATTTTTACGGAAACACCCAGTGGGGATTTAACAGTAGTTAAACCTTTGGCATCGATATAATCCTGTACTTCTTTATCCTGCTTTGCTTTTTCGCCTGATTTTTCCAGCACGGCGATTTCTTCCTTACGACTGGCATCATTAGCGGCCGCTTCATTGGGATATACGCCCAGCACTTTAAAAGTATAAACGAAAGCATCGCCACGTTTGATAAAGGGCGGGAATTGCGCCGGACTGATCATGCCTTTCATGATCATGGAATCTACCAGCATTCTGACTACCAGGCTGTCACCATTACGCAGTTTGCTGAACAGTTCTACCGGGGTATAGTCTCCCTGACCGTCAGGTACTTCTTCAATGGGAATGACCATCGGCGATGTCTCATAAGTTGACTGCAGCAAAGTATCCTTGCCTTCACCGGTAATTCTGTGCGTAAACTGAACCCTCAGGACCTCGCCATTTTTCACGGTATCTTTCCGGTCGCCGGGGCCTTCGACAATTTTATACTCCAATCCGCTTTTCGTCTTCTCAAATCCGGCATTGTTTTTACAAGCAGTAAATGCGAAAATCGCAACCACTACTACACTCAAAATGGGTAAACGTTTCATCTGTTTTTTTTTATTGTTTTAATGGTCAGATATAATAGGCCTCGTAAAATCATGTATCCCTATTGGCTACATTCTTATGACGGGTTCATCTGTTTGTTCTTTATCTGTTAAAATTTAATTATTTGTTGTCAGGCGCCTGACTTCCGGTTGCTTACCGTAATTGCGTTTCGTTATCCCGGATGGCCTGTTTAAACATCTCTATTGTATCCCTCAAACTCTCCTTGGAGCTGCCTCCGGCTGCGTTGTAATGGCCGCCACCGTTAAAATAAGCCCGGGCAAAACTATTGCAATCGAAAGTTTC
The DNA here is from genome assembly GCF_054783135.1 of Niabella terrae. Classification (NCBI taxonomy): domain Bacteria; kingdom Pseudomonadati; phylum Bacteroidota; class Chitinophagia; order Chitinophagales; family Chitinophagaceae; genus Niabella; species Niabella terrae. Next base: position 233,359 of record NZ_BAAGRD010000012.1, read on the forward strand.
CTTACTTCTGAAACTCCATTTTCTTTCTTCCTCCCGATCTATCACCAGTGCGGCCAGTTTGATGCCCTGCACGGAAAGCGGATAATTGACCAGTCCTTCAGTATCTCCTGTCTTAATCTCATATTTAATCAGATCAAACTTGGGAATAACAATCAGCGCTGTATTATATTCATAGAAAAACTCCAGTCTGTTACTGAGAATATGACCGATAAAACGCAAGCGATTCTCTAAAAAATTATCGTAGAGCTGGCTGTGTACTCTTGCATGATTAAATCCCGTCGACATCAGGTCAGCCACCATTAAATGCGTAGAACTGTGGGTGGCCGAAAACCGGAAGGATCCCGTATCTGCTATTACGCCCGCATAGAGACAACGGGCGATATCTTCATTGATCACCGATGCAACTGACAGCGGACTACCCTTGATAAAATGGTATACCATTTCACTGGTGGAGCTCTGTGTATTATCGCTGATGCCGAAATGGAAACTGGCTGTATCGGGTTGCTGGTGGTGGTCGATCAGTACTTTGATGCATCCGATGGCCGCCAGCTTCTCTGCCATCGTCTTGGTCCGGTGGAAGATATTGAAATCCAGACAGAACAGCAGGGAAGCTTCCTCCAGTAACTGGTCCGCTTTCTCCTGTTGTTTCTCATAATTCAGTACCCCGTCCGCTCCGGGCATCCAGCCGAGCCAGGAAGCCCAGTTCGTAGGTGAAATCACGGTAACCTGATGCCCCTTTAGTTTGAGATAATGAAATAACCCCAAAGCAGACCCCATAGCATCAGCGTCCGGCTTTTGATGCATGGTAACCACGATTTTATGTGGTTCGGCTAATATGGGGTACAATTCGGCTATCGGTTCCATGATATGCGGCGCAAAAATAGGTAAATTAAGCTTATTTAAATATTCTGTTTTTGTACCTTTGCGGGCCAAAAAACATAATAAGAATATGAGCAATCGCACATTTACCATGATTAAACCGGACGCCATGGCCGGTGGTCACGCCGGCGCCATTATCGACCGGATTACCAAAGCTGGCTTTAAACTGGTGGCCCTCAAATTAACAAAACTTTCGCCCGAACAGGCAGGTGCTTTTTATGAAGTACACAAAGAACGGCCGTTTTATAAGGACCTGGTAGCATTTATGAGCCGGGGGCCAATTATTGCGGCGATCCTGGAAAAAGAAAATGCTGTGGCGGCTTTCAGAGAATTAATCGGCGCTACCAATCCCGAACAGGCAGCAGCCGGGACGATTCGCAAGGAATTCGCCAATTCGATTGAAGAAAATGCCGTTCACGGAAGTGACAGCGATGAGAATGCGGTAATCGAAGGTGATTTCTTCTTTAATAAATTTGAGCGGGTATAGCTGATCATCAGCTTCCTGATACGATTAAAACCGGCATTAGCCGGTTTTTTTGTTCATTAACGTAAAGCCTGACCGGGAATCCGGTAAGGTTACCAATTCATATTTGTCCAGACGAACCGATCATGATTCATGCGTTCATGACGGTCGGGCTTGTGCGCATTTATTGAAGTAACATCCTGGTTATCAACAATAAATAATGCTGCGGGCGTGATTACTAGTGCCAAGACTATAATCATCATTAAAAGTTTATTCATAGATGGATAGGGTTTACTGTGAATAGGACGCAAAGGAACGGTAAAAAGTAACAGCCGGAGGTTAATTTTCTATGAATTCCCGTTGCGTGTCGTTAAGTCCCTGACCCGAGACTTTGATTTATTAAAAACATTTCTTCCCAAATCAACTCCTTTACGCTTCAATTTCTGTTCATTTTCAGGAAGATGGATAAAATCCCGGCATTCGGGACTGCAACAACCATCGTAAGCTGCGGCACAGGATTCACATTGAATGAACAAAAGATGACAGGCATCATTGACACAATTCACATGCGTATCCGCCGGTTTACCGCATTGATGGCATTTGGCGATGATTTCCTGGGTTACACGCTCTCCCAGCCTTTGGTCAAATACAAAATTCTTGCCATGAAATTTATTTTCTAAGTTCTGTTGCTTCACCTGGTTGACATAATTGATGATACCGCCTTCCAGGTGAAATACATTCCTAAAACCTTTGTGCAGCATATAAGCGGAAGCTTTTTCACAGCGAATACCACCGGTACAATACATAATGATATTCTTATCTTTCTGATCCGCCAGCATTTCTACTGCCATAGGCAATTGTTCCCGGAACGTATCACTGGGCACTTCCAGCGCATTTTCAAAATGTCCGACCTCGTATTCATAATGATTGCGCATATCCACAATAATAGTATCCGGATCGGCTGCCATCTGGTTAAAGGTCCGGGCATCGGCATATTTACCTTTTCGGCCCATATCAAAATGAGGGTCCGTAATGCCGTCTGCCACAATTTTTGGCCGCACTTTCACGTCCAGTACATAAAAAGACTTTCCATCATCCACAGCAAGGTTCAGGCGTAACTGGTCCAGGGCTTTATTTGCGGTGTACAATGCTGATTTAAAGGCTTCAAGGTTTTCTGACGGTACACTGATCTGGGCATTGATGCCCTCACCTGCTACATAAATTCTGCCGAGCACCCCCAATGCATGGAACCTGCGGTACAAATCATTTCGAAAACCATCGGGATCTTCAATGCAGAAGTATGCATAAAAAGAAATGGTTGTACGAGGGGTGTGATCTTTTAAAATACGTTCTTTGAGCTCCTTTCGGGAGACCCGGTTGTGTAATGCCATAAAACCTGAAATTTGAACCATGCACCAGCATGGCAATTAACTGAACTAATAGGGCAGTTGCAGGCTGCACCAAATTTCATGTGGCAAATATAGTTAAAACTCAGCGATTTCTAATTTTTAAATAGCTGGCTGTGAGGGAGGCCATCCCCCCTACCAGGCCACCTACAAGGGCAGTCACAAGCACCAGCAAAACCGGATTTTCACCTATACCCAGCAATTGACCCACCCGGCCTGCCAGCAGTCCGGCATTGGAAGCATTGATGAGTGCTGCCAACAGCAGCCATAAGAGAAAGATGCCCAGAAAGCCGGAAACAAAAGCAGTGCGGGAAGACTGCGGAATAAGCAATGAAACGATAAAGGCCACGACAGCGATGCTCCACCAGGGAAATATCAGGCCGGAAACAAGCGCCAGCAGGCCGGTAACTATAATTGCAATAAAAAACCGCATCGTTTTTAATTTAAATGCTTAAAAATTTGGGGCCAGGCACGGGTTTACCTGCCATTGTCATCGCTTATCGGCCCTTAATCAGTCAGGGATAAAATCCATCCGCCATTTCACACGTGGGTCCGTTGCCTGCTCCTTTTTCATCATCCAGAGTTTGTAGTACTTACCCGCTGCCCAGTTGTCCACACCACTGTCATAAAACCGACTGCCTGCGTTACCGTTCTGTCCTCCCGGATAAACGCCATAAGCTTCCGGCTCACCAGCGACCTGAACAATCATGCGCCAGCTGGGACCATGGCTTTTTTTAACGGCATTAATGACATTGCCGGAACCACCCACGGGTAGTCCCTGTCGGGCGAAAGGCAATAAGGATTTCAGGATATGGTATACCGTAACGTCCTTCAGCTTGGACCATTCCAGGTGTCCCTGCTGGTCAAACCCATCCAGCGCCGTCGCAGCCTGATTCAGCGACAGGGTGACGATTTCTGATAAAGTTTCAGTTTCAGGTGTCCGCCTGTCATCCATAAAACCGGAAGCAGTGCTGTCTCTTTTAAGGAGTTCCATGAGTGTCTGCTCATTCGGCAGCGGCGTCGTCGGTCCGGCAGGGTTCAAATCATCCCACCAGATATTGCGCTGCAAACTATCGGTCCAGAGCTGGTAAACCGTTTGTCCGTTTGAAGCAGGATCCGCATTAAAATCCCAACCGGAAATAATATCATAATATTTACGCGCAGCCGTTGATAGTTCGGAACGCTTCGTATGAGGCAACAATACCGACAGCATATCCCTGGCCAGAGGGTTAAAGTAATTGTTTTGCAGGGTCATCATGTCCTGCACCGTGATGCTGTTCATGCGGGAAAGAAAACCTTCGATTGCTGTAGCCCGGGGTGTGATATAGGTACCGGGAATAAAATACGGGTAACTCGCGTCTGCCGGCCGCTGGTTGGCGCTTTCCAGGAAATTACGGTTGGGATTGAGGGCATGCGGGTTTTCTTCCTGGGGAATAAATCCCTGCCATAGATAACTGCTGTCCTCTCCGGGCATCACATACAGGCCCTGGTCTTTCCAGCGGTCGGGAAACAAGCCCTGTTGCCAGATCGCAATATCACCGTTTCGGCTGGCAAATACAAAGTTCTGACCCGGACACTCAAAAGTTTTAATAGCAGTCAGGTAGTCGTTATAATTTTTAGCCTGGTTCAGTTTATAGAAAGTATAGCCGTCATCACCCGTATGGTGCGCCACCCATTTTACTGCCAATGCGGTCTGGTGATTGACCGTATCTTCAAAAGCCTGATCATACATCACCGGACCAAACACGGTATAGGATACAGTATCCAATACGGGATCACCTCCCTTGACCTCGATCCGTTCAATCCGTTGCTGGGCGGGCCTGTAAGCTCCATCAAACCAATACGCGCTACGACTGCTGTCGCGAAAACGGATCCGGTAATAGTCTTTGACATCCCGCTGGGCATTGGTAACCCCCCAGGCAATATCACGATTGAAACCAATAATCACAAAGGGGCTGCCTGGTATCGTTACGCCATAACAGCTGGACCGGGGGGTGCTGAGTTGCATTTCATACCAAATGGAAGGCAGTGATAATTCCAGATGTGGATCGTTGCACAGAATCGGAAATCCACTGGCGGTTTTAGCACCTGCAACCACCCAGTTATTGCTGCCATTGGATGGATCCTCCCGATACCCGGAAGCCGCTGTAATTCTGGAATCCGAATAATTGAAATAAGCCGTATCGGCGCCTTGCGGCGGCTGTGCCCGTTGTGCAGGCCGGGCAAAAATGGTTCCTTCCGGAATAATGGGGTACAGAGAATCCGGAACCTGGGGATACAGTATATCCAGCTGATCCGGCCGTAGTATGGATTTAAGATTGCTATAGGCCAGATCATGTTCTGTTCCGGAAGAGAGCATCCGGGCCATCATCTTTAATAAGAGGCAGGTTTTAAGATTGGTCCATAATTCGGGTTCAAAATTCAGAAGCTTGTATTCCAGCGGCAACTGACTGCGGGTCAGGGTTTGGATATAGGCATTCACGCCTTTGGTATAAGCTGAATACAAGTGGAGTGCCGCCGGGTTCTTTTCAATTTCAGCAAGTGTATTTTCTGCGGCAAACTTCATCCCGAGCCGGCGTTGTTCCTTATCGTAAGCAATGGCCATCGGACCCGCCACTTCACTTGCCCTGCCTTCCGCAGCCCTGGTCTGGATGTCCATCTGAAACAACCTGAATCTGGCATGCAGGTATCCCTGAACAAAATACAGGTCTTCATCAGATTCCGCAAATACATGTGGTACCAGACGCTCATCCAGGTATACTTTTACCTGATTCTTCAGAACCGGTATCAGTAATTGCTGACTAAAATCCGCTGCTGTGTCTTCGGCATTCTGCCAGAAGCCGGTCTGGGGGCTTAGAAAACTACCCAAGGGCATGGGAATCTTACTGCCGATCGGACCGTTAAGGACGGCGACCAACAGCAATGTAATGATCGCAGACAAACAGAATGGTAGCACTCTCATAGCGATAATTTGCCGAAAGATAATTATTTTTTCCCGCTTGGCGTCTGGCTCTTTTTCAATGGCTTTTGCCGACCGGCTTTCTGCAGGGCTATATTGAGCAGGTATTCTATTTGTCCGTTGACGCTTCTGAAATCATCCGATGCCCATTTTTCCAGCAACCCGTAGGTCTGGGTATCTATCCTTAATATAAAACTCTTTTTATCACTCAAAACTTCTAATCTTATGAAGGAGGTTCATCCAAAAATATTTCCGCCTGCTATTGATATAATGTACCCGCATTTAAAATCGGTGTGGCGGCTTTCTCGCCACAAAGTACGACCATCAGGTTGCTGACCATGGCGGCTTTTCGTTCGTCATCCAGTTCCACGATATTCTCTTCAGACAGTTTCTTCAAAGCCAGGTCCACCATGCCGACCGCACCTTCCACAATTTTCGTTCTGGCAGCGACAATAGCGGTCGCCTGCTGTCTTTGCAACATCGCACCGGCAATTTCCGATGCATAAGCCAGGTGGCTGATCCGGGCCTCCATTACCAGGATGCCGGCTGCATCAAGGCGCTCCCCCAACTCTTGCACCAGTATCTCATTGACCTTATCAGTTCCATCCCTGAGCGTAATATCGGCATGTTCGTCTTCCAGGTTGTCGTAAGGAAAACTGACCGCCAGGTGCCGGATAGCGGCTTCGCTCTGGGTACGGACATAGTCGGAATAGCTGGCTACCTCGAAAGCGGCTTTGTAAGTATCGTTCACCCGCCATACAATCACCGCACCAATTTCAATGGGATTACCCATTTTGTCGTTTACCTTCAGGGTCTGTCCCTGAAAGTTCTGCGCCCGGAGACTGAGTTTATAGGTTGAATACAGCGGATTGATAAAAAACAGACCGTTTTCTTTTACCGTACCCACATATTTTCCAAAAAAAGTAAGGACCCGGGAATGGTTGGGCTGGATAATCATCAGGCCTTTCAGCAGAAAAAAGAAAGTCAATAAAGCGAGAAATCCCAGAATAACATAAGCTGTGTTACGCCCTCCATCCGGGTTAAGATAAGCAAAGAAACAATAAATGCCGAAGGCAAGTAATGCCAATGCAATCAGAATCGTAAAGTATCCTGAAATAGGTTTTAAATTTTTTTCCATATGAATTTTTTGATATTAAAATGATATCATAAAGATATATGAAATCAGTTGAAAAAACAAGACCCGGCATAAAAATGCATCCGCCTGCGCAAAGCCAGGCAGCGGGCCGACCGATCGTCCGACCCTATCCTAATCTTTTGGAGTGATCAGGGAATCATTTCCAGCAGGAACACCTGTTGCGGTTCGCTGGCATTAAAATTATTATCGGCAATCAGCACCAGACTGTAATGCCCATTGGGCAGGCGCGGACCGAGAGTTATCCCTTCCACATTGTCTATCAGTCTGTCCAATTGACTGAAGTCTAACAGCAGGCGTTTGGAAGCAGGTGTATAGGTAGGCTGCAGGAGGCTGGAAAAATCCATTACATTGGTTGCGGCCGAGAAATCAGCCAGATAAAGTTTGATGACACAACCGGCTGTACCGGTTGAAAAGGAACGTTCCAGCACCAGAAAGCGGTGACCGCCGATATTCAGGATCTCGGAAACACCATTGACATTAAAAGCGTCTGCCGGTACGGGTTTATGGGCTACGGCATCCAGCGGGTACGCAAATTGCATTAGGGGCTTTTTTGTCACCCAGTCAAATTGGGTAAAACGAACCGGTGCACCGGCATCCGCTGCAGTCGCCAGGGGACCATCTTCATAAATCGGCCCTTCCATACTGGCCCATAAATACCTGTAGTCGCGCGAAAAACTCAACCCCTCGAGGGCAGCATTCTCCCGTGCACCCCGATCGGCAACCTGCATATGTAAATTTTCAGGCAGGATAAAATTGTCCATAAATCCACCCCTGATATCCATCTGATAAATCCAGGGATTCTGATAGATCCGCTGTCCGCCACGTTCTGCCTTATCGCCTTCGCTACTCCATACCAGGGTTTTTGAGGGGGGATGATAGCGGATCGACTCCGGATCAGCAGCCCGGGCCGGATCTTTTTTCAGGGCCGGAAAACTGTCCTGCCTGCTATCGCGAAGTATACCCATGTCCTGGAAAAGAATGGTATCAATGGTATATCCCCGGGTCACAATAGAAGCGGTGTAAAATCTGGCAGCGCTGGTCGCCGACCGTTCGTCGCATATCAGGAAATAATGGTCCGATTCCCGGTCATAATCAATGCCCGAGAGCCCGCCTACCCAGGTTTGCCGGAACTGTTGTTCATAGGGGATCCGGTATTCGTCCAAAAACCTGACAGCGGAAACCCGCAGCTCATTTTCCGGTATTGCAGATAGCCGCCGCTGGCCCGCACAGGCGCTCAATAGTAGAATGGATATCAGAATCAGATAACGCATAGTCCTTTGATTGTGGTCCCGCAAATCTAGGGTTATTGTTTCAGGCTCACCACAGTCCCGTTTTTTTGGTACCGGGAGGGCTGCGTCAGCATATGCGCTTTGGAAAAATTTAAAATGTTACAGGCCGATAAGCCGGATTCTGTACCCGCCGGGGGCGGATGGCTATCATTTATCTGCCACCGGCATTACTGCCGGCAGTCAATCTGCCTACCCTCTGAAGTATCCGTCCGGAGACGGATTTGAAACGGGCCGCTTCTGCTTCAGTATACATGGCATTTCAGCACACAAGGTTTACCCGAAGCAGCCATTACTGTCCGCTTCCGTGAGCTCTTACCTCACATTTTCACCTTTTCCCTTTGCAGGGTAGTTATTTTCTGTGGCACTTTCTATTGCTCCTGAACGGAACACCCGGCTATTCACCGGTGCGCTGCCCTATGCTGTCCGGACTTTCCTCCCCTGCTGAAAGCAGGAGCGATAGCCTGGCCTGTAACCCTGCAAAGATACAGACTCTGCCGGACCTCTTTACTCCTTACCTTTTCTCCTTCAGGGACCAGCCGGTTTTCAGGCCTATTATAAATATCACGAGCAATAGTTCTCCCAGGGCCAGTACGGTATCGCCAGGCACCCGGGCCCACCGCAAAACTTTCATGATATCAGTCTGCATAAAAGCAGCGGACCGCGCATACCAGTAGCCTTCCTGTATGGAGGCTACCGCCTGCATAATCCCAATAGGCAGCATACTGATCGTGACCATGACAAATAAGCCGATATTGATCAGCCAGAATGCCCAGCCTATCAGCTTATCATTCCACTGCCGGTCGGGATACAGGCCTCTCAGAATAAACATCATCAGGCCGATCCCCAGGATACCATAGACGCCAAAAAGCGCCGCATGACCATGCACAGCCGTTGTATTGAGCCCCTGAATATAGTACAGGGCAATGGGCGGATTGATGGCAAACCCAAAAATACCGGCGCCTAAAAAATTCCAGAAAGACATGGCGATAAAACAATAGATGGGCCATTTATAAGCCTGGATCCATTTTGACGATTTGCTTAACTGATAATTCTGATAGGCTTCATATCCAATCAGCACCAAGGGTACAATTTCCAGTGCACTGAATGAAGCACCCAGCGCCAGAACACCGGTGGGTGTTGCACTGAAATATAAATGATGGAAGGTACCGACGATACCACCGCTTAAAAATATGATCGTGGAGAACAGTACGGCAATGGTAGCAGATTTGAGGCGCAACAGCCCCAGTCGTGTAAATAGAAATGCCGCAACCACTGTGGCAAAAACTTCGAAAAAGCCTTCAACCCAGAGGTGAACCACCCACCAGCGCCAGTATTCCACAATGGCCAGGTGGGTCTGGCGGCCGTACATCATGCCGGCACCATAGAAAAGGGCAATAGCAACCGATGCCAGCACGAACAATAGCAACAGGTGCCGGTTTTCGTCTTTACGGCGAAGCGCGGGCATCAGTGCCCGGATCATCAGCACCAGCCACAGTACCAGCCCCACCAGCAAGAGGGCCTGCCAAACCCGGCCCAGTTCCACATACTCGTATCCCTGCTGGCCCCAGAGGAAATTGTCGACCATACCCAGTTTTTGCATGACGCCCAGCCATTGTCCGGTCATGGAACCGAATACGACGATCAACAGCGCGACAAATAGTACGTTCACGCCCAGTTTCTGATACCTGGGCTCGTACCCTGAGACCGCAGGTGCAATGTAGAGCCCTGTCGCGAGCCAGGAAGTTGCAATCCAGAAAATGGCCAGTTGCACATGCCAGCTTCTGGAAATGGACTGTGGTAAAAATTTATCCAGCGGAATCCCGTAAAAGGCGCTGCCCTCCACACCATAATGGGCGGTGATCACACCCGCAAGCATCTGGATTAAAATCAGCAATGCCACCACCCAGATATACTTTAATGTCGCCCGCATCGAAGGCGTCGGTTTCATACTTCTCAAAGGATCTTCCGGCGGCATTTGTTCGCTGATTTCCTCCTCCTTATTTTTGGCATGGTAGAATACCAGGAGTCCGACACCAGCCAGGAGCAACAGCACACTAAATCCGGACCAGAGGTGCAGTGAAGGCGGCGGGATATTACCCACCTGTTCATCATGGGGCCAGTTATTCGTATAGCTCACTTCGGATTCAGGACGTTCGGTAACACAAACCCAGGTACACCATGCAAAAAAAGCATGCATTTTTGCCATACGGGCACTGTCCTTAATTGTGTTGACAGGAATCGCATAATTTTCCCTGACTGTCGCCATTTGAGGATCATTCATAAAGAGCCGGGCATAATAATCGGCCAGCAGCCTGAATACTTCTGCCCGCTCCTCACTGAAAACGATCTCCTTCGTTTCAGGGTTCAATGTATTGGTACGTAATTCAGATTTAAGCCGAACCTGGTAACGTGCCTGCTCGTCATCTGGTAATTTACTGAAATCAATGCCATCTTTTTTTGCCAGTTCTACCAATAACAATTCAGCCTCCCGGTGCAGGTAGTCGGCCGTCCAGTCCGGAGCAATATAGGCACCATGCCCCCAGATACTACCCACCGTTTGTCCCCCGATGGATTGCCAGACATTCTGACCATCCCGGATATCCTTACCGGTCGCTAATACCGTTCCACCGGTCGTTACAATACGGTCGGGAACCGGCGGTATTTTACGATAGATTTCAGTTCCGTAGAAAATAAGGATAACAAAAGAAAAGGCAATAACTGCACTAAGGGCAATCCAGAGTTTTTTGGGCGTCATGATCATTGTTTTTGAGTGAAACAATTAGAGCAGACTGACGGCTGGAATCCGGGCATCTGCGTTATTTTCAGTATCTTACTTTACCTACTTTTAATTGTGTTGCTTCTCCCCCACCCGATAAGTACTTTTCTCACTGCAAGCAGCACAGAGATGAAAAGGATGTCCCAACGCACCATTTTCCGGCAAAAAGTAAAGAAACGCGTTGCCTATATAGCGTTAGGTGGCGATAACTCAAAAAATAAAAATCTCTAACTCAAATTTATAAAAATTCTTTTGTAAACCCTAGCAGAACAAAATAAGGAGTTGCAAAAAACAGGCGGGATGCCAAAACCTTCACCGCATTGACGTTAAGATTTCAGATGGCCGCTGCGTAGACCCTAACCCTGGCCTTCGACAAAAATGACGAGAGCGTAGGATTCAGAAGGCAGCGCATGGCCATCTGTCCCGGCAAACCCTTAACAGTGGATACAGTGGTACTCCACCAGCTCGCCTACCTGGATTGCCCCTGCAGATCGAACAGTAAATCCGTTTCCATTAAGCGCAGGTGCAGCAGGGCACCCGGATGGGAGACATCGAATTGGCAAACCTGAGTAAAGCAGCCACGGGCCTTCTCTGTATTACCCGCACCCAGGCTTCCTTAAAAACTCATGGGTGTACCGCCCGCAAAATACAGGAATCAGTACCGCAGACAATAGCTATCAGACTTTCACCTGGTTATTTTTCCAGCAGGGCATTGACGCACCATAGATAAGGTGCCTGACCATGGTAGTCTCCCGTATGACGGGGCCGGTCATAATAATACTGAAGATCATTTTTCTTATTGGTTCCTACACAGACTTCAGATACAGCACCTTTGCTGTCTATATAAGAAACCATCGCCATCCAGGCTTTCCGGGCAGCAGGACCGTATTGGCGGCTGTCCAGCCAGCCCTTCTTAACGCCTGTTATAAATGCATAGGTAAACATGGCGCTTCCTGATGTCTCTGCCCAGCAATCTGCTTTGTCAATCAGCTGGCCCCACATGCCGTCGGGCCGCTGGTGGTCTTTCAGGCTCTCCATCATTTTGTGATAACCCTTCATGATGACCGGATAGTACGAATGTGATTTGGGTAAATAACGCAGTAATTCGGTGATTCCTGCTGCCATCCAACCATTACCGCGCCCCCAGTAAAATGGCACGTCAGGTGCATGGTAAAATAGCCCGTTAGGACGTTGTAATTCGGTCAGGTACAAAGCCATTTCTTTGGCGGCACGATCGAGATACTGCGGGTCACGGGTGGCCTTATAGGCCTGGGTCTGCAGGATCGTAATCATATACATATCATCGATCCAGAGCCGGGTTTGCCAGCTGTATCCCTTTTCTGCCCAGGCTTTCTGTCCGGAGCCAGCGTTGTCAGGAACCTGCCACTGGCTATTTGCATAGGGAAGTCCCAGGTCGAGATATTCCTTTTTCCGGGTCAGGGACCAAAGACTGAGCGGTAAACTCCCAAACATATTCAGGTCGACATGATTCTTGGGCGGTAGCAATTGCTGCTCTTTGTCGCGCAGTATGCGGAAGCGACGTTGCAGAAATCCGAACAGTCTTTCGTTCCCGGTCAGCCGCGCAAACTCCAGGGCGCCTTTCCAGTAAAATGTTTCGGGATAACTGATCCATTTACCACCATGTAAAGCATGTTTGGCATACACGAAGCGATAAGCGAGCAGGGTACCGATCTCCTCAGGCTGATAGCCTGCCGGAAAATCTTTCAATGAATTTTTCTGCGCCGGCAATAACTGGGTTTGCAGCAATAATAAAACAATAACAAGTTTTTGAAATTTCATATGACATTATTTATCTTAGAAAAACTGTTGGCATGCCAGGTCAGGTCTCCGAAGTCCTGATCTATCCTTTTAGCCGGTACATGCTGAATGCTTTAAAGTAACCTGACTGGTTCTTGTTTCCTTTTGCAATAAGCCCCACCCGGATGGCCCGGTCCCAGGGCGGCATCTGGCTAATATCCGCCGGCTGCCGGTTCAATAACTGAAATGCAGCCTTACCCACCTGAAAGTAAAATTTCACCTGGCTGTTGTCACGCACTTCCAGTTTAAGCTTTATTGAAGATGATGTATGAACTCGCTTTTCAGCCAACAGCGTGGGTTTGCCTTTGGTCACCTGTATCAGTTGCAGGGTATCATTATGAACAGCCGCGTATAAAATATTATTATCATCACCGATCAGTGCGAGACCTGAGGCCGCCGTGGATTTCGAAAGCCATGTCACTGAAGCGCCATAATCCGACCAGCGAATGGCCTGACCGATATGTGCCCCCGCGGGCCTGGGAGAAGCCTCCAGCTCCAGGGTCTGGTGGGCGATTTTATAACGGATGTCCCTGAATATACTCCAATGCCAGCCCGTGGCAAGTTGAACATTGGGAAAATCATCTTTGATCATGGAGGGAACGGTCAGCTTCCCATATTGTGTGTTATTGGAAAAACGGAGCCATCCATCCTTTGTAAACGCAAATTCATTCAACAGTCCCTGGCGACCACCAAAATTCCTGCTTTGGGTACTGTAGCCGTGATAGAGGTAGAAAAATTTGTCGGCGCGCATTACGGGCGTTCCGTGACCCGGGCAAGTCCAGTCAGGGCCATCACTTAAAACCGGATTGCCGGCATATTTCTCCCAGGGCCCCAACAGGTTTCTGGAGCGTGCCACGCCCGTTCCATAACTACAACTGCGGCCACAGCAGGCGGCGCCTGCATACAGGGCATAAAAATAATCTCCGTGGCGGAGTATCGAAACCCCTTCTACCAGGCCTTTTTCCCAGGCCTGATCTGCTCTGAATAACTCCTGCGGCGCACCAATTAATCCCCTGCGATCCTCCCGCATTTTCGCCGCCCAGATGGGCGTCGGTTTGCCTTTGCTGTTTCCATCTTCTTTCCAGATCATGTATAAAACGCCTTTTTCATCACGAACGGCAAAAGCGTCTATAGAACCATCTTCCTGACAGATCAAAGGGCCCAGGTCGGTATAGGGTCCTTCTGGTCGGTCGGCAACTGCCGCAGCGATGCAGAGGCTGCCCCCCTTCTTACGGGCAGTATAATACATATAGACCTTTCCTTTATCATAACTGATCTCCGGAGCCCACATATAATGGTCCACCCAGTCCGGCTTACTGGTAAAAACATGACCTGCTGCCTCCCAATGTATAAGATCTTCGGATTGATAGAGGGGAAAGGCAGGAAACCAGTTGGAAGTAGTCCCCGCAGCCCAGTAACGATCCCCTATACGGACAACTGAGGGATCGGCGTGATCACCGGGCAATACCAATTGTTGCGCACCAGTTGCGCTAAAATGGAAAATCAAAAACAGAACGGCAGCCCATCGAATTCTCATCATATATGCATCTTTAACAGGTGGCCCGTATACCTCGGGTGCCGCCTCCTGAATCATCAGGGTATGTCAGGTAAACAATTAAAATAATCGCCAAAGAAAGCAAAGTACTTATGAATTGCTTGTTCAATATTTTGACGATTCGTATCAATTTAGGTGTTTTTTGCCTGCCGCAGCATTGCTCCGGCCCGGGTTTTCGATTCGAATGCTATATTTTTGAATCAAGAATATGAGATTCCTGCGATTTTCCTGCCTGTTGCTGCCAGCGGCGCTGCTTTTTTCGACAACATTAGCGGGTCAATACTATTTTAAACATTACCGGGTGGATGACGGGCTGGTACACAATTCCGTGACTGCTGTTATCCAGGATCGCACCGGATTGTTATGGATCGGTACCCGGGGCGGACTTAACCGATTTGACGGTTACACTTTTAAAACTTTTGTAAATGCCAAAAATCGCCTGGGCTCAATCGGCAACAATATTATTAACAGTCTGGCAGAAGACCAGAATGGCCTGATCTGGATCGGCACCGGAAAAGGTTTGTTTCAATACAACCCCTATCAGGAAAAATTCTTGCAACCCGATTCCTGTCCTCAGTCTTATACCAGTAACCTGATCATTGATCGCCGGAATAATTTGTGGTTTCTGATCAATTACAGTCTATACCGGTATGACCCGGTCGCCAGACGGATAGAAGCATTGAAGATTTCGGCTTCCTGTATCGCCCTGGACGACAATGACCATTTGTGGATCGGCGAAAACGACGGCACCATATATAGGTACGAACCGAATGCGGGCTCGGAAAATAAGATCAGAATCGTGTCCACTGAGGTCCCGGCCAACTCCCGATCGATCAGTAAAATATATCCGATTGACGACCATCAACTGCTGGTCGGTTGTTTTAAACAGGGACTGAAACTCTACAATACGAAAACGGGTACCGTCCGTGACCTGGTATTAGAAACAGATCATAGCGATATATACGTACGTGATATTACCCGGGGAGAACGGGATCAGTTTTGGATCGCTACTGAATCAGGCATCTATATTTACGACCTGCAATATAACACGCGCAGGCAGTTGAAAAAGCGGGCCGGAGACCCTTATGCGATTGGTGACAATGCCGTTTATACCGTTTGTCGGGACAGACGTGGCAGCATGTGGGCAGGTACTTTTTTCGGTGGCCTCAATTACTACTCTAAGGACAATGCACGTTTCGAAAAATATTATCCGGTGCCGGGTTTTAATTCAATATCCGGTGAAGCCGTTCGGGAAATCTGTGCGGACAATAACGGCCATCTCTGGATCGGGACCGAAGATGCAGGCCTGAACCGGTTGGACCTTTCCACCGGCAATTTCCGGCAATATCGGGCTACGGGAGAACAGGGTGCCATCTCCTATTCCAATATCCATGGCCTGTTGGCCGTAGGTGATCAGCTGTACATTGGTCCATTCCTTCAGGGTCTGGAAATTATGGATATGAAAACCGGCTACATTACGGATCGATTTAAACTGATCGGCTCCGAAGGAGATCAGGTGAGTGACTTTATAATTTCCATCTTCCGGACCCGGGAAGGAAAACTATTGATCGGTACGGCCTACCGGGGATCCGGCCTTTTTGAATTCGATCCCATTCTGAAGACTTTCCGCAGGATCAAAGAGATCCCTTATAACTCCTATGTCTTTGATATCTTTGAGGATTCCCGGGGCAATATCTGGACGGGAAGCGTAACCCAGGGTGTCTACTATTACAATCCCCATACCGGCAAAACCGGCAACTTCCGCTTTGGTCACACCGACAGTAGCAGACCGGTCAATGAATTTGCTGTACACAGTATTTTTGAAGACAGCGATCACAACCTCTGGTTCGCCACAACAGGGGGCGGTTTGATTAAAATGAGCCCTGATTGGAAAACAACCAAAAGATTTACTACTGAGGAAGGACTGCCCACCAACGTATTGTACAGCATCCTGGAAGATGACGCAAAACATCTCTGGATCAGTTCACTCAAGGGACTGGTACGCCTGAACCTGCGTAATGAGCAGATCAGGGTCTATACCCGCGCCAATGGATTGATTACCGATCAGTTTAATTATAATTCTGCCTACAAGCATTCGAATGGCAGGCTGTATTTTGGATCTGTAAAAGGTATGATTGGCTTCGATCCGGCGGCATTCGACCAGAAAGAACCCAGTCCTCCTATGTATATCACAGGTTTTCAGATCAATAATAAAGAAGTATTACCGGACGCAGAAAAAAGCCCGCTGCGAAAATCCATTTTATATACCGATACAATAACCCTTCAATACAATCAGAACAATTTCAGTGTTGAATTTGCCGCCGTTAATTTTTCCGCGCCGGAAGTCACCCGTTACAAATACAGGCTGAACGGATTGGACAAAGAATGGACCTATCTGACCAGCAACCGGAATGCCTATTTTACCGATCTGGCACCGGGCAGATATGAATTCATCGTACAGGCCGAAAGTAATATCGGCACCTGGGAAGGACAAAAAAGAACCTTGTACATTCATATCCTGCCTCCCATCTGGAGAACACGCACGGCGTATGTCTTTTATCTACTGGCATTCCTGGGCCTTTTATATCTCGCCCTTAGGTATTATCATCGTTATCAGGAAAAACGCCAGGCCGGAAAAATGCAGCTTTTTGAACTGGAAAAGGAAAAAGAAATCTATCAGTCCAAAATAGAATTTTTCACCCATATTACGCATGAAATCCAGACACCGCTCACCCTGATATCCGGGCCAATAGAATTGCTTCGCAAAAAATTCGGGGATGATCCTAAAATCAGTAAAAGCCTAAGCATTGCTGAAAAAAACACCCATCGTCTGGTGAGCCTGACGACCCAGTTGCTGGATTTTCGCAAGACAGAAGCCAATCAGTTTAGTCTGAATTTCGTTAAAACAGATATTGGCGCCATCATTACCGATATCGCCGGTGGGTTCCGTCAGCAGGCAGAATCCAAAGGCATCGAAATTGGGATACAACTTCCTGAACTGCCCATAATGGCATTCGTGGACCGCGAAGCATTTATAAAGATAGTGACCAACCTGACTTCCAATGGGGTTAAATATGCCGCGGAAAAAGTCGACCTGCACCTCGATATGGACCAGGAAATGAGGTCCCACTTTAGGATCCGTTTCCATAATGACGGCAAGGCCATTCCGGATGAATTCGCGAAGCAGATTTTTGACCCGTTTGTACGGCTGCGTGCTGCAGATCAGCCAGGTACAGGGATCGGTCTATCTCTTGCCAGATCACTTACAGAGTTGCATAAGGGCACCCTGACACTCCTGTCCGGAAAGCAGGATTTAATTATCTTTGAACTGAAACTTCCGATCCATCAGGAAATTGAATTCCAGTTAGGTAGTTGGAAAAAGATTAATTAGTACAATGGAAACGATTCTTGTTATTGACGATAACGAAGATATCCTGGATTTTCTGTCCGTGGCCCTGGGCGATAACTTTAAAGTACAACTGGCTGCTGATGCGGCCATTGCTCAACAAATACTCAGCAAGGAAATCATTCACTTGATCATTTCGGATATTATGATGCCGGGCATGGACGGGTTTGAACTCTGTTCAACCATTAAGTCCAATGTAGAATACTGTCATATCCCCATCATATTACTAACCTCAAAGAATACCTACCAGGCACATATCGAAGGACTGGAAGTGGGCGCCGACGCCTATATCCAGAAACCTTTTTCACTGGAACTCCTGCAGGTGCAGATCAGCAATCTGCTCAGAAACAGAAGAAAAATAAAAGATCATTTTGCAAGTTCCCCCTTTGACGATGTCCGGGTCATGGCACATTCCAAAACCGATGAAGCTTTTTTAAAAAAACTGGACGATTATATTCATGAAAATATCAAGAATCCGAATATCGATATTGATATGCTGGCCGAGCATATGTTTATGAGCCGAACAACTTTTTACAGAAAAATTAAATCCCTGTCCTCACTATCACCCAAAGAACTCATTGATATTACCCGGCTAAAAAAAGCAGCGGGACTGATTGCAGAAAACGAATACTCGCTCTACGAGATTTCAAAAATGACCGGTTACTCCTCCCAAAGTCTGTTCAGTCGTAATTTTCAAAAGTACTTCAATATGTCTCCGGTCGCTTACTTTAATTCACTACCAAAGGTTTGATAATAGGTTCGGCTCATAGAAACTATGAGCACATCCGATACCTTCTCACAGTCAATTATTCCGCAAACAGACCATTTAGGTCAGACTTAATATATACCAGAAATGGCTTTGCAAATCTGTTCCATACAACGGAACCCACTACCAGTTAATTTTTCCTGATACTATTGCCCAGATAGGGATATTCATAAAACCCCTGATAATGAGGATTCCGGGCCCTGGGATCCTCCAGTTGATCCAGTTTTTTTTGCAGACGGTCCCTCATCACTTGTAATTGTTTTTTATACGGGGCCAGGGATGCCAAATTACGCAGCTGCCCCGGATCTTTGTTTAAATCATAGAGTTCTTCAGCGGGTCTTTTAGCAAAACAAAGCTGATATATGCGATGCAGTTCCTCATTTTTGTCTTTGTTGTCCAATATATAGTTCTTGGTCGGACCGTTATCGCAATCTGCATATCTTCCAACCGTACTCAGGCTTTCTTTCCAGGTACCTGCCGGCCAAAGGTCAGGCTCGTAATTGCGGATATAAAGAAAATCTCTGGTTCTGTAAGCGCGGGAGGGGTATCCGCTTTGGCTGGGTCGTTCCTGAGCCAATGTATGCCGCTCTCGGCCAAAAACGACGTCTGACCGATGTACTGAATCAATCCAACCGCTCTTTTCGGATTGCAACAAGTCCAGAAAGCTTCGTCCGGTCATATCAGCAGGTGGTCGGACTCCGGCAGCTTCGAGAAGTGTAGGTGCAATGTCTGCAAAAGAAATAAAATCCTCCACCTGACGACCGGTCGCCACCACCGATCCCCATCGGACGGCGAAGGGGACACGGACGCCTGAATCGTACAAATTGCCCTTACACCTGGGAAAAGGCATCCCGTGGTCACCCGTCATTATAATAATGGTATTGTCCAATAAACCGCGCCGCTCCAATTCATCTATTGCCTTTCCCACCAGCCGGTCCCAGCGCTGCACCTCAAAATAATAATCAGCCACATCACTACGCACGATGTCCGATTCTGGATAATGATCAAAAAGAAAAACATCTGACAGGTCTATCCCGCTTTTGGCACCCGATCCCTTTACATAAGGCCGGTGGGGGTCAGCGGTGCCCAACCAAAAGAAAAAGGGCTTTTGGCCCGCCTGAGTACTATCTAAAAAATCCCGGAAACTGTTATACCCTTTTCCAGAGGGATGCTTACCATGTGCCGCGATCCAATTGTCCAGACTTCCGGGGCCCCAGGTCTTGGCCTTGGTGCGCCCAATCAGGTAGCCCTGTGCGTTCAGCAGATGGATAAAACTTTGATGCTTTTCAGGCAGGGTGCTCCATAAATTAGCCCCTGACTGCAATTGCCAGTGATATTTCCCGGTTAAAAAAGAATTTCGACTGGGTGTGCATGAAGGGCTGGACACAAAGGCATGTTCAAATAACACTCCTTCTCTTGCCAATCGGTCAAAATTGGGAGTCTTTATTGCTTTGTCACCATAAGCACCGGCAAAGGGCCATCCCCAGTCATCTGCCAGACAGAACAGTATATTGGGGGGCGCTGGTTTCTCCCCGGCAAGAACATAGAATGGAAGCGCAAGTAAGAAGACAAAAACAAACTTCATTTTCGGATAGGTTTTATCGACTGTTTTACAAAAATAATATGACAGGGCCCCGTACGCCGCATAGACCGAACTGGCAAATCTCCGTTTGAATAACAAAGATAGTCACTGCAGGATCCGCAAGGAAATTTTCCTTACAGAGCTGTCAGATTTTCAATAATTCGTCCGCTATATAATCCTGACGAATTCTCTCCTGCTCCAGCCTGCCATTTTGAAACTTTAATATATGATAAGCGGCACGTTCCTTTTCAGTTAACCAGGGCAGCACCGAGGTCTTGTATACGGCATTTTGCTTGCCCAACTCTCCGACATGTAACCGTAATGTATTTTCGTCCATAAACACACTTTGCAAATGAGGGTAATATTCTCGCATGGCATTCAACATTTCATAACCATCCTCGTCCAGATCGCCCCAATACAGTAAGCGTCCCCTGCTGAAAAATGGAATATTACCAAGTCTATGAGTCGCATATCCTCTGCTAAAAATTGCCAGCGCATTCTTTCTCGGAGGAATCAGATACAGATTGGTCTCATTTTCCACCAACCAGACTTCCTGTATATTCCAGTCCACATGTTGCATCGTCTCGTCCGTTATTCCAACCACCTCCATCCCATGCATCAGGTCAAGGGCAAGAGTGGCATCAAGCCATCGCACGGGATAAATATGGGGTTTCCTTCGGACTGACAATGTTTCGCCCAACGACCTGCTTGCGGCCGTAAACCTCTCGGGAGCCAACACTTGCAGTATTCTCAGTATTACGGACTGATGATTTTCCATAAATTTGGAATGAACCGGGACGGGAATGCTACGTAAATAATGAAGGCTTACATCATTTGCCAGCAGATAATCAACTACTTTCTGAATCGATGGCCAAACCTGCTTTAGTTCCCATACCTTCTCCGGGCTATCCAACAGAAAACCCCGAATCTCAGGGCGCCAGTCAACCAGGCTTTGCAGCTGCTGCTTAAACCCTGCGGTTTCCTGCTCCTTATCCAAAAGAAACAGATAATCTGCCTCGGTTTCAACAACAATTTTAGACGCCCAAATTTGTTTACCCAATATTCGGCTGCTCCAGTCTTCCCAGCTGATCGTCCATCCTTTTTGGGGAGCTTTTTTTTCAAATTGCTGGAACATTGCAATCAATGTATGTAGTTCGACAGTGGTCCTGGGCTTACTCTTACCGCCACGAAGTATAAAAGGCGTAAAAGGCTCCCCTGAAATCACGCTTTTCAGATAGCTCTTATAATACTTTCTCAGTTGTTGAAGATAAGCTTCTATCATGCTGTCAATACTACATTTCTATTCGGATAAGGCAAAGCAACCGACTGGGAACTCTCACAAATATAACAGCTTCTCAGAGGGTTGCCGAACCTGCGGTCTCCGAAGTTACGGTTATTGCATGCTTTCTGATATCGCTTTGCAATTCCTTAATCGTCATATTATACATGATACTATGACGATTATTGACTCTTTGAACGAGGTGGACATGGGCGATAAAATCCTGAACGATCTGGATCTTATCACTTGGCGTAACGACCAGCAGCTGTAAGTGCAGCTGTTTGCACAGTTCCATCAGATAAGTAGCTTTATCTTCGTCCTGGTTACTGAAACTTTCATCAACTGCAATAAACCGCAAACTCCTGCTGTTATTGCCTTCCCGTGTTATGCCAAACTGATAAGCAATGGCACTGCATAATATTGTATAGGTCAACTGCGCCTTTTCCCCGCCCGACAACTGTCCCATTTGACGGTAGGTTTTTTTTAATTCATTTGTATTCCGGTATTTCTCATCCGCCCAAAACTCAAACCAGTTACGCACATCCATCACCCTGGCCCGGTACATTTCACTTTCATCCAGACTGTCGATCAAAGGTTGTACTTTCTGGCGAAAATGAAGGGCTTTTTCCTCAAATGCGCTTTGTTGCCAGTTAGCTGCCTGCGGCAGGGCGTCCAGTAATGCTGTTCGGAAAGCCTTAATGGTGGCATCCGCCACAGCTCTTTTTCCCAGCTGGATATAGGTATCCGGTAACCGGTTAAAATTGATGCCGCTTAATGAACTGTTCAGCTTGTCGACACTATAATTAATTTCACGTTCCCATTTCTCCATTTCCTCATTGAGGCCACCGATTTTATAGGTAATGGTATCATTAATAAAGTTTTCGAAATCACGCCGGTACCTGGGAAGATTTTCGGTATTTAGTTTATCCAGCCATTCCTTAAAATCATCTGCATAGATAGCTTCATCTGGCAGGAACTGAACATCACTGTACCAATCCGGAAAACGCTGCAAAATAGCCGGTGGCGGATTTTTGATTTGTCCGATACATCTGTTTAAGACATTTTCCTCCCGGTACAGTCGCTGCTGTATCGTCTGCGCTTGCTTTTCGAGCTGTTCTTTAAACTGCCGGTAGGTTTCCTCCATGGTTTCCAGGCCCACGCCGCCGATCGTACCGGCATGTTGTTGCTGGAACACCAACAATGCATCTTTATCGTTCGCAGTGATATGTTCCAGTAAATTCTGCAAGGCCATTCGTTGCCCCTCCATTGTATCGATACGGTTCTGCAGTAGCGTTTTTTCACCTGTGCAGGTTTCCCGTAGAAGTTCAGTAGCCGCCAGCTGCTCCATTTTTTCATCAAGCTGGGTACGAAGTGCCTGTAGCTGTTTATTGCTTTCACGCAGCTCTTTTATTTGTCCTTCCGTCTGATGCATTTGCCGCTGGACCCCGGCAACATCCAGTACCAGGTATCCTTCGTGCTCCTGAATACGGCTCAAAGCTAAGTACTTACCTTTCAATCTTTCGGAACGGGTCCTGCAGCGTTCTATCCTTTCATTTATGTCATCCAGTTCACCCACCAGACTATGCCGGCGACCCATCAGCAATTCCTTTTTCTGTTCATTATTCCAGCCCATAACATAGCGGCTTGCATCGCGCATCCCCGGCCGGTCATCTTTTTCATGCCGGCTCCTGTTTTTGATAAGCGCATTGAGGGTAATAGCCTTATCATACCGTTCAATTGATTTTTCATCATCCAGGCAGATATAGGAATACTGCTGAACAATTTGTTGTTGAACCCATTCTGACAATGCATGATCCGGATGAAAATCCAATTTATAAAAAACCGTCTGATCCTCGGCCAGAACAGCAATAGGATCCGTCACATGATGGTATATCAGCCGGGTTCCCAGATTGGTTTGATTAATATATCGTGTCACCCGTTTGTAATGCCGGTCAGGCACCAGCAGCCGAAGTGAAAAACCATACAACAGCTTTTCCAAAGCGGGTAGCCAGCCCCGCTCTTCCGCTTTAACCTGCATCAATTCTCCTGCAAAGGGCAGTTCGGTGGTATCCAGTTTTAAATTATCACATAATTCACGACGCAGCCGGACAAGTTGTGCCGGTATATTGCTTTTGCTGTGTAACAATACATTCAGCTCGACCTCAATGCTTTCCTTTTCAGTTAGGGCTTCCCGTTGTCGGTTTTTGGCGTTGAAATCTTCGTCCCGATTGGTTTGGTCCTCCTGGCGCAGTTGATCGCCGGTTCTTTCGGCTTCCTTTCGGATCCGCTTGTAACCAGGCTCATCTGATACGGAAGTTTCCTTAAAATTCAAGACCGTACACCACTCGGTAAACTGCTCCTGATTTCTCGCCGTTTCTTTTTCCCTTGCCTGCAGCTCATGCAACTCCTGCTCGAGTTGTTGCAACCTTTGCCCGGCCTTATTCTGATCTATCTGATTACGAATGATCCGCTCTTCTTCACGCAGGGTCTGCACCTGTTCCTTAATTTCCAGGGAACGGTTATCCAGTTCCCGGAGATCAGTCTGTCCGGATTCCAAAGCCTGTTGTAATAAAAGATCATGCGTGAAACTTTTCCATAATACAGCTGTCTGGATCGTTTGCTCCAAATCCTGTTGCTTTACCTGCAGTTCTTTAAAGGCGCCAAAATGTTCTTCAATGGGCCGGAGTAAACGAATTTGTTCCTCTGCCTTTTCAATATTGCGTTGTGCATCCAATAGCGTGGTTAAATGCTGCTTCAATTCCTGAAACTGAGACTCCATGTCCTTGGGTTCCAGCATATGCTTTCGTATGAAATCGTCCAGATTGCCCAGCACTTTAATACCCACAGTCTGGTTAAATAACGTAAGCGCCTGGATACTTTGCATGCCCAATACTGACACCATCCGGTTCGCATACCGGCTCGCCGCATCAAACCATTCCACATGCTTACGACTGCCTTTATTGTATTGCTGGTCCAAACGCTTTCGCCAGATATTCCCCAGATCAAAAGGCTTAAAGTCCGTTTCGATATGCAGACTTTTATGGGCAATACCAAAGACTTTCTTCATTTCTCCCTTGGTAAAATAGCGCACCTGAAAAAGGGTTACTTCCTGCATGGCTTCGTTGGCAAAATTCACCAATAAAATACTGTAGGCAGTTTCCTTATTTTCACGCAGGTACAATGTCTTTGTAACACCACTTTCGCTATTGATGGTGCCAAAACCTCCCATAACATAGGACTCTTCCGTACGATCGCCTTTCTTTTCACTGCCGCTGCTCTGGTTATAAAAACGATGCCTTTTTTCAGGCACAATCAACGTAAGTAATGCATCCACAAAGGTTGTTTTACCGCTGCCATTTGCACCGGTCAACAAACTCGTTTCTCCTCCGGGGCTAATACGATATATCTGTTCATCAAATGTCCCCCAGTTCAATACCTCCATGTATTGCAACCGAAATCCACTTTTTACACTGTCTGTACTAAATACGCTTAGTTGCATATGCGGTTAGTTGCTGTTTAAAATCTTCTAACACCTCACTGTCTACACGTGCTTTAATGATCTTTTTTATCCGAAACTTCTGCTCATCGGCCAGATCATGGTGTTCTAAACGGTCCAGGAATCCATTTTCTTCAGCACGGTCAATCAGCCGGTCAATATCCTTTAACATTTTTACGCGGCTGGCATTTTCCTTGAAAAAAAGTTCGGCATACTCCTTTATTTCCCTTCGTTTCTTGATCAATTCACGATAGGTAGCATCCCCCACTTCAAATTCTGCCATCATATCACGCAATAAGACCAACATCACACTTTCGTCATAAGTCAGCCCTCGTCGCTGTATCCAGCTTACACTCATCGCGTCTTCTTCCAGAACCGTATGTTTAATATATGCATAACCATCCTGTTCGTCCAAGACCAGTGTCAGACCCAAATGTTGCAAAAAAACGATAAGCTCTGCTTTGTATTGTAACAGTTTATCCCAGGTACTTTTTTCCAGATACTCAACGGGTCCCCTTAAGAGTTTAATGAAAACAGGTGTAAATAAATGAATTTTATCTGTCATCTTTAATTTCTATTTACTAAATAAGAGGTAAGGAACCTCCACAAACCTGGTCGCTTCTTTATTCAATTTTATCAATTCCACCGTAGATTCGATTACCTGCGCTCTTTTTCGCTTCTCCTTTACAAACCCATAATAGCTGACTACTTCCGCCAGTCCATTGTCCAGTGAAGTAGCTTCCAGCACTTCCCCTAATGTTGCTGTTTGGGTGCGCTCCAATGCCTGTTCCACTTTAAGCCAGAGCAATTTTTTGTCAATAAATGTCGTATTCAGCAGCCGGCTAAAACGTTCCACGTCCGCTATCTTTTCTACAGCAGCCACGGGCTGCTTTAATACCCCCGGCGCTTTTTTTTCCTCCAACATTAGCTTTCGGTCCATCACCATTTTAATTTCCGCAGCTTCTTCCAATATCAAACCTGCTTCAACAAACTCTTCTTCCATCAACTCAAACATCAGCTCCTTAATACTACCGATTTGTTGCCGCAACCTTCGATGCCTTGCTATTTCCTTTTCGCTGATAATACGGCTCAGTTTCTCCGCCATTTTATCATTGGCATCATATACCGCTTTTCCCTGCTCGAGTAAAAACGATTTAATATTCTGCAAAAAGACAGTATCAGTGTCCAATCCCCGATCTTCGAGCAATATCAGCAATTGTTCAGTGAGCTGACGCCAGTCTTCCTGCCCACTACGGGATATCAGAAAGTCCCAGAAAGCATAGAAACTTTTTCCTTGATTACTGCTGCGTAATGCATCAAAAGATTCAAAAGCAAAGCCCAGAATTGCACCTTTATTTTGCTCTGCCTTGGTATGTTGTTCAACGATACTTCGGTGAATCTGTTTAAAATTATCTTCTACCTCCCGGAAATCTCCAATCAACTCATAGCATAATTTAGTGAACAGATCCACCCTTTCCTGCACCTGCGCATTATTATACCGTTGCGGTGCCACGCCCAGTTCAATCGCTTTGATCTCCTTATCAATCTCCGCACGGCGATCTTTTAAAATCTGTAGTTTTTTCTCCCGATCATCCTCCGTATTCTCTACCATATCGCGAAGTGAGGCAAATAACATCTTAAAGCGGCTTTCCGTACCCACATGATGTTGCCCCACCTGGAGATTCTGCATCCATTGAAACACTTTCTCCGTATAGGCGCTGAGTTGATAATTTGTATTCCCCTCCGTGTCAGGAAAATCCTGCAGCATACGTTTCTGAACCCAGCTTTGCAGGTATTTTCGGGCTCTGCTCATTTCGTCTTCCCCGAATTCGATCCTTGCATCTTCCAGGTCCTCCGTACCCTCGACCTGCGTATTCAGCATATCAGCCAGCAGGGGCAATAGCTGGTCCTCTTTCATGACCATCATCCGTTGCTCCTTAAACGCCTGGTACAAAAAAGGCAATACCCAGCCGACACTTCTCATCCGCAACATCTGTAATGCAGGAGAAGAACGGATCAAAATATCTATATTCTCGGTTGTCATGCCTTTTTGCATCAAATTTAGAATGGCGCAAAATAAGATAAAATGCGGAGGTTCAAATGAATATATTCCCGGCGGCATATCCCGGCGGTGCTCTTGCGCAATCGGCAAACAAATCTATATTTCCCTTACCTAAAAATCGGGGTAGTCGAAGCTACTGATTACTTTTTTATGGCAATACTTACGATAGAAGATTTTAATCCTTTTGAGCTGAATTTTATCTTTATTGTTCCTGACACGGCTTTGGAGCGCACATAAGCCGTAAGTTTACCCCTATAAGCCTGTTGACGGTCATTGGTATAATCTCCCATATCCGTATTATTACCGTTTTCCAATCCTAATAATTCACCGGGGCCTGCTATTTCACACAGGATTTCATTCATGGCATTTTTTACCGGAATCCCGTCCTTATCCTTAATCTGAAGCCTTATCTGAGCAACGCCGCCGATTTTCTCGATCTTATTATCAGATTCAATTACCTGAATAGCATAAGCCTCTTGTGGGGTTGTAATGGCATATCTGGCTTCGGCTTTGTTATTCTCATCCATTCCGATAACCTCCAGTGTCCCTGCCTGGTAAGGAATGTCCCAGTAGATGATCCGGGTAGCCGGATCATTTCCTTTGGGTTCACCCAGCTTTTTACCATTAAGTAGTAACTGAGCTTTTTGCGTATTGGTATAACAGACAATCCTGATCGTAGTGCCTATTTTATAATTCCATACGGGCCAGGCGTCTATCGATAATCTTTCAGATCGCTTTCTGTCATTTTCAGTCTGGGAAAGTACATCTTCGGCAATACCCGATGGCGCGCCCTTTATAGGATAAGTCCCAATATATACCATGGGTTTTTCACTCCATAAAGCCTGTCGGAAATACCCTCTTGGCTTAATATTGCCTGCAAAGTCCAGTAATCCTGAATAAAATCCGCGGGAAGGCCATTTGCCAGACTCCCCCAAATAGTCAATTCCCGTCCATAAAAACTGGCCAAAAATATGTTCGTTATCCAATACCGCTTTCCAGGCCTGGTAATCATGTCGGTTTTCGCTGCCAAAGATTACGCGGCGGGGATATTTTTTATGATCACTGATGTAACGACTCTCCGTATAATTGTATCCGGCTATATCCAAAGCGCCCGGATAGGCCGTTTCATTTGACATGGCCACACCGGCCAAACCTGCAGTGACCGGGCGGGAAAGATCGTATTGCTTCACAACTCCCACCAGTTTCTTGGCGATCACTCCCAACCGGTTGGCATCGGGAGCATCTTTTCTGTAGCCCCCGAAACTTCTTTGTGTAAAACCGCCGTCACCGTCCAATATGGGATGCGAATAAGGGTCATTGGGATAGTCCACTTCATTTCCAATACTCCAGGCAAAGATGGAAATATGGTTCCTGTCTCTTCTTACCATATCTGCCAAATCCCTGGCTCCCCATTGTTCGAAAAAATCATAATTGCCATCGGAACCCGGTTTCCCTACATTCCAGCCTTCCAACCATTTTCTTTTTGGGAACTCCCATTCATCAAAGGCCTCATTCAGTACCAGCATACCTAATTCATCGCAAACTGCATACAAATCCGGCGACTGAGGGTTATGGGACGTACGTATCGCATTCACACCTACTTCCTTGAGTGTCATCAGCCTTTTCTTCAGAACTTCCTTTGGTACCGCGGCTCCCAATACGCCCGCATCATGATGCAGACAGACGCCTTTCATCTTTATATTCTTTCTGTTTAGCGAAAACCCGGTATTGGGGTCGAACTGAAAATTTCTGAATCCGGTCATTACCGATGAGCTATCCACCAATTTCCCTTTGTGAACCACTTTGGTTACCAGCCTATACTGATGGGGCGTCGCAAGATCCCATAACTTGGGATTTTGTACCGGTAAATCAACACTCAGTTCGCCTTTCTGCCCGGCTTTTACCATTAACTCCTTTTTGACTGTTGCTACAGTTTTACCGTCCGGTGAAAACAGCTCCTGTATGACAGTTAAATTTTCTTCTTTCCGGCTTTCATTCTCAAGTTCCGTTTTAATATGTAACTGGTACTTATCATTTTTAACCTGGGGAAAGGAAAAAACGCCCCATTGGGCAAGGTGCAGCGGATTAGCATACACCAACCACACATTCCGGTAAATCCCCGATCCTGTATACCAACGGGAATCTGCATACCTGCTATGATCGACTCTGACAGATATAATATTCTCTTTACCAAATTCGATGTAAGGCGTAGCATCATACATAAATGAAATATAGCCGTTAGGACGATGGCCCAGCAGATGGCCATTTATATACACATCGCTGCGGTTATATACTCCCTCAAAATACAGATACACTTTCTGCCCCGCATGTGTCGAGTTGATCTCCAGGCGTTTTCGGTACCAACCGATACCTCCAGGCAGATAACCCGTACAGCTGGCCAATACAGAATCCAGCCGGCCTTTAACACTCCAATCATGAGGCAGATCCACCCGTAGCCAGTTCTTGTCATCAAAAGAAGATGTTTCGACCTGGTCTACATCATTTAAAGCGAATTTCCAGTCTCGATTTATTTTTTCCGCCTGACCAAATCCCACTTGACCATATGCAGCTGTTAACAGAACATTCACCAGGCATATGAATGTTAGCACCATGACATATTTAATCTGTATCCCTTTCATTTATACTATTTAAAAAACTTTTTAATGACTGCCGGATCAAAATTCTCCGGCAGGTATCTTTTAGAAACTATCGAAAAAGTCACCTATCATCATTTTTCTATTTAATCTTCTGAAAAGTGTTGGTCGTTTACTCCTGGTCGCCGGTTACCCGTTCTGTATAGCTACGATTTCTACCGGAAAAAGGCTAAACCGCCTTTTTCTTCCTTTTCTCACGATTTCCCCTACCTGATTCTCTGTTGATCTGGCTGTTGGGTCGGGACAATATAGTCGCTCCGGTCTCTTTTTGCCATTGAAATAAGTCTTTGAGGAGTTCGTCCCTTTTTTTAATTTCCTTGTTCGCGAGATTAACCTTTTCACTGATATCTTCTTTCAAATTATATAACTCTACGGCACGGTTCGTCGCAATTTTAGCCATACCTCCATCAAGACTCCATTCTTCGTGAAATAACAGTAGCTTCCAGTCTCCTTTCCGGATCACGCTTACAGGCCGGGTGCGGAAGGCCGGGTCCCTGGAATCTTCCGTTAACCCCTTATAAGCTTCCAGGTAAGCAGGAAAATACCAGAATAAAGGTGGTCGTTCGACTGATGATGCACCATAAAGCAATGGTGAAATATCCTCACCATCCAGCAAGTAGTTTTTGGCGGGCTGCAGTCCGGCAAGGCTTAAAAAAGTCGGATAAAAATCAGTACTCATAATCGGCTGTTGACAGACAGCCCCTTTTTTTATCCTGCCCGGCCAGTAAACAAACATCGGTTCCCTTATGCCGCCTTCATAATACATGCCCTTACCGCCACGCAGCGGTCGCTGACAGGTAATGGCGCCATGTCCCCCATTATCGGAGAAAAAGATCAGTATCGTATTCTCGCTGATACCCATTTTTTCCAGCGATGCGTTAATCCGGCCAACGCTTTCATCCACGCTCTGGATCATGGCTGCATAAGTAGGGTCCTGCTGACATCCGGATCCTGATTTTTTTCGGAATTTCTCAATATATTCCTTTTTAGCCTGGATGGGCGTATGAACCGCATGGTGCGCCAGATACAGAAAAAAAGGTTTGCCCGTCTTTTGGGGATTGTGCTGCTCCATAAAATCTATGGCGATATCAGTAAGCTTATCAGTGAGATAGGCATCACCTTCTTTACGATGACCTTTATAGCCCAATTCCTTACGATCTATTCCAAAATCAAACCCCTGTTCTTGCGGCGTATGGCCAATATGCCATTTTCCCACTGCCGCGCTC
Organism: Niabella terrae; assembly: GCF_054783135.1. Taxonomy (NCBI): domain Bacteria; kingdom Pseudomonadati; phylum Bacteroidota; class Chitinophagia; order Chitinophagales; family Chitinophagaceae; genus Niabella; species Niabella terrae. The sequence goes on from NZ_BAAGRD010000012.1 coordinate 264,131, forward strand.
ACATATCCTGCTGGTCGCAATGCTTCAGCGATGGTGATCTTGTCCAACGGAATACCCAGCGAATTCTTTAGCGGTACCAGACGACGTTGCTCAGCTTTACCCCGATCTGAATTTCCTACGGTATAGACACCATGACGGGGGGTATACTGACCACTCAGTAGACTGGCCCGGGTCGGCGCACAGTTCGAGGAACTGGCATACGCCTGAGTGAAACGCATCCCCGATGCTGCCAGTCGGTCTATATTAGGTGTTTCATAATAGGAGGAACCCATAAACCCTACATCCTTCCAACCCATATCATCTATTAAAATCAACACGATATTCGGTTTAGGTGGATCCTTTGCCCAAAGCAATGATAGGCCCGCCATAAAAATAAAATGGAGAACTAAGATCAGTCTTTTCATTAAAACTTTTTTATTGAAAATTATAACTCAATACACACCACTGAGTCCTGCCTGCCCGCTATCGTCAAATATTGTCAACCGAAAGATAAATCATAATTAGATGCTTTATCTAATTTTATTTCTTATTTTATGAATTCCGACAGCCGTTCTCAAATAAAGCTACTCATTATTTGTTAATTTGACATTTTTAATGCATTTATCAAATATTCTTTATTCAGTCGCGGGGTAAATCGCCCGGTTTTTTTTTGGAAAATCAAAATGTTCCAGATATCACAAATACGGATAAGAGAACTAGCATCTGCAATGTCCGTTAGGTCGGCTTACAACTAAAACAGCAATTAGTATGGATCCTATTGTATACAAAGCACCAGATTATTCCTAAAATGGGGGCGTTTGCGAAATTTGAGTGTCAATATAGTTTAAGAGGTATCATTACATTTACGGATATGAGTTCAAAATACTGGTCATAGTCGAAATTGAGGCTTCTTCCAGGGTATCCAAACAGAAAGGTAGATCCATAAAGTGCTTTTGAACAAGCAGCTTGGCAATTATTCACATTAGAAGGCCTACCGTTGTGTTGTGCTGTTTAATTATTTCTCAAATGCCATTGGGTAGTGATAACGGGCATGGTTGTAGGTGATTCTATAAGCATGATATCGAGCCAGTGTAAATAGAACAGCAAGGGTGCAAAATCCAGCCATTACCGGATTAAACCATAGTGCATGATTAATATCAATCTCAAAGCCTTTAATAGCAAGGTTGTAATACAAATTCGGCACCTGGAAAAGACCTATAAATACCGTGAAGGTTCCTGTGCCTTTTAATGTAAGCAACTTCTGAATCGGGCGTTTGAATTTCCTGCTCACGAAAATGACGGACAAAATACTGAAAACAAAGAGAAAAACACAGTATATCTTATACACTGCGCCAGCATCCTGTATTTTAAAAATAGATACAGGTGCCATTAAAAGAAAAAAAAGAAGTAGGGAGATGGCAACTTTTGGAAATGTAAAAAAATCGAGGAAAAGCCGGAACTCTTTTTTCCGGCAGGCCTTCCGTGCAGCTTCCTCTCGTTGTTGTACCAGTTTTGAAAACCCAGCAATACCAAAGGATGCATATACCTGCTGAAGGGCTGTATTAAACCCTACGTTGGAATTTGCTGCAACCCTTTCCTCAATGCCTGCCGCAAGATGATCTACCATTTCCATTTTAAGATCATAATAACGCACACCTTTTTTCTGACAGAACTGGTCAAGAGATTGAATTTGTTCTTTGGTAAGCATATCATGTGAGTTTAGGATTGAAAATAAGTTGCAATGTGTTCCTAAAGGCTTCCAATTCAGCTGTAGCCTTTATCTGTTCTTTTTTTCCGGTTGTAGTCAGGGAATAATACTTACGAATACGGTTACCCAGGTTTTCCGTTTCCACGGTTAGCACACCGTTAGCCTCCAGGCGGTGCAGCAAAGGGTAAAGCGACCCTTCCGTAATTTGCAACTCGCCGGTGGTAATCTCTTTTACTTTCTGCGTGATTTCATAACCATACATGCGGCCATTATCCTTTAAAAGTTTAAGTAAGATGGGCTCAAGACATCCCTTATATAAGTTGATTTTATTCAAAAAAGTATCATTTTGTATTTCAAATATACATAAATAATCAATACATAAGTATCCGATGTATGTGGTTTTTAAAAATTCTATGCAAGAAACGCTGGCTTTAAACAATTTTCTAGTTTTAGACACTCCAGGACAAACTATTTATAGGGAACACCATCTTCCCATTTAGCAGTATTTAAAAAAAAGAGAATTTACTCATTGTTGCCCTACCGGTGTGGAAAGAGTTTTCTGGCTTCGGTCTTCGGCCATCAGGACAACTCTTCGGTCATTTTCCGGGAAAGGGAATTGATAAAGGTGGCGGAAGATGGAAAGAAGTATTCCAGACCAACAGCCATTGCCAGGAAAATCCATAGGGTAAGGTACCGATCCAGGAAACTTAATTTTCTCCGTTCGTGAGCAGGTGCGCAATTTTGAGCAGACACAGTTTTTTGCTTTTTAGATACCAATATTTTCTTTTACAAAGTCCTGGCTATATTTTTTGATCATATCACGCACCCTGCGGAACTCATTCATGACTTCTTCATCAGTGCCGGTAGCCTTGGCCGGGTCCGGAAAATCGTAATGAAATTTTTCTGCTTTCGAAGGAAATACCGGGCAGTTTTCTTTGGCGTTATCACAAACAGTAATTACGTAGTCAAAGTCAATACCAGCATATTCATTCACATTGTTTGAAGTGTGGCCGGAAATATCAATTCCATCTTCTGCCATCACTTTTATTGCTTTAGGGTTTACGCCATGAGTTTCAATGCCCGCACTGTAAATTTGTGCCTTATCACCAGCAAATTGTCTCAAAAAGCCTTCTGCTATCTGGCTCCGGCAACTATTCCCGGTACAGAGTACCAATACTTTTTTCATTTATTTTATATTTTGATTTCTTCGCTCCAATAGCAGCGTATCCCGCCAAATACCATTCATTTTCCCAATTTTTTCACGGTAGCCCACTAACCGGAATCCTGTTTTTTCGTGTATACGGAGACTTCCAATATTTTCCCTGAAGATGCCAGACTGTAATGTCCAAATACCCTGCTTTTCGCTTTCTTCAATAAGGGCATTCAGCAATTGCGAACCATAGCCCTTGCCTGATTGCGCAGGATGAATGTAGACACTGACTTCGCCAACTCCGGCATATACGCAGCGGGAGGACACCCGAGTAAGGGCAGCCCAACCAACAATCAAACTTTCTATTTCTAATACCAGCCTGCAGGTTTGAATGTGATTTTTGTCCCATTCCTCCCACGATGGGGCTTCGGTTTGAAAAGTAGCATCGCCGGTTGCAATGCCTAATTCATAAATTTCCTTTACCACTTGCCAATCCTGGCTTTCTAAATTGCGAATTTGCATAGATTGTGTATTGCTTAGCAACAACCGCTTCCCGGCGTACAGGCCTGCCCGTCGGCTGCAAGGTTTACCATTTCAATTTTTTTCTTCTCTGTTTTATCAACGGGTGCGCAGCAGGCTTCTCCTTCAGCAGGGGTACCGCAGCTCTGGCCGCGGCCAATTGCCTTGCATTGGGTATAATCCGGACTAAGGCCAATAACCAGGTTGCCATCTTTCACGGTAAAAGAATTCGGGTACATCTGGCGGGTATCAAATTTAGAATTTCCAAACTCTATCTTTACAATAGCTGTAGGATTCAATGATAATTTCTTTTCTACAATGTCTACAATTGACAGCGCTTTACTGACCTGCATAGCCCGGCCTTCTTCTGTTTCGCGAGGTTCCCAAAGCTGCACGATAATCTCTGTCCAGGCGTTCATCACACCACCGCAATCCACGGAAACAATAGGCGCCTGCTTGATTTCAGTAATATGGTAAGAGGCATCGACCCATTTGCCTTCTGCATATTCAAACTGTAAAACCTGGTTCGGATATTTACCCAGTTCGTTTTTAAATGACTGCCAGTTGATAAATTCAGAATTGTTCATATTATATTGCAATTTTACGATTAATGAGATCAAATTTTTTTAGCAACAGGTGCTTCCTCCTTTATAGGAATCTAAAAAAGCAGAAAGACTGCTTTTCAATAATTTCCAGGCTTGGGGATCAATACAATAGCAGACCCGTACCCCTTCAATATTTCCCTGAATGATACCGGCATTTTTTAATTCCTTCAGGTGTTGGGAAATGGTTGGCTGCGCCAGACCTAACTCCCCTACCAGTTCACCACAAATGCAGGTGTTTGCGCGGATAATAGATTGCAGGATAGCAATCCGGGCAGGATGCGCCAGCGCTTTTAGCATGGTAGCAAGCTGGTTTTGCTCCTCAGTAAATATTTCAGTTCTTGTTAAACCCATAACCGTATTGCAATATTACGATTAATATTGTAAATAAAATAAAATGAAAAAGATTGGGTATATGACAAATCATCCAAAGCGGCATTTTTGACCGGATTGACAACTTTATTCCACTGATTACTTTTTTCACAGGCCCTCAGATTAGCAATTTGCTGCGCGCCAGGGATGCTCCATCGTTACCCAGAAAGGAACAGGAAAAAACAAAATGCTCGAAAGTCAGATACAGAAGCGGCAGTTACCAACTACAACAGGCGGGATCAAAGTATCCAGTTGGCCAGGGCATATGGGAATTTAGGATACGGGGTTTGACAAATTTCCATATAAATTAATTTTCCATGGATATTAAATTACAGTTGAATCCATTTGTTTATTAAAAATAAATCAGGTTACATAATTCTGCCCTGGTTCTCGATATTGTCATTTTTTGACGTACTCCTATTTATTTTCCCCTTTTGAATACTGTATGAAAGAGATAAACTTATCCTTCTTGAATCAAATGACTTTTCAAAGGAACCGGTTTGACCTTGAATTGTGTATACCCCAATCTCTCTACCGGTATAAAATAGATCCTCAACTTTTGCCACCACAGATAATGCTTGATTAAAGAAAGATTTCTTGAATGCAATATCAAGGATAAACTTATTCTTCGAAGTGGCTACGTCGTTTTGGCTTCTCGGAAAATAAATCATCGATAAACGCACTGATGATGTTTTCGAGGCTTTATAATTTGTCGTGTTTGAAATTCTATATGTCTGAGCCTTTTTGTTTAGTTTGTACAAATCATTATTATTTGAATAAGTGTTTAAAATACAGGATCCATTGAATATTGAGAAAAGAGATTTTGACACCCTTATTGGGTAATAAACTCCAAAATATGACACACTCCGATTATTGATATTAATATATTTATTTAGTATACTATTAGTAGAGTCAATTAAAACGGGTACTTGTGAGATACTGTTTTTTAATATTGTATAACTGCAAGTAATATTAACACCCGATTTCATCGCATACCTGGCGGTAAAAGCATAGGTCAATGTTGCCTTCAAATCAGGATTACCAACTTCTGAAGTATATGGGTTGTAAATAGTTCGAGAAGGGTTTAAATTTTTAAATGAGGGTCGTTGAATTCTCGTATTAAACGCTAACGAAACATTCGTTCTGTTTTTAAACCTATGATTAAAAGAGAAATTTGGGAAAAAATTAAACAGGTTGTAATTAATGTCTTCGCTGTTATTATTTAATACTCCATTGATATTTGACTTTTCTACTCTAAATCCAGTCTGGTAGGTTGTTACTCCGGTATCTTTTTTCAGATTAAAAAATAAAGCGGTGATATTTTCTTTGTAGTCATAATGCGACTGGATTAAATTATCAGGATCAACATATTCATATTTATTAGAAAATGAATTTGCAAAATATTTCACTCCCGATTCTAATTTTAACCCTTCGTGAAATGTTTTTTCATAATTTAAAGACGCCTCCCTTGATTTTGTTCGTGAGTTATTTTTTGGAATATCAACATTGAATACACTGTCTGAAATTGAAGTAGGACCTTGAGATATATATTCATACTTGGAATTATATTTATACTCATAACTAATACTATTTAAATTTAATTCTATCTTATCCAATTTTTCCTTCCCCAAAATTTTGGACATATATAACTGAGGGATAATTAAGTAATTGCTATTTTTCGTGGTAGTATTGCTGTTCGCATTTGTAACTTGATCTGAAGTGATTGTCATATCTGAGATCGAACTCCCCTTTGCATTGCTATTAAGAATGTTGACAGAAGGACTAATTAAAATTGTTTTTCCAATATTAAAATCACCAAAGATTCTCAGATTAAAATTTTTATCCTTTGATAGAGAATTTTCGAAAGAATTATATTCTGTAAAAGAATTGCCACTAAGTCTTCTCTGCTCAATTTTGCGTTCATTCGGATGGTCAATTCCTTTTGACAGATCTATCCCCAAAGAGTATTTTTTGCCACCCATAGCAAAGCTGCCACCAGCTGATGTCGAATTGTATTTTCCTTGAGACGAATTTAAAAAGATACTAACTGATGTGCCTGGTTTAACCTTCTTTAAAATTATATTAATAACTGCGGAGGCTCCCTGAGCGTCGTACTTAGAAGAAGGACTCGTTATTATTTCAATCTTTTCAACATTTTCCGAATTAAGTGTTTTCAAAAAATTTGTCTGTTGCTCGCCATAGACATTTACATTCCGATTATTTACTTGCAAAATAAAACCCCCTTTGCCCATTACTCGAATTCGTTCATGTTGATCAGTTTCAATATTGGGAATATACTTTAAGATGTCAAATATACTTTCACCCTGAGAAAACGGGCTTTGAGAGATATTAAAAAACAAGCCATCAGACTTGTATGTTATTAGTTTCGGAATTGTTTTTATTAAAACTGTATCTAATGATTTAGAAGGTACTGTGTCGATGATGCTTGGAAGCATGTGTTTTTCAACTTCATACCCAATAGCGGCATTTGATTCAATAACAATCAAAGATAATATCAAAACCAATAAACTTTTAAAGGGTCCCATAAAATCATATTTAAAATAAACATTTACCCGATCTTTCGAAGATAAATACCTCCATTTTTTTTGATTAGTCCCAGATTGAAGTTGGACCGGAATATTGCTACAAGTAATACTAGCTTCGCAAATTATTAAACCGCTTCATAGTCACCGCTCTTCAATCATGGCTATTTAATATGATAAACGTGGCATATACTCTCGATCGATCAAATTTTTCCCTGAAATTTTTCGCCATAAAATATCTATCTTCTTCTACCTTTTTGTGATAAGTTTCTTTTCCATTGATAAAAACTGTGACAGGCTTGTCAAACTTGACCATAACCGGGGACAAGAATATCTTTATTGATCCAATATTTCTACAGAAGACTCTAAATACATTATCTTTATATGTGGCAATAACTTTCGATTTGACTTCATCTTTGGGACCTAAATTCATCAAGCCTAGTAACGCACTTCCGGAGTTACTAAATTTAAAATCGCTAGCTAGGTTAAAAGTATTTCCAGTAGTAGATTCCAACCACGCAACTCTATTGAATATCCCATTATTAAAAGAAAAACAAACAGTATCCGGATAGGGAATCCTTGACAGAGAATCGAAGAAGTTATATAGATTCCCCTGTTCTAATGAAATATGTTTATCATAATGTTTAAACCCTTCATATTCCTTATAAACGTAATTAACCGATGTATTCCGTAATGCGTTAACGACCTGTCTTGTATGCGAAACCCGCCTGAGATTATCCTCTGTTGAATGTACTATGTAATAACTATTAGATAAGTAGTTTTCGAAAAACAGATCCTTTGCGCCCAACTGGGTAAACATAGAATTAAACACTCCTACGCCTGCAAAAAAATTGGGGAAATATAAGGAACTACAATATGCGCCATCAGCTCCATCAGAATGGCCCGTAATGAAAACCCTATTATCGTCAATATTTAAATATTTTTTTGTAAATGAAAGTATTTTGAGCAGTAGAATATATGATAAATTCGAACTTTCGGGGAATTCTCTATAAGGGTTGGGTTGCCAACTAAAATATCTTTTTTCATCTGCAATAGGTCTTACTACAATATAGCCTCTCGCTAACGCCTCGGCCGAAAAGTCCTGATTTAAATTAAGTTCATTTGCTTTCTTGAATGTAGAAGACTTTGTTGCACCATGTAATAAAATAATGCATGGGCTTTTGTCTAATCTACTATAGGACTGGGGGATCTGAACCCTAAAAGGAATTTTTCCATAATTATCGTCAGTAAGTTCGAATAATACATCATCAATTCCCCTACGTATTCTTGGGTAGTTGTTCCAATTGGAGAATTTCAAATATAGTTCTTTCGCTGATAGTTTATAACCTATATCGAATGGAATTCCTTTAGGGTTTTCAAATGCATTAATATATGAACGAATTAGTTTTTTATTCTCGCCGTTTGATTTCATAATTCTTAGAAAAAGCTTTTCGTTATCGTCGTCAATCGTGGTTAAAGCATATCTATTTTTGTCGGTTATATATTGGATGCTATCATCAAATCCATGTGACACAGCGTCTTGAAGAAAATACCAAGAATCAGACTCTTCGCCTATTTTGGATGAAAGTAAATAGCAACTGTACAAGATTTCAGGCCATTGATCGTCAATACTAGCATCCCCGGTAGAAACCAAATTTTCAATTCTATCCAAAGTTTTCTCAACTAGTGCTTTATCTCCAGTATTTAATATTTTCTTTACGGTGTTAGTGTCAATTGCAAGTTGAGGATATAGATCCTTTGGGAAAGGTTGCAATACAATTATAAATATAATTATTCTGTAAATCATCTTACTAAAATATTCGACCAGTAATAAAATAATCGAAACGGTACCCTAGGATTATATTCGTACTAATAGTTGCGGATCCATTAATATTAGGAATAATAATCCTTGTTAATGAGTCATTGATAGATACAGTCATAAGCCGACTCAATATCATTTGATCTGTAAAAATCACCTTTACGCCATTTGAATCAAGTTTTATTATTTTCTTAAAGTTAGTGTTTAATAATGATGACGGAACAGAACTATCAGTTCTTTGTAACGCTGAGGAACATAAATTCTTTATTCCTGTTTATTTCAAAAAAGAAGTACTAAACAAATATTATAACAATCCACAGAAATATCAAGTGGATGGATTTCGTGTTAAATCAAATTATATCAGCGTTAAAATGGATAACAATAACGACGACTACGTCGTTGTGTTTCTGAATGACCTGCTATGCTACCACAGAAAGAGCAACTTCATTGGAAACAGTACAATCTTGCTCCACAAAATAAAATGGGGATTAGCGGATCCTATTATGCTACTATGATATTGGGTAACTGGGCTAGAGATTCTGACTCTTTTGATATTCGATTTAAAGCCAAGTACCGGGAATTCAACAAAAAATGGTTTAAAAAATATGGTTGGCATTTTTATAAAGAGCCGGTAGGCAGTGATCTACATCATTTCAATTCGCTACACCTGCCCTCGGAAGATAATATCCGATCGTTTTGTGAACAAAATGCTGATTCTAGTAAAACTTACAATTGACAGTTTAAATGAAGAAATGCTGGTAAAAGGATTACCAAAAGTTGAGAACAAAAAGGGGATTGCAAAGTTAGATCGCTTTCTTGATCGCCGTCAAATTCAAATACCAGATATGATTACCTACTTACGAAATTTGCAAGATTTGAGGTTAGGCATGATGGCTCACCGGTTTAGTAATTCCAATAAAAATTGTAAAAAACCGTGGCTTTTTTTGAAATAAGCGAGGATAACTACAGAGAGGTTGCTCATGGTATTTTCGTAAAGTCACTTCATACTCTAAATACTCTGAGTAAATTATTTCTTGATAAGAGAGATGAAGAATAAGACCTTACTTGAAATTGGAAAACACCCTTCCTTCGTTTGATGGATATTAATGGCATTTTTTGCGGGCTCATGGAGAGAAAGGGTGAGCAGGCCACCCCGCAAAAGATAGAGCGGATAGCCAGGCCAAAGAATTTTAGAAAAGATAGCCACCGCTGAAAAAGCTAATTGAAGCTAAAATAAAGTAGGATTAAGAAAGGTAAAACGGACAAGTTGGAACATTTAATTACGTTTCCTGATACTTTTTGGTACTATATACCTATCCCCCGTTATATATTATGCCGCTTTCCGAAAGTAAATAGCTTTTTTTCTCAAAAATTTCTTTCATAATCATCCAAACCTGATCAGTGAGTCGAAACGATTTCTTGGTGCTTGCGTCTATTTCAACTAAAAACCCACTAAAACTGATCTTTTTGATAATGATGTCGTTTCTATTCCCCCGGTCAATTTTTCCAATAATTGGCTGATACTCTCTGAAAATTGTCCGCAGAAGGGGTTGTCTATGTAACTCCTCACTGAAGGACATCATATAATTATTAAATGGTGCTTTCCTACCCTCCGATGTAACTATTTCGAAGTAATGCATCGCCTCTATGTCACGCTCGTCGGTAATCTGTTCGCTCCCCAAGTCTATTTTTGTGATTATGGGACGACGAATACTAGCTTTGGTGCGCACTTCCAGGACACCAACATTGATTGCTTGTTCAAAGTTTACATCGTCTACCGCAGCTTTTCTAAATTGCACCAATTTTATACCCACATGCTCTGCATATGCCATTGTGTCTTTTGTAAAACCGGCTTTACTAACAATAACGCCGCTTTGTATGTCGGCATCCTTCATCACGCAATTTAGCTTCATCACAATCTCCTTGGTAACCTTTTTATTCAAGTACTTGCATTCGATTGCGGTAAGGTGAAAACCTTCGCTAACCGGTTGTTCTGTCAACAAGTCGATCTGGTGTTCGACTCCGGATTTTCCCTTCACCTTGCAATCTCTACCGTGCCCTCTTATCTTGATCCCATACTTGCTACCGAGTTTTTCGTAGGTGTACTTGGTAACCTGCTCGTACCCCTTCCAATCAAGTTCATTCATGTTTTCCACTCCCATCCTTTTACCTTATTTTTGAATTAAATATCGCATAAAGCAGCCTTTCCCACATAAGATACTTAAATAAATTCTCGAAAAAGGTAAAATTGATCAAAACCTTACTCTCCATCGCTTATTTTGGTTTCCTAGACACACCGACCACACCGGAAACTCACTTGAGTATACCTAAATGGACATGGAACTATTTTTTACCATTTGTTAAATCGAAATCCCGTCTAATGCTCGAAATTAGTACCTGCAGACTTAGATCTCAGGCGGCTGGTGATAACAATGCTATGAAAAATCCGCTGACGATAACATTATCTTTGCTGGAAGCTATTGTCGTATTAGGAATCAAAAAATCGAACTGATCAATGGACTCTAAACATAATGGATTAACTAAATTTCCCCTGGACAAGGTAGTACGGCTGCTCGAACCGGGGCCTTTGGTACTTGTAACAACAGCTGACAAAGGCAAAAGCAATATTATGACAATGGGCTTCCATATGATGGTCCAGCATGATCCCCCATTAATTGCTTTTGTACTCGGGCCCTGGGACTTCAGCTATAGCGCACTTGTAAAAACCAAAGAGTGTGTCATTGCCATCCCGGGTGTGGATTTAATGAAAAAAGCTGTTGACATAGGAAATTGCAGTGGTGCCGACATGGACAAGCTTAAAGAATTTAATTTAGATGGCCTGCAGGCAAAAACAGTTAAAGCCCCGCTTATAAAGCAATGCCTGGCCAACATCGAATGCCGCATCATTAACACACAGTTGTCTGGCAAGTACAACCTGTTTATTGCGGAAGCGGTGAATGCCTGGGTAAATACTGACAGAAAGGAACAGCGCATTTTTCATCATAGAGGCGATGGAACTTTTAGTATAGACGCGCGAACAAAAGATCTCAGGGCCAGTATGACTAAATGGGAATATTTAACCAAATAACATTGGTTGTCGGGATAAACCGACATCCACCGCTCTAAAGAAATTATTAGAAAGGTGATTTTATGGAAGAACTAGTTCAATACATTCTGAAATTCGGCAACCTCAACCAGCAACAAATACAGCTTATTGTCAGTAAAGGAACTTCCTTCACGTTAAGGAAGGGCGACTATTTTTCAGAAGCAGGAAAGATCCCTAAGCAGGTAGGCTTTATTGTCGAAGGAGTTATTCGCGGCTGCTACTACAATAATCGTGGTGAAGAAATCACGCGGTGCTTTATTGGTGAAAATAGCCTTGTGTGCGATTATGTGAACTTTGAAGCAAATACCTCATCCTCCGAATACCTACAGGCCATTACTGACTGCACCCTTATTGTTTTTTCCAAAAAAGATTGGGAAGAGCTCTCCCATATTATTGTCGAATGGGATAATATCAAGAATAAGATGGTACAATTATGCATGTATCAAAAGTCGAGAAAAGGTCCCGTCATATCGCAAGATGCTACCACAAGATACCTGGAATTCCTGGAAAATTACCCCTTGCTGATCAATCGCATTCCTTTGTCCCATATTGCTTCCTACCTCGGTATTACACAACAATCCCTAAGCCGGATACGTAAAAATATCCGATAGTTCACTTTTTATCATTTGGTAAATAGTTTCATTATCCGATACTGGAATTTTGTACTCAAATAAAGAGTATACATATGAAAACAGTATTAATCACAGGAGCCAACAAGGGTATTGGCTTTGAAACAGCGAGGCAGCTACTACAAAAGGAGTTTTATGTCTTCCTGGGAAGCCGGAATTTGGAAAACGGTCTGGAAGCGGTACGGAAATTACAAGCAGAAGGCTTGACGGGTGTTGAAGCCGTCCAGCTAGATGTCACCGATGATCAATCGGTTCAAACTGCCCGGGTAGAAATTGGCGGCAAGACGCCAGTGCTGGATATCCTTATTAACAATGCGGGTATTAATGGTGGGAGCGATCCATATACCGTTTTGGACGCCACAACCACTCAGTACCTGGAGGCGCTCAAGACAAATGTAATCGGAGTGGCAAGCGTTACACAAGCATTTATTGATCTGTTGCGGCAGTCCCCAGAACCGAGAATAGTGAATGTGAGTACCAGCGTCGGTTCTCTTTCCTTACAGAGCGATCCGAACTGGCCGGCCTATAACTATGCCAAATATGGTGTTTATGCTATCTCAAAAGCAGCGTTGAACATGTACACTATACAGCTCGCCTATGAATTGCGTGACACCAACTTTAAAGTAAATGCAGTGTGCCCGGGATTAACAAAAACCGATTTTACATTTTTCAATGGAGGTGAGGTCAGCGTCGCTGCTCAACGTATTATTAAATACGCCTTGGTAGATAAAAATGGTCCGACAGGAAAATTCTTCAGTGAAGAGACCAATCCGACCAATGGTGAAATTTCCTGGTAACCCGCACCTGTTCAGCAAAGGAGGCCTCTTGTCGGCCTCCTTCTTATGTTTATCTTTTGTATAACCTTCTAAATTGATATGTTATCCCAGTTGAAATGACTTGGCGCAATAAGTAATCGGGTAGGAAGGTAGCGATTATTTCGCTACCTGACCTCCCACACCACCGTACGTACGGTTCCGTATACGGCGGTTCCTTAGCTAACCTGATGGCGTGATTGCAACTCCTTGAAGTAATCCAAGA
>NZ_BAAGRD010000013.1:0-16887 GCF_054783135.1 Niabella terrae
TCAGAACTGCGGCGAACGATTGCAGGACTTGATGTTTGCTCATTCATTGATATCCTTTTTTGAAAATGAATATCAAATCTAAAAGCATCAAATCAGAAAACAGTGGCCGTCCTCGTTAGAGGTTTACATTTATAAACCTTATGCCATCGGAAGTAACCGCAAAATCTTTAATTCCTAAGTCAATGCCCACCTGTTTTTTTGTTGGCTCCAATGGTTGATACTGCACTTCACAAAGTATGGATACAAAGTACTTGCCTGTTGGTGTTTTAGATACAGTACAATGCTTCACTTCACCCTTTAATTCTCTATGTTCAATTATTTTAATACCATCTTTAAATTTTGGGAAAAACAATTTCCCATTACTCACTTCAACAAATTGCGGAACTGTGAAACTATTTTTTCTCCGTTTACTTTTAAATCGGGGGAACTTAGCATTGCCTCTAAAGAAGTTCACAAAGGCGGTGTCTAAATTTCGCAGGGCGGTTTGTAATGTTTGACTGTTTACTTCCTTTAACCATTCAGTTGCTTCTTTCTTTTTTAACTGGGTCAAAGCACCGGACTGTTTAAGATAATTATCTGATTTTTTATTCTCCTTATACTGCTCAATTCTTTCGTTCAAAAAATGATTGAACACAAAACGCACACACCCGAAATGCTTACTCAAAAGCAGTTCCTGTTGCTTTGTCGGCAACAATGCAAAACGGTATGTCTTATGTATTAATTTCAATTATGGATCAACTGAGATATATAATGTATAGAATATACTACTTATATTTTCAATAAGTATAATTAAAGATAACTATTAATACACAATAATAATGTTAAAAAACCTTATAAGCAGTTATACTTCCACAAATTGTTCAATGCATTGCTTAAAATACGATCTAATTTTTATGCAAGTATCCTAAAAAGCTGCTGATTGGTGGTTGGGATCATGTCAGGAAGTTTATTATGCAGTCAATTACTGCTAAATCTGATTTTTAAATTGAAGTATTTGAAAGCGATATTGACCACATCCATTTTCTTACTTCCATGTTCGCAAGTTAAAGCAGGAAAGCACTATTGCAATTTGGCAAAAGCACAAAAACATATTAACAAAGAAACTTACGGAAAGAACATACTTTCTGGTCGGATGGGTGCTTCGTTTGCTCTATTGGAGAAGCAAGTCCTGAAACTGTCCGTCAGTATATGCTTTCACAGGGCTAAACTTTTCTTGTGCCTTACATCCCAAAAGCTAAAGACTTTTGGGTTTTGCGGCACGTTTTATAAATATAGACCGCCCTACCCTGATCCTGAAAAGCGCATTGATGATCCGGTATGGTAAAGGCGATACCTTACTGTTGAGAATCAATTTCTATCAGGTTGAAAATGACCGACCCGGGAAAAAATTAAACAGTATGCAGATTATCCGCCAAATACCTGCATCCAAGGGTTGGCACCTGATCGATCTAAGCCAATACCAGCTCAGGCTGGATCAGCCATTTTTCACCAGCTATGAATATTTGCCCACTGAAAAGAATATATCGTTTAGTTTTGGGAGCCGGATGGGTGGAAAGACATATACGCGCAGCAGTAGCTTAGGCAACTGGGAGAAAATCGCAGGCGCCTCTTTGTCCACCTATTTGCAAGTACGACAATAAGTTTCTGATTGCAGTTGAAAGCCGGATATCCATATGATGCAGCTTTTAATTAAAACATCTCTGTTGATTTTTACTGCCGCAGTACAGCTGCAGTCCTGTCAACAGAAAACGCATAACGCCGATTCATTAGTCGGGCTGAAAGCAGTCCGGGACACCGCCGTAATAAAGTTCTTCCAACAGAATACCGATAGCCCCGGGCATTGGGTTGCCTCGGACGGCGCCCTCTCCCTGAGCTTAAGTAACGGGAAAGTATTATGGATGATGGGGGACAGCCATATTGGGGATTACGATCCCGAAACCGGCACCATTCCCTGTCTGTTTCAGGCCCGCAATTGCCTGCTGGTGCAACAAAAAGATGACTGGTCGCAAATGCAAACCCTGACAGGCAGGCCGCCAGGTAACAAAAACTTCTTCAAAATAAGTGAAGCGGACAGTACCTGGTTCTGGCCCTCCCATGGATTTGAATGGAAGGGAGCCGCTTATATCTACCTTACCGAGCTTCGAAAAAAAGGAACCGGCAACTTCGGATTTGAAGCGACGGGGCGGCATTATTTTGCCCAAATGGATATCCATACTTTAGAAGTGCACCGGTACCTGCCGCTACCGGATTTTGGTCCGGTGGATTATGTAACAGGGTTTGTAAGGGATTCCCTGGACAACTACATTTATGCCTATGGCTATTCTTCCGGATTTATTGAATCCAATATCCATCTGGCCCGCATTGATCTGAATAATGCGCTCAGATGGAGTTTCTGGAATGGAAGTTCCTGGTCGCATCGTGGATCCGATGCCGCAGTCATTACCACCGCCGCCAGTAACGGTACCGCCCTGCAGCGCTACCGCGACAAACTGGTACTAATTTCTACCGAATTCAGTGTCGGCTGTGACCAGGGCAAACGGATATTTGCTTCTACTGCCAGCAACCCTACCGGTCCTTTCACCGAAAGAAAAGTCGTATATACAATAGCGGACAGTTTAAACGGACATTATCCTTTCTGGTATACCCCCGCCTTACACCCCCAATACAGCGATGACAGGGGACTGTTGGTAACTTATTGTATCAATGGCTATGCCGACTGTATATCCGCCTGTACCAACGGCCGGGCGAACCCGGATCATTACCGCCCCAGGGCTATCCGCCTGCCCTATGGGCAGCTTCCCTGAACAGTGGGTTACCCGGCATTTTAGGAAGTCTTAAAATCTAATCTGCCTACCTTTGCGCCTGCTGCTGCTGCAGCTCCGGTTCAGCTCCCCGGATGACAGGGGTTAAAACACAAGCTATTATAGTCAAATGCATTATATATCCGCAGAAGGTCTGGAAAAGAGCTACGGCATCCAGCCCTTATTCTCCAATATTTCATTTCACATACAGGAAGGTGATAAAATTGCACTGGTCGCCCGTAACGGCAGTGGCAAGTCTACCCTCTTGAAAATTCTCGCCGGTCGGGAAACGCCGGATACGGGTAAACTCTGGATTCACAAAGACGTCGATGTGGTGCTCTTCGAACAGGAACCCGATCTGGATAATGAAAAATCGGTGGCGGAGAATGTATTTTTTCACGATAATCCAACGATCCTGGCCATTCGGGAATATGAATCAGCTACGGACTCCGGTGATGCAGACCGGATCGCCGCGGCATTGGCAGGAATGGAAGAGCTGGGGGCCTGGGATTTCGAGGCTAAAGTCAAACAGATTTTTGGCAAGCTCAATATTCATCAATTGGACAGCCTGGTTAAAAACCTCAGCGGCGGCCAGAAAAAAAGGGTTGCCCTGGCCCGGACCCTTATCGATATCGGCTTTGAACACAAGCACGTACTGCTGATTATGGATGAGCCGACCAACCACCTGGATGTCTCAATGGTAGAATGGCTGGAACATTTTCTGAACAAAGAGAGCCTGACCCTGCTGCTGGTGACGCATGACCGCTATTTCCTGGATACGGTCTGTAATGAAATCTGGGAAATGGCGGACAGTCAACTCTATGTACACAAGGGCGATTATGAAAATTATCTGGAAAAGAAAGCCCAGCGCATCGAAAACGATATCGCCAGTATAGATAAAGCCAGAAACCTATACCGCCGGGAACTGGAATGGATGCGCAAACAACCGCGGGCCCGCACTACCAAATCAAAGAGCCGGCAGGACAATTTTTACCAGGTCGAACAAAAGGCCAAACAGCAGGTCACGAATGAGCAACTGCAGTTGCAGGTTAAAATGAACCGGCTTGGTGGCAAAATCGTGGAAATGAAAAAAGTCCACAAGGCTTATGGTGAAAAGATAATTCTGTCAGGCTTCGACTATACCTTCAGTAAAGGTGAACGTGTCGGAATTATTGGAAAAAACGGTGCCGGCAAGTCTACCTTTATCAATATCCTCCAGGGACTGCTGCCCCCGGACAGCGGCAAAATCAATATTGGCGACACTGTTGTCTTTGGCAACTACGATCAGCAGGGACTGGTTGTAAAAAACGATATGCGGGTCATTGAATATGTTAAGGAGATTGCAGAACATTTTCCGCTGGCCGGCGGTGGCAGTTTAAGCGCCTCCCAGTTCCTGGAACTCTTTCTGTTCAATGCCGATAAACAATATACCTATATCAGCAAACTCAGCGGTGGTGAAAAGCGTAGGCTGCACCTGCTTTCCATTCTATTCCGCAATCCCAATTTCCTAATCCTGGATGAACCCACCAACGATTTGGACCTGCCTACGCTGGGGGTGCTGGAAAATTTCCTGATGGATTTTCCCGGCTGTCTGCTCATCGTCAGTCACGATCGCTATTTTATGGACCGGTTGGTTGATCACCTGTTGGTTTTTGAAGGCGATGGGCGCATCAGCGATTTCCCGGGCAATTACAGTCAATATCGTGAGCAGGAAGAAGGCAGGAAGCAGGTAATGGGCGCCCGTCAGGCGACGGCTTCTCCCGCCCCGGAAGCGGCGCCTCCTCCACCCCCGGAAAAGAAAAAAATATCTTTTAAAGAAAAACGGGAATTCGAAATCCTGCAACAGGAGATTGAAGCACTGACTACCGAGAAAAACGATATTACCAAAAAATTAAACGAAGGCACGCTGGACTATGCCCAGTTACAGGAACTCTCCGAAAGAATGGGGCAGATCACCCCATTACTGGATGAAAAGGAACTCCGGTGGCTGGAGCTCAGTGAATGGATCGGATGATAGCCTTCCGGAATCCGCTTCCGCAGTCAGAATACAATTTTTTTGATCACTTTCTTATTCCGGTAGGCCTCCAGTGATTTCAGGCGCCGGCTGATGATGCCATCCCAGATCGCCTGACGTTGGGCATCCCGTCCATTATTGGTCGCTGCATCATACCGTTTTTGAAAAGCTTCTGCTTCCTTAAATCGAGCTTTGACCAGATCCGCCAGCTCCTGCTGATAATTTTTGGTAGCGTTCTTCCGAACCAGATCCCGGGTGGCTTCCCTGGCAAATATTTCAGAAATATCAAAATGCTTCTGTTCGTGGTTGAGCAGGTAACGGATGCGCTCCGGTTCCATTTGCAGCCGGCTTTTTCTGATATACGTATGAGATCGGTGTACGGTAGCAAATACTTCCAGCGTGACGGTGGAGGACCTGGAACTCCTGGAAGCATTCATGGAATAAGTGATACCCGTTCGGGTAATGGCAGCGGCTTCTTTGCGCATCAGCGGGCTGTCATCATCCACCACCTTAAAATCGCTCAGCACCAGCTTACGACCGGCAGACCAGTAAATGATATCCTGTTGTTGCCAGCCTACAGCGGTTAATGAAAAGAGACCCCATAAAATTATACGCAACAGTGTCAAAGATGCCTTTTAAAGTCTTAAAAATACATATCCCTGCGACCAATATTCCAGCGCAGTCCCAGGTTCAGCATGGTACTGCTCCTGGTCGGTCGGGCGGGGGGTGCTTTATAACGCTGTTTACGTATCATCCCCAAAAACTCAATAAAAAGATTTTCTCTCAGTTCATAAGAAAGCAAGAGACTGGCCAGCGCTGCATCTGATTTCCAACCGGTGCCGATATGGTTGCCATAATCCAGACTTCGGGTCACATAAGGCAGAAACAGATTACTACCATAATTTACATCAGCCGTACTGTCCAGACCCTGGGTATAGAACATGATCCGGCCTTCAGCCATCCAGCGCGGAAAAGGCCGGTAGCGGGCTACACCAATCCATTCATTGAAATTCGCCATAAGCGGGTGTGCCAGCGGCTGATTATAGTGGGAGTAGTTGGCGACAGAGTCTCCATGGGAATAGGTAAAGGGACGCACCCGGTTCCATTCAAGCTGCAGATCCAGGTTCTCAATTTTGAAGGCATCAATATACTTGGCCCCCAACTGAAAACCGTATTTATTGCCCCACCAGCCCTTATTGCCCTTCATTTCCTTTAGCTTGAACTCATCAAGCAATAGCTGGCCATAGAATTGGGCCGTTTTGGCAACATTGGCTTTAAAATCAAACCCAATGACGCTATTGTCCGGACTGCCGTTATTCCGTTCAATGGAACGGTAGAAAATCACCGGTACCAGATAGCCAAACTCAAAATGATTGGTTCGGCCGAAAACAACACCTTCGAACAATCCCAGATTCAGCCATTTGGTGACATCGATATCCAGGTGGTGTAGGGCCGCATACTTTTTCCCTAATAATTTATCTCCTCCCCGCATATAGGCATTCTGGAGTTCCATAAACAGGTTCTGGTAATTAAATTTCCAAATCCGGGTATTCAAACGCAGAAAGAGGTTATTATTACCAAAATCGCTCAGAAAGAGGCTGCGTTGGCCGCTGCCGATAAAATTTTTGTCGTACCCAAATGTCACATCAATATATTTGGTCACACCAAAACTCAGGTAGCCCCGGGCGTCAAAATAGTCATACCCGCCCGCGGCTTTAAAACCCTTATAATAACCGGCCCCGGGTACCGCACTACGCTCGGCTTCCCAATCCTGCACATAAGCGGGATAACGTTCCTGATTATCGGTAATCGTGGCAAAAAAGCCGATTTTATCAGCGATCCGCCCCCGCAGGGTCGCGCCACGTGTATTATAGAACAAACGCTGGTCATTACCACTCTCTGACATGAGTCCGATGTTCAAAACCGGATTGATGCTGAAATCAAAATCCTTAGAATGTGTTTCATAGAGTCCTGCAGGATATTGATAAAAGGTCTTAAGGAAAGGCTTTTTACTGCGAAACTGGTCCCTTTCATCTTCCGGCACCCATTCCAGATTATTCGCCAGCAGGCTGCGCATATAATACCGGTCCACATCGGTGAGCTGCACCATGGAGGAATCCTCGTTCAGGTACCGGTGGACGGCGGGTACGTAAGATTCCCTGCTATAAGGCTTGATTTTACTGAAATTCAGTGCAGAATCCCGCTGCGCTTTGATTTCCAGTCGTTCCAGGATAATTTCCTGTTTGTCCCCCCTCGGCAGGTTGGTTGTCTGGGAAAAAGCGAACGCCGGCATCAGGGAAATGGCAAGCGCAGGCAGGTATTTCTTAAATTGCATCATTTATTGATAAGGTTTAAACTACGAATATCTATTTTTATGGCGATAGTCAGGTTACGGGGTGCCGGAATTTTTGCAGCGCATTCCCTGACAGTCAGGGTGTTTCGATACCGTTTCTTCCATCTGAAGCCGGTTGACGGCCCGTAACATGCACTCACAAAACAAAAACCATGCAAATATATCTTTTAAAAAATATACAGGTTGTCAATGAAGGAACAATAAGTGTTCAGGATCTGTTGATTAGAGGGGGGCGAATCGAGAAAATAGCCCCTGGGATTATGGTTCCGGAAAAGCATACCGAAATCGATGGTACCGGTAAATACCTGTTACCTGGTGTGATCGATGACCAGGTTCATTTCAGAGAGCCCGGCCTTACCCATAAAGCCACCATCTATACCGAGAGTCGGGCAGCCGTAGCCGGCGGGGTAACCAGTTTTATGGAAATGCCCAATACGGTACCTCCAGCCTTTACCCTGGAGCTGCTGGAAGATAAGTATGAGATAGCCCGGCACAATTCCCTAGCTAATTATTCTTTTTTTATGGGCACCAATAATACGAATGCCGAGGCTGCGCTCACGGCCAATGCCTTTAAAGACCGGATTTGCGGCATCAAGGTTTTTATGGGCAGCAGCACAGGTAATCTGCTGGTTGACAACCCATTAGTATTAGAAAAAATCTTTGGCGACAGTGAATTACTGATTGCAACCCATTGTGAGAACGAAAGGATTATCCGGGCCAATATGGACCGCGCCCTGCAGCTGGACCGCCCGCTCACGGCAGCGGATCACCCGGTTATCAGAAATGAGGAAGCCTGCTTCGAATCTTCATTTTTTGCGGTACAGCTGGCTAAAAAACACAATTCCCGGCTACATATCCTGCACATTAGTACAGCAAAGGAACTTCAGTTATTCACCAATATGCTGCCTTTAAAAGATAAAAGGATTACTGCTGAAGTCTGTGTTCACCACCTGCATTTTACTGCAGATGATTATCCCCGACTGGGCAACTTCATTAAATGTAATCCGGCGATCAAGGCAGCGGAAAACAAGGCGGCGCTGTGGCAGGCCCTGCTGGATGACCGGCTCGATGTCATCGCCACCGATCATGCGCCGCATACATTTGATGAGAAAAATGAACCTTACCTGAAAGCACACGCGGGTCTGCCCCTGGTGCAACATGCTTTACCGCTGATGCTGTATTACCACAGCATCGGCAGGATCTCGCTGGAAAAAATAGCGGAAAAAATGAGTCATGCCGTTGCTACCTGCTTCCAGATCAAGGAACGGGGCTTTATCCGGGAAGGCTATTTTGCCGATCTGGTAATAGTGGATCCGCAGCGTCCTGAAAAAGTGACGCCCGACCGGATCTATTATAAATGCGGCTGGAGCCCCTTCGAAAAAGCGGGTAGTGATGGTGGTCCCTTTGAATTTCCGGCCAGTATCACCCATAGTTTTGTAAATGGACACCTGGTTTATGGAAATGGACAATGGGACGAGTCTGTAAAGGGAGCACGACTGATATTTGACCGGTAAGGCCTGCTCGGTCTTTACCGGACTTAATTTCATTTGGTATCTGCAAACGATTGATATGCAAATAGACGAAGTTTCTTTTAACGATATTGCCATCTTTCACCCGGAAGAAGAACAGTCTGTCTTCCATCGCCTGGATTTTACCCGAACCGAAGGCGGCAAAAACTGGCTGAAGGTATTTTTTAATCAGCCCCATAACGATATCCAACAAATCAAGGGCACCCAGCAGATCCTTCGGGAATTGATCGCACACATTGATGACTGGCCGGAAGAAATTTCCAACGGAACCATACTGGTAATGTATAAATTTCTGGACTATGCACTTGATAATGCGGGAGAAAAACCTTCGGCACTGAATGCCCTGATGTACCGGATGTTTCACAGTGCAGACTATTCCATGGTCCGTTTCTCCATAAAACATTTTGTTGACTTTTTCAGAGGCATCGATAAAATCCGGATTTTGCTGGACCGCCTGGATCTGCCGGTCTCGGTCCGTATCTATATCGATCGCATCCACCAGCTCCTCAAAATCCAGCCTTTCCTTCAAATGGCAGAAATTGATGACCCGGAAGCTGTCAGCCGGCACAAAAAACTCTATTTTGCCGCTGCTGTGCGGGGGAATTACAAAAGACAATTGCTGGAATTAATTGATATCTACAGCCGGCTGGACGGCTGGTATTCGATGGCCATGGCCACTAAAGTACATCAACTCCATTTTCCGGAATTTGTTGTGCAGGACCATCCCATGATTGAAGCACAGGGACTCTATCATATTTTACTGCAGCATCCCGTCCCCTATCATTTGCAGATGAGCCCCCATCATAATTTCCTTTTTCTGACAGGAGCTAATATGGCGGGTAAATCCACCCTGATTAAATCCGTAGGCACGGCTGTTTTCCTGGCGCATCTTGGCATGGGGGTTCCTGCAGCATCGATGAAACTGACTTTGTTTGACGGACTGATCAGTAATATCAATGTCGTCGACAATATCATCAAAGGTGAAAGTTATTTTTTCAATGAAGTGCAACGGGTCAAGAATACGGTTGAAAAAATCAGTGATGGCAGGAAATGGCTGGTCCTGATCGATGAACTTTTCAAAGGCACCAATATGCAGGACGCCATGCGTTGCTCATTGGCCGTTATCAATGGACTGATCAAGGTAAAAAGTTCACTTTTTATACTTTCCACCCATCTCTATGAAATTGGAGAAGAACTGCAGGAACAGTCCCATATCAGTTTTCGCCATTTCAAAACCACCGTTACGGAAGATGCACTGCAATTTAGCTATCAGTTAAAAGAGGGCATCAGCAGGGATCGTCTCGGCTACCTGATATTGAAACGCGAAAATGTCGTGCAAATGCTTCAGGAACTATAGAACAGCGGTCCTGTTTAAGTTCTTAGCTAAATTTCCGGCTTAATCGTTTACTTGCGGGTTAACTGCAAAATTCTGTAGGCCTGGCTGGTTTCGAAGGCTTTCGATGCCTGGTTGGCTTTCAGGAAGACCAATACGGTAATCAGAAATAATGCGGTCACCATTAGTTTTGAAAATTTTCCCATTCCGACAAAATTATAAAAGATTCTTCAGCAATCCTGCCCTAATTTTTAATCCCAGGACAGCGCCTTCCTTCCTACTTAGAATCGCCCGGTTGATTAAGCTTAATCTTTCTTAATCCTCATATAACCGGCATTGAGCTCACTGATATAATCCAGCAGTTTATCCCTTCCCGCAGCAGTAGTGGCCGCTGTAATAAAATGTTCCGGAAGTGGCTCCCAGTCTTCCCTTAAGCGATCCATGAAAAGTGTTGTATTTCGTTCGGTGACCAATGGCTTGTTTTTATCCGCTTTGGTAAAAACGACGGAGAAGGGCACGCCCCAGTCACCGAGCTGACGGATGAACTCCAGATCAATGGCCTGGGGTTCATGGCGGCTGTCGATTAAAACAAACAGATTACCCAGATTTTCCCGTTTACGAATATATCCGGCAATCATCTGTTGCCAGGTACTGCGTTGTTTCTGGGAAACTTTAGCATAGCCGTATCCCGGTAAATCCACGAGATACCAACCCATTGCCTTTTTTCCTGAAGCATGAATCAGGTAGGACTGGATGTCAAAATGATTGATGAGCTGGGTTTTACCCGGTGCCGCAGAAGTCTTGGCCAGTCCGGATTTGCCGGTCAGCATATTTATCAGGGAAGACTTGCCCACATTGCTGCGTCCGATAAATGCATACTCGGGCCGGTCCGGTGCCGGACACTGTATATTATCAGGGCTGCTTTTTACATATGATGCCGAAATAATCTGCATAAAAAAAGTTTAAAATCCGGGGCCTTTTGGAGCCAGATCCCGCAAAATTAACCGGTTCCGGAAATACGGCCTTACAGCGAAGGACGCAGAGTAAGATAAAAGGGCACTTCAATCTTCTTCCGGGTATTGTCCAATACCAGTTTTGCCGCTTCACGGCCGATGGCCTCAAAATCGGTTGAAAAAGTCGTAATCCCCTGCAGTATCAGCTTTTTCAACGCCGTTTCATTATAACTAATCACGCCGATGTCTCGTCCGATCTGAAAATCGGAGTCGTTAATTCTTTCAATCAGGGTGACCAGGTCATCTTCCATCAGGCTGATATAAGCCACTTTCTTACTGAGCTTTTCCTGACGGACATCATTGACCACAGAGGCGCCAAAAGCATATTGTTGACAGAAACGCCGAAATCCCCGGGTAATCTCATCCGGAAAATACGTATAGGACGGGACGATTATTTTCAGCTCTTCGTACTTTTTGAGGCGTTCCAGTCCCGCTTCCAATGCCCCATATATGTCTTTCTCAAAATTCTCGTAAACGGCGCTGAACTCACCCGTTACACCGGGCACCAGCTTGTCCAACAGGATCAGCCGGTCTTTGGGAATCGAATTCAGAATCTCATAGGCGTTTTCGCCGCTTTCCAGAAAATGAGCAATAATCACATAATGGGTATAATGCTTGCCGGCCGAAGAAAGTATTTTCTTGAAAAGATTGAAATCATTATTGTAGATGTAAAAGTCAATGGTTGCCTGACCTCCCAGGGTCTTCACAAAAGAATCGTAAATAATCTTCTTATGTGCACTGAGTTTATTAAACATCAGAAACACTTTGGCATCATGCTTTACCTGTACCGTCTTTACAAAATAACCCTTGCCCGGTACCGAGCCCAATACACCCATTTTTTTAAGGTGCTTGTAAGCTTTCTCGGCCGTATCCCGGGAAATGTCGAATTCAAAGCTCATTTCATTGATGGAAGGCAGAATTTCATCATATTTCAATTTCCCCGACGCAATAGCCTTAATGACGGATTGTGCCAGTTGCAGGTATTTGGGTGTTGAAGACAACACGTCAAACTCGATATACTTAAATACTGTACTCATGGAATTTCTCAGAACAGCAATAAAAATAGCACAAATACGGTTATCCGCCAGCCCCCAGTCTCTAAATTACCCCCGCAGGATGACGGTATATCCGATGGCTGTTGAAATCCTATCTTTGCAGCCCATGTCAGTACAACCGCACGACCATATTATTCCGTACGAAACTTCGGAAAAAACCAAGAAAGAGCAGGTAGCCGAAATGTTTAACAGTATCGCAGGTCGGTACGATTTTATGAATCGCTTCCTTTCTGCAAGAATCGATGTTACCTGGCGCAATAAGGCATTGAAAATGATGCGCCGTTATCAGCCGAAACAGATATTGGACATTGCCACCGGTACGGGCGACATGGCCATCCGGGCTGCAAAAATTTTAAATCCGCAGCATATTACCGGTATTGATATTTCAGCGCAGATGCTGGAAATTGGCCGTCAGAAAGTCAACCGGGAGCAACTGGATTCCCGGATCCGGCTCGAATCAGGCGATGCGGAAAACCTTCAGTTTCCTGACAACAGTTTCGATATGACCATGGCTGCATTCGGCGTCCGGAATTTTGAAAACCTCGAAAAAGGACTCAAAGAAATTAACCGGGTACTGGCTCCCGGCGGCCAGTTGCTGATCATCGAATTCTCCAAGCCCAGAATACCATTGGTACAGGGAATCTACCGCCTTTATATGCAAATTGTAGCCCCAAAAATTGCTTCGGCTTTTAAACAGAATGCGGAGGCCTACAAATACCTGAACGCTTCAGCCCAGGCATTTCCGGAACGATCGGCTTTCACGGAGATCCTGGAAAAAACGGGATTTAAAAAATCGAGTTTTCGTCCCCTGAGTCTGGGGATCTGTTGTATCTATAGGGCTGAAAAATAATTTTCGAAAACCTAAGCTACCCAGCTGCATTTAAAAATATACCGGAACCCTGACCGGATTTGCTTTTCCGCCTGTAGCGCGCTGCTTTCCGGCAGGTTTATCTTTCGATCGGGACGTAGCCATACTGCGGCCGCCGGATTTAAAACGACTGTATGCCTGAGCCATCTTTTTATCGTAATTGTTTTTTCGGTAATCCGGGCCATTGTATTTTCTGGCAAAATCAGCCCATCGCTTCTCCCGAAGCTCATCATCAAGGAAACTATTACGGATATAGCTCACGAAAGCAAAAAGATGGGCCCGCTCGCCACTGTACATCGCGTTGATGAATTCCTGGAGCGAATTAAAGCCAGCCAGTGAATAATTAAATCCCATAATCTGGAACTTCCCCCAGGAGGCAGACATCAGGGCCGCATTCCGGTTCAGCGGTACCGCTTCCTGCAGCCGTTTGTGTTGGGACGCGGCGGTACCATATCCGCCGGATTGCGGATTGGAAACATTGGGGTGACTGCGGTCGAATACCCCGCCGGTTCTTTTTGAAAAGATATGACGTTCGAAAAGTATCTTGGGCTCGCCGCCGGGAAGAAATCCGTCGCCGCGGCTTTCAACTTCTGCAACTGCACGAATGGCCGCTACTTCACAATCCAGCTGCCGGGCCGCATCTGTAAAATCCTGTTGGGTTAATGTTGGTTTAGTCATTGCATGGCGTTTGAATCTTTAAACTTAATATTTTTAAGGCACCCGGGCAATCACCTAATCAGGTGATGACCCGTATGCGCCACCTGCGATGGTTTAATTCCCGAATCCCTTCGTAAAAATGGCCAAAAGCAGTAATTTTGCACCCTTATGGAATTGTCAAAGAACTTTGAGCCTCAGGGCGTAGAAAATAGGTGGAACCAGATCTGGAAGGACGGGGATTTCTTTAAAAGCGTACCGGATGAAAGACCTCCGTTTACAGTCGTCATCCCGCCGCCAAATGTCACCGGGGTACTCCATATGGGTCATACCCTGAATGAAACGGTTCAGGATATCCTGGTGCGCCGGGCGCGCATGAGTGGCTATAATGCCTGCTGGGTGCCGGGTAGTGACCATGCTTCTATTGCAACCGAGGCCAAAGTGGTACAGATGCTGAAGGAAAAGGGCATTGACAAAAACAGCCTCAGCCGGGACGCTTTTTTAGCATACGCTTTTGAATGGAAGGAAAAATATGGTGGTATTATATATAACCAGATAGAAAGACTGGGTTGCAGTGTCGATTGGGACCGGGTAAACTTTACCATGGATGACCATTATTATAAGGCTGTGATCCAGGTATTTGTGGATTTATACCGTAAAGGACTGATTTACAGGGGTGCCCGTATGATAAACTGGGATCCGGTAGCAAAGACCGCGCTGAGCGACGAGGAAGTGGAATACCGGGAAGTGCAGAGTAAGCTCTACTATGTCCGCTACCGGCTGGACCGCCCCGGGGACCAGGCCGAATATATCACCATTGCCACTACCCGCCCGGAGACCATCCTCGGCGATACGGCGATCGCTGTTAATCCGACAGATGACCGTCACCGGCATTTGGAAGGCGCCTATGCATTTGTACCACTGGTCAACAGGCGTATTCCTGTTATTCTGGATGAATATGTGGACAAGGAATTTGGTACCGGGGCCCTGAAAGTGACGCCCGCCCATGATCTGAATGATTATAATCTGGGGCTGAAACATAACCTGGAAGTTATCGATACACTCAATGATGACGGCAGTTTAAGTGAAGCGGCCGGTCTCTATATCGGAAAAGACCGATTCGAAGTACGCCAGTTGATCGCCAAAGACCTGGAAACAGCCGGCGCCCTTGTTAAAACTGAAGATATTGTCAATAAAAATGGTTTCTCCCAGCGCAGTAATGCGGTCGTAGAGCCGAAAATATCTACCCAGTGGTTCCTGAAGATGAAGGAGCTGGCAGGCCCGGCGCTAGACGCTGTTGTCAGCGGTGAGATCCGGATCCATCCAGGCGACCGTTTTCTGGCTACCTATAAATACTGGCTGGAAAATGTCAAGGACTGGTGTATTAGCCGGCAACTGTGGTGGGGCCAGCAAATACCCGCCTGGTATGATGAAGCGGGCAATATTTTCGTGGCAGCCACCGAAGCTGAAGCCCTGCAGCAGAAAGCGGCTTCCGATCAGCAAGCCGGATTATCGCCAACCCATACCAAATTGCGCCAGGACGAAGATGTTCTGGATACCTGGTTCTCTTCCTGGCTATGGCCCAGCGAAGTCTTTCACGGCATTACGCAGCCCGGCAATCCGGATATCAGCTATTATTATCCGACATCGGTACTCGTAACCGGCCAGGACATTATTTTCTTCTGGGTGGCCCGTATGGTAATGGCCGGACTGGAATATGAAAAGCAAATTCCTTTTAAAGACGTCTATTTTACCGGAATGGTCCGGGACAAACAGGGCCGCAAAATGAGCAAGCAACTGGGCAATTCCCCGGACCTGTTACAACTGATCGATACCTATGGCGCCGATGCCGTGCGATTCGGGATCATGATCTCCTCTCCTGCCGGTAATGATTTACTATTTGATGAAGCCAGTCTGGAACAGGGTCGTCATTTCAACAATAAAATGTGGAACGCCCTGAAACTGATCAAAATGTGGGAAAACAATCCCAATGGTTTGATCAGCGGACAGGGAGAAGACGATTTTGCTTCCTTATGGCTGCGGCAGCGGATCAATGAAGCCAAAAAAGAAATTCAGCGGCTCCAGGACGATTTTAAACTGAGTGAAGCGCTCAAACAGATTTATACCCTTATCTGGGACGATTTCTGTTCCTGGTACCTGGAATGGCAGAAGCCGGCTTACGGTACGGCCACCAGCAGCCGGAAACTGAACGCTGCAAAAGCCTTTTTCACGGAATTACTACAACTGCTGCATCCCTATATGCCATTTATAACCGAGGAAATAAATGTGTTACTGGATGCTGCCCAAACGCCGCTGGCCATCAGCCGGTTTGATAATATTGGAGCAACCAATGAAGCGGTACTCGCCCAGGGACAACTTTTAAAACAGGCCATTAGCACCCTGCGGGATGTCCGGGTAAAAAACAATATCAAGCCCAAAGATCCGGTCCAGTTATTCGTTGAGGCTACTGATCATAATCGTTACCAGCCCATTCTGGGTATCTTGCAACAACAGGGCTTTCTCTCCGAAATACAATTCACGGAAAAGGGAGTCGAAAAGTGCATCAATACCCTGGTGGAAAAAGACCGTTATTATATTCTACCGGATATCGCCATCGATACCGAGGCACAGAAAGAAAGTCTTGAGAAGGAAATAGGCTACCTGAAAGGTTTCCTGACCTCTGTAGAAAAGAAACTGGGCAACGAGCGTTTCGTCCAGAATGCCAAACCGGAAATCGTAGCGCTGGAACGCAAGAAAAAGACAGATACGGAAGAAAAGATCCGGGCGCTGGAAGAAAGCCTGGCCAGCCTGTAATGCAGGTGGCTGATTGTTGAGACCGGGAATTGTAACGCGAACGATTTTTTCACCCGAATCAATGAAGCAATGATAAAGTGGGTCTTACTGACTTTCTTTGTGATACAGGCTGACTAAGTGCTGGTGCTTGGTAAAAAAATCCAATGATCCTGTGGCACTAACAAAATTGTCCAAAGAACCTGTTTTAGGTAAAAACTGTTCAATAGATTTTGGATTGTCAATATCAATCTGGTTTTTGTCTGCACGAATACCTGTCAATGTAAATTCAAAAGTGCTGTCTTGGTAAATTGTCAAGTAAACCCAATGGTGCTTCTCCGTCAGCTTTGAGGTATGCTGTCGACGAACCCCTACAATGTTATTTGACGGGATTCTCGTAGTTCTGCGGTAACAGCTTATGCAGTTCGGTCATTTTGGTTTGATTGATATTCTCAAATAAATGAGTGAGCCATTTTT